>JAPLFP010000340.1 GCA_026390585.1 Ignavibacteriales bacterium | reverse complement strand
GAACATTAGCAAAGGTGAACTTGACGAAGGGCTGAGTATCATTCATGATGCACTCATCGAAATCAGCCAGGGCGACTAACGCTGCACCGCGGACCTGAAAGAGACGCGTGGAGACAAACCAACACGATCCTAGAAGCGGTCTCGACCTTGATGTGAAGGTGGTCAACGACCTGCTGGTGCAATTCGTCCGTGACGAGACGAAGAACGCCGGCTTTCACCGCGGCGTCATAGGCGTGTCCGGAGGTGTGGATTCGGCCGTCAGCGCAGCACTGACGGCTGTCGCCCTCGGAAAAGATGACACGATTGGTGTGCTCATGCCTTATCGAACGAGCAGCCCAAAAAGTGTCGACGATGCAAAGACTGTGATCGATCAGCTTGGCATCCGATCGGAGGTAGTCGATATCTCGGAGATGGTCGATGCCTATTGTGCAGCTCATCGCGTGACTGATCGGGTCCGGCGGGGTAACGTCATGGCTCGCATGCGCATGATTGTGCTGTATGATATTTCCGCGAGAGAACAAGCACTCGTCATTGGTACGAGCAACAAGACCGAAATCATGGTAGGGTACGGCACTCTCTTTGGCGACACTGCCTCTGCCATCAATCCTCTCGGTGACCTCTACAAGACACAGATATGGCAGCTTGCCCGCCACCTTGGTCTTCCCACGATGATTGTCAACAAGGTGCCCACTGCGGACCTTTGGGAGGGGCAGTCGGATGAAGAGGAATTAGGCTGTACCTATCCTCAGCTCGACTCTCTCCTCTATCATCTTGTCGACGAGCGAAGAAACGATGACGAGCTTAAGGCATTTGGGTACGATTCGGCATTTGTCGATCGCGTCAAGTCACTCATACGGAGAAATCAATTCAAGCGTCGACCTCCGTTGATTGCGAAAATCTCTTATCGGACCGTGAATGTCGATTTCCGCTATATCCGTGATTGGGGGCTGTGATCATGGAGAATCCAGTCTCGCCGGGGACCTTATATCTTGTGGCTACGCCGATAGGGAACCTGGACGACATTACGCATCGCGCGATTAAAGTCCTCTCCGGCGTCGACCTCGTCGCTGCAGAAGATACGCGTAAGACGAAGATCCTTCTGGATCACTACGCGATCAGCAAGCCGATGCTGAGCTACTTCAGCTACAACGAACGTCAGCGCACACGTCAGCTTATCGAGAAGCTTCTTCAGGGATCGTCCATCGCTCTCGTCTCGGACGCCGGCACCCCGGGCATCTCCGATCCTGCGTTCCACATTGTCCAGTCCGCGCTGGATTCCGGGATTCCTATTGTGCCAATTCCTGGACCCTCGGCATTTGTCTCAGCGCTTATCGTCAGCGGACTTCCTACTGATCGGTTTGTTTTCGAAGGCTTCCTTCCGGTCAAAAAGGGAAGGAAGACCAAGCTCGAGATTCTGCGCACCGAGCCAAGGACCATCATTCTGTACGAATCTCCGCACCGAATCCTCAAGACGTTGGGGGAGATCCAGGCATCATTTGGCGATCGCCAGATCGTCGTCGCGCGGGAGCTCACTAAAAAGTTTGAGGAAATCGTCCGCGGAAGACTGTCTATGGTGCTTCCTCAACTAACTGGTAAACCCACCCGGGGTGAGTACGTGATTGTCATCGAAGGATATTCCCCCTCATAGAGTCCCGGATCGTATGCAAAGGTTGGCAAATGGCTTGATCGCGCTAACCGATGTATCGTTGCCATTCGCCCTCTCAGTTTCTTTCCGGCTACCCCGTTTTTCTTAACAAAACCACCTCTTGACAAAGCCGGTGAATTGCACTATATTGTTAGCACTCTACTATGGAGAGTGCTAACGCAGGTACGATTCCATAAGTCTATTAATAATCTAAACTTACATAGGAGGCATCTCAAATGAATCTGAAGCCATTGGCAGATCGAGTCGTCGTGAGGCCCTCGGTCGCGGAAGAGAAAACAAAAGGCGGCATCATCGTTCCTGACACGGCAAAGGAGAAACCGGTTTGGGGTGAGATCATAGCAGTCGGACCGGGAAAGGTCTCCGATGAAGGAAAGCTGATAGCGTTGGAAGTCAAAGTTGGCGACCGAGTGCTCTATGGTAAATACTCGGGAACCGAAGTCACGATTGACGGCGAGGAACTACTTATCATGCGCGAAAGCGACATCTTTGCCATTATGCCCAAAAAGTAATTTCAGACAATAAGGAGATAAAGAGCTATGGGAGCAAAGCTGATTAACTTTGACACAGATGCCCGGGCTGCCCTGAAGAGAGGTGTTGACCAACTCGCAGATGCAGTGAAGGTGACGTTGGGACCGAAGGGCCGCAACGTGGTGATTGACAAGAAATTCGGAGCGCCGACGATTACAAAAGACGGCGTCACAGTCGCAAAAGAAGTTGAACTCACCGATCCTATCGAGAACATGGGCGCTCAGATGGTACGCGAAGTAGCATCGAAGACGTCTGATGTTGCCGGTGACGGAACAACCACGGCAACCGTCCTTGCGCAAGCGATTGTTCGCGAGGGACTCAAAAACGTCACTGCCGGCGCGAATCCGATGGATCTGAAACGTGGTATTGACCTCGCTGTGCTGAAGATCGTAGAAGGACTGAGACAGATGAGCAAGACCGTTGGCGACGACAAAGAGAAGATCGCCCAGGTTGGTGCCATTTCAGCAAACAATGACCGTGCTATCGGCGAACTCATCGCGAACGCGATGGAGAAGGTCGGTAAGGATGGTGTCATTACTGTCGAAGAGGCGAAGGGAACAGAGACGACGTTGGATGTTGTCGAAGGAATGCAGTTCGATCGCGGCTACCTGTCACCGTACTTTGTGACGGATGCAGAGACGATGGAAACCATTCTTGAGGATCCTTACATTCTTATTCACGACAAGAAGATCAGCGCTATGAAGGATCTTCTGCCGCTGCTCGAGAAGGTTGCCCAGTCCGGCAAGTCCATTCTGGTGATTGCTGAGGAGGTCGAAGGTGAAGCACTGGCGACGCTCGTTGTGAACAAGCTGCGCGGCACACTGCGCGTGTGTTCGGTGAAGGCTCCTGGCTTCGGTGATCGCCGCAAAGCAATGCTGGAAGATATTGCAGTCCTGACCGGCGGTACCGTGATTTCGGAGGAGAAGGGCTTCAAGCTTGAGAATGCTCAGCTTTCCTACATGGGCACGGCGAAGCGCGTAACGATCGACAAGGACAACACGACGCTCGTCGAGGGCGCAGGCAAGAAGGAAGACATCAAGAAGCGTATCAACGAAATCAAGCAGCAGATCGAGAAGACCACATCCGACTATGACAAAGAGAAGCTCCAGGAGCGGTTAGCAAAGTTGTCGGGCGGTGTCGCGGTTCTGAAGATCGGCGCTTCGACGGAAGTTGAAATGAAGGAAAAGAAGGCCCGTGTTGAAGATGCGCTCCATGCGACTCGTGCAGCTGTGGAAGAAGGCATTGTCCCCGGTGGCGGTGTTGCATACTTGCGCAGCATCAAGAAGCTCGATGAAGTAAAGACTGACAACGAAGACCAGAAGATTGGCGTTGAGATCATCCGCCGTTCGGTTGAAGAGCCGATTCGTTTGATCGTTGAGAATGCCGGTCTCGAGGGTTCCGTGGTCGTGAACAAGATCAAAGAAGGCAAAGATGACTATGGCTTCAACGCCCAGACTGAAAAATACGAAAACCTTATTCAGGCCGGCGTTATCGACCCGACAAAGGTTGCCCGTATAGCTCTGGAGAACGCTGCCAGCGTCGCAGGTCTTCTGTTGACGACGGAAGCCACGATCGTCGAGAAGCCTGAAAAGGACAAGGGTCCTCAGATGCCGCACGGTGGTGGCATGGGTGGTGACATGTACTAGATCTGTCGAGTGACGTTTTCTCGACGAACAGCAACATCATAAGCCCTTCTGTTCCCCAAGAGCAGAAGGGCTTTCTTTTTGTGGAGAAATGGCCCGCAAGTCATTGTCCCATAAGTCAGAAACCTTGCTTGTCCCTTGTTTATTGGCTAAATTCCAAAGACAAGTATGAGAATACCCCCTGAAAAAATCGAGGAAATCCGCTCTGCCAATGACATCGTTGATGTCATTTCCCAGCATGTGCGGTTGAAAAAGAGGGGGAAGAATTTCGTTGGCCTCTGCCCATTCCATCAAGAGAAAACCCCCTCATTCACCGTAAGTTCAGAGAAACAGGTGTATCACTGCTTTGGATGCGCGAAGGGGGGGAATGTCATCACCTTTGTGATGGAGTTTGAAAAAGTCTCATTCACTGAGGCTGTGCGCTCTCTGGCAGAGAAGGCAGGGATAACCATTTCCTTCACGGAGGTCGATCAGGAGCGCCAAAATGAAACTGAAGCTCTCTACAATGTTTGCCGCTTTGCGGGGCTCCACTTCTACAATAACCTGACGAAGACTGACGAGGGACGATCAGCGCTTGAGTATTTCCATCAGCGGGGATTCAGTGATGAGACGATCAGGGTGTTCGGGCTTGGTTACTCGCTCAATTCTTGGGATGGACTCGTGCATCGCGCGAAAGAAGACGGATTAGACCGTGGCGACCTTCTCAAGGCGGGCTTGATCCGCGTACGAGAGGACGGGACGGAGTACGACTACTTCCGCGGCAGGGCCATGTTCCCGATCATCTCAACTACAGG
>JAPLFP010000236.1 GCA_026390585.1 Ignavibacteriales bacterium | reverse complement strand
TGACCCCTTCCTTCTTCACGTGCATATACTTCTTCACCAGTTTTTTCTGCTGGTAGAGCTTGCGCACACGGCGGGCGAATTCTACATTGCTCGCGTGTCCCGGCCTGGCGGCGAGGATCTGAGCCTTCAACGGAACACCGATGAGTGCCAGATCTCCGATGAGATCCACCAGTTTGTGCCGAGCAGGCTCGTTCGCGAAGTGCAGTCGTTTCTCGTTCAAGACACCTGTTTGACCGAGAATGAGTGCGTGATCGATGCCGAGCTTCTTCGCCAGACTGTCGAGTTCGTCATTCGACAGGTCACGATCGACAATGACGATCGCGTTGTCCAGATTTCCGCCTTTGATGAGCCCCTTGTCCCGAAGCATCTCCACTTCATGCAAGAAGCAGAATGTACGTGCTTGAGAAAACTCAGTAACGAATTCCTTTTCGAGGCTGAACAAACCGGTGTGCTGGCTGCCAAGGGCGGGATTATGATAGTCGATTAACACCGTGACGCGGAAATCATCGGTCGGCAGAGCGACGATGTCGACTCCTTTTTCTTCATTTTTGTACTCAATCGGCTGATCGATGATGAGGTAGTCCTTCGGAGCTTCCTGCTCCTGCACCCCAGCCTCAAGGATCATATCGACGAAAGGCCTGGAACTCCCGTCAGCAATCGGAGGTTCGATGTTGTCGAGCTCGATGATCACGTTGTCGACCTGCAGGCCCACAATGGCGGCAAGCACGTGCTCAACAGTGTGCACGCGAACCTCACCGATCCCGATCGTCGTTCCACGCTCGACTTCGACAACGTGGTCGACATCCGCCGGTATTTCAGGATTGCCACCAACATCTACCCGACGGAAACGAATTCCGTAGTTTTCCGGCGCGGGTTTAAAGGTCATTGTGGTTTGCACACCAGTGTGCAATCCAACCCCTGTCATGGTAACTGGTTTCTTGATCGTATGTTGCTGAACAAGCATCGTGTTCTCCGGATGAGTGGTTACGGTCTCGGCTCTGACAAGCGGTTGCGGAGTTCCTCCAACGACCTTTTCAGTTCTTCAATATCTTTCGCAAGTTCCGGCAGCGATCGTATCACAGCTTCGATCTTCAGCGCCCTCAGGTGCTCTTTTGCGGGAGTTCCAAAGTAGGCCTTGCCGGGTTCCGTGGATTTCGGTATCCCTGACTGCGCCATGAGAACCGAGCGGTCACCGATTTCAATGTGTCCGACAATGCCAACTTGCCCGGCGATCACAACGTTCTTGCCGACCTTCGTGCTGCCGCTGATTCCACTCTGTGCGGCGATGACGGTGTTCTCACCCACAACTACATTGTGGGCAATGTGGACCATATTGTCCAGTTTTACTCCGCGCTTGAGAAGTGTCTGGCCTATCGTGGCGCGGTCGATAGTACAATTCGCCCCCAGCTCAACGTCATCCTCGATGACCACAATCCCGAGCTGTGGTATCTTCTCGTATGTTCCGTCCTTCTTCGGAGCGAAACCAAAGCCATCACTTCCAACAACAACACCTGCATGAAGAATGACCCGACTACCGATCTGGCAACCGTGGTAAATCGACACGTTCGGGTAGATCACACTCTCTTCACCGACACTTGACCCATCCCCCAGTACGCATCCAGGGCCAATCTTCGTGTTTGAACCAACGACAACGTTTTCGCCGAGGACGACATGAGCCCCGAGAGAGACGCCCGATCCGAGCTTTGCGGAGGTGGGGACGAGCGATGTTGCGTGAATCCCCTTCGGAAACGGATCCGGCATCGGAGTGATTCGTTTCAAAATCTGAAGAAACGCTATGTACGGATCCGGGACTTTGATGAACACCAGCCGGCTCGCCGGTAGCCGGGATGGGTCGAACCCGGATGAAACGAGAATTGCTGTCGCCTTTGTAGAAGCGATGTACTTCTCGTACTTGGGATTGGCAAAAAAGGTGAGATCTCCGGCACCCGCCTCTTCAATCTTCGCGACCCTACGAATCTCGACGTTGGGATCGCCAACAATCTCACCTTCGAATAGAGTCGCGATTTCTTGGGCGGTCATGTGCAGGACCAGAGTTATTTCGCTACACCGGCGGCGACGTTCAGCTTCGCCAGAACCTTCTGAGTCAGGTCGTACTTTGTGTTCGCATACATCAACAGGATTTCGCCGCTCTTGTCAAACACGTAGTCATACCCCTCTTCGACCGCGACATCCTGAATCGCTTTGAATACGCGATCCTGCACCGGCTTCATCAATTCATTTTGCTTGGCAAAAAGATCGCCGTTCTGTCCGAATTTCTTGTTACGAAAATCTGCAATTTTCGTATCGAGATCGCGCATCTCCTTCTCTGCATCTGAGCGACGCTGCTCGGTCATGATAAGCTTTCGCTTCTCGTAATCGTCGTACTTTTTCTGCCAGTCCTGTTGCATCTTGTTCAGTTCGGCCTGCCAATCAACGACAACTTGGTCAAGCTGTCTCTGGGCATCCTGTGCATCAGGCAGCTGTTTCATGATGGCATCGGTGCTCACAAAACCGATCTTCGCCTGCCCCAATGCCAACGAGGAGCCGAGAAGCATCACACACATTGAAAGCCACCAGGCTTTCTTCATAGGTATACCTCACCTTTCTGCACGTTCAAGGATTTCCGTTGCTTTCCTACAACTCTGCCGTCCACCCGAAAGTTACTTTCCTTTCGGAGTTGTTCCTCTCTTCAGGCGATCGATGACTTTATACGTCAGGTCGACCTTCGCATCAGCGAAAAGGACGTTGGCACGATCGAACACAAAAGTGAATCCATCCTCTTTGGCAACGGTTTCAATGGCACGGAGGACCTTCTCCCGAATGGGTGCCAGACGCTTTTCACGCTCCTGCGCCGCCTCCCCCTTCTGAGGGTCGAGTTTTTGAGTGTAGAATTCACGCCACTTGATGTTGAGATCGTTGAGACGCTTCTCTTCTGCATCTTTCTTCGCTGCTGCCATGACAGAAGATTGCTTCTGATACTCCTCAACCTGCTTTTGGAAATCGCTCTGCATTCCTGCGACTGAATCCTGCCATGCCTTGACCATCGCTCCTAATTCCAGCGAAGCCTTCTGTGCTTCGGGCAATTCTCCAAGAATCTTCTCGGAGTCGACAAACGCCGCCTTCGTCGTTTGAGCGACAGCAACGCTTGCGGACAAGACAAAGAGAGCTGCAAGAGCAATTATAATGAAAGTGTTCTTCACGGTATCCTCGAGTTGATGTGAACGGTTAGAGTGATTGCAGAAATCAAACCTAGAATCCTTTGCCGAACTGGAAGTGGAACTTCCATCCGGGTGCTCCAAGAGCCGGAGTTGTTGCATCAAAACCATATCCATAGTCAAACCCAACCAGACCGATCGGATTGATCATGAGTCTTACACCAACACCTGCTGATCGACGAAGGTCCATCGGATCGGTGTTCTTCGGTTCAGCCCAGACGTTTCCTGCCTCGGCAAAGAACAGCGTATAGATCGGAATGGGATTGATCGCGAGGGCAAACCGCAATTCGGCCGAGTACTTGATCATGGCGTGACCACCGCTCGCGGGGCCAATCGACCGGTCATCGTATCCTCGCAACGGCGTGGTGTTGAAGTAACCGAGTCCGGTACCACCCATGTAGAAGACGTCCGTTGGCTGGATCCTCGCATTGGAGCCGATCCCGAATATGAACCCATAGATGCCCGAGAGAGCCAATGCAACGCGGGAACTCCCCATAACTGGAATATACCAATCGACGCTGAAAATGTGTTTATGGAAATTCACGTTCCCGGGAAGGAATATCCACGGGTTGGGAAGATCGGGCTATCGGAGCTGCTGCGCGAAATGACCTGCGAAACTCCAACCTGCGTCGTTAATCCTTCGAGATAGTAGGATCCGCCGTTGATAACGTCGTTGCGCTGAAACTTGACAGTCCAGTCACCACGGAACAAATAATCAGGCCACTTGAACCTCCGGCCGATCCGGACGGAAGCACCGGTGAGACGCATGTCGTAGTAGAACATCTGACGCTGATCGAAGAGGTTGACACCAAAGAGTATTGGAGTGTCAAACATCCATGGTTCGGTGAACCCAATCATGAACGTCCGGTATCGATTCCCCTCTCCGAACTGCCAGTCGAAACTCAGCTGCTGCCCCTCTCCCCCCTTCAGCGGCTCATGAATGGAGAAGTTGTTGAACGTGAGCCCAAGTGCACCGTTGAATCCGAAGTAACCGCTGTAGCCGACCGACATGTTGAACGTGTCGCTCGATTTTTCTTCAACGGCATATTCGAGGTCCACTATCCCTTTTTCAACGTCGAGATTTCTGGTGTCCGGCTTGATCTTTTCGGGGTTGAAATAATTCAACTGCGAAAGCTGCCGTGCGCTCCTGATCACCGCACCCCGGCTGAAGTAGTCTCCCGGACGAGTGAACAACTCGCGCCGAATAACTTTTTCGTACGTTTTCGTGTTCCCCGTAATGAGGACCTGCCCGATGCGGAACTGGTTACGCTCCCGAATGTGAATCGTGATATCCAGACTGTCGCCGGGCACCCGTGTCTCTTCCGGTACCGCCTCAAACATGAGATAGCCGTTGTCGGAATAGAGCGACTGGACATCGGTTTCCTCTTCGGTGCGGTACAAGTTCTTTTCGAACTTCTCCTTGTCGAACACCTCTCCCTTGAGAAATCCGAGACGCGCACTGAGGAGTTCGGATTTGTAGACCGTGTTCCCCTCCCAAATAATGTTTCGAACACGATACTGTGGGCCTTCATAGATATACAGGTCGATCCCGAGGAGCTTCTTCTCCGAGTCATAGGAGATGGAGTCTGTGAGGATTTCAGCGTCCCGGTATCCGGACTTCTGATAGAAATTCAGGATGAGCTTCTTGTCCTCTTCGTACTTTTTCTTGTCAAACTTGTTCGTTGTCCAGAATTTCCACCATGCCCGTTCCGAGGTCTCCTTCATCGCTCCCTTCAAATCGCCGTCGTCGAACATCTTGTTTCCGTGGAAGCGAATCCGGTCAACCTTGACTTTGGGTCCCTCATTGATCGTGACTCTCAACACCCTCCGATTTCCGGACGAATCGGTTGCCCGAATAAGTTCCGGCTTGACCACCGCGTTAAGATACCCATCCTCGTCGTATTTCAGACGCAAGAAGTGTATGATGCTCGAGAGATCCTGCTTCGTGACGATCTGCCCTTTCACGAGGTTAATCTTCTTGAGCACATCATCTTCACTCAGCTCATCGTTACCAAGAACCTCGATCTTTTCAAGCCGGGGATTCTCCGAGACACGAATGAGGAGGTAAATGCCCTGGGGCGTACGATTTTCGATGAGAATCTGAATGTCATCGAACAAGCGCAATCCATAGAGGCGTTCAATCGCTGTTCGAGTTTGCTCGCCGGGAATCGATATTTCGTCTCCTACTTTGAGGCCGGTATTGGCGATAATAGCGGAGGGATCTGAAGCACGCTGACCCTCGACAGAAATTCCGAGGACCTTGTACGCTTCGGGCTTGGTTTGTTGTCCAAGCACGAGGGCAAGCGGTGCCAAGAGGGCTATCAATAAGGGGAAAAGCCTAGGGCTTCGATGCACTTTTCACAAACCTTTCCATCCCTCGGAGTGGCTCTCCCGTGGGTTCGCTGCTGTGTAGTTGCTCACTCACCATCCCGAACCTGCGCTCTCTCCGCTGAAAATCCGCGATGGATTCATAAAGCTGAGTTCTGCGGAACGAGGGCCAATACTCCTGAGAAATGAAGAGCTCGCTGTAGGCAATCTGCCAAATCAGGAAATTGCTGATTCGAAGCTCGCCGCTCGTCCGCACGAGAAGATCCGGGTCGGGAAAGTCTCTTGTTGACAGGTAACTTGTAATGAGATCCTGGGTAATCTGCTCCTTCTTAAGAACTCCGGAGCGTATATCATCGTACATTCTACTGATCGCATTTGTGATATCCCATCTTCCGCTGTAGCTAAGGGCAAGGATGAGCGTCAGTCCTTTGTTGTTCTTCATCTTCTCGATGCCATCGAGAAGCTCATCCTGGACATCCTGCGGCAGCGTCGAAATATCCCCAACAGCTTTCAGTTGTACTTCATTTTGATGAAGACGGTCTTTCTCGTCGCGCAGGGCCTTAAGAAGCAGGCGCATCAGCAATGAGACTTCTTCCCGGGGTCGTTTCCAGTTCTCCGTAGAGAACGCATACAATGTCAGATATCTGACACCCAGCTGGCCGCACGCCTCGACGATATCCCGAACAGAATTGACCCCTTCGCGGTGACCCGCAATCCTCGGCAAACCCCGCTTCTGCGCCCACCGCCCATTGCCATCCATAATGATCGCAATGTGCCTTGGAATATCACCAGATTTGACTAACTGGTCCTGGATAGGTCTATCAGAGCCTGTCGCTTTTTCCAACGCCAACAGTGAGCCTCTCAATTCTTTGCCGAATTCGACATCTTGACGTAACACAAAATTTAAGCTTTTTCGCCAATAAAGTCAAAGAAAAGTTTGTAACACCCTCAAAACAGCTGCAGATTTGACTTAAAGCGTTTTGAAAATTTGCAGCGGAAATCACCTTCCTTGACTGCACTTTGAATATTGGCTATATTGACTCCGGAAACTCATTCGTCTGTCAGCGTGTTGTTAGACGTATGAGATGTACCACTGTTCATTTTCAATAGGCGAGAGCTTCGATGGAAGGCAATTTTTCGAATAGAGTTCAAGATGTCATACGGCTAAGCCGCGAAGAGGCTTTGCGCTTAGGACACGACTACATCGGCACGGAACACCTCCTCCTCGGCATTATCCGTGAAGGAGAAGGAATTGCTGTCAAAATCCTGCGCAATCTGGGGGTTGACCTGTACAAGCTTAAGAAAGCGATCGAGGACACAGTTCGAACCTCTGGCGGCACTCTGACAATTGGCAACATCCCATTGACCAAACAAGCCGAAAAAGTCCTGAAAATCACATATCTGGAGGCGAAACTCTACAAGTCCGATGTCATCGGGACTGAGCATTTGCTTCTCTCCCTCCTTCGCGATGACGATAACATTGCGGCGCAAATCCTGCACCAGTTCAATGTGCATTACGACGTCGTGCGAAACGAGCTCGACAATATTATCTCGGGAAAGCCGTCCAGCCCTCCCTCGCAACATCCTACTGAGAAGAAGCAAGATAAGTCAAAAACCCCCGTGCTGGATAACTTTGGCCGCGATCTCACAAAGTTGGCGATCGAGGATAAGCTTGACCCGATCGTGGGACGTGAAAAGGAGATCGAGCGGGTTGCGCAGGTACTAAGTCGACGGAAAAAGAACAATCCGGTTCTTATAGGCGAGCCTGGCGTTGGGAAATCGGCCATTGCCGAAGGCCTGGCACTTCGGATTGTCCAGAAAAAGGTGTCAAGGGTTCTCCACGACAAGCGCGTTGTAACGTTGGATCTCGCCGCATTGGTCGCCGGGACAAAATACCGAGGTCAATTCGAGGAGCGAATGAAGGCTGTGATGAACGAGCTTGAGAAAGCCAAAGACGTCATCCTCTTCATCGATGAGTTGCACACGATTGTGGGAGCAGGCGGAGCAAGCGGGTCGCTCGACGCTTCGAACATGTTCAAGCCGGCGTTGGCCCGGGGAGAGCTGCAATGTATCGGCGCCACCACCCTCAATGAATATCGGCAGTACATCGAGAAAGACGGTGCTCTCGACCGTCGGTTCCAGAAGATCATGGTGGATCCCACTTCGGTCGATGAAACGATACAGATTCTGATGAACATCAAATCGAAATATGAGCAGCACCATGGGGTTCGCTATGACGACAAGGCCATCGAAGCAGCGGTCCGTTTAAGTGACCGGTACATCACTGACCGATACTTGCCTGACAAGGCGATCGACGTCATGGATGAGGCTGGCTCCAGGGTTCACCTTGCGAACATCATCGTGCCGAAGGAGATTTTGCAGCTCGAAGAGGAAATCGAAAAGATCAAGCAGGCAAAGAATCAGGTTGTCAAGAACCAGAACTTCGAAGAGGCTGCACGGTTGCGGGACCTTGAGAAGAAGCTGTTCAGCGACCTCGAAATTGCCAAGCGGGAATGGGAGTTGAAAGCTCAGGATATCGTCTACGATGTCAGCGAAGAAAATTGTGCTGAAGTCGTCTCCATGATGACGAGTATTCCAGTCCATCGTGTTGCACAAAGCGAGTCCGAGAAGCTCCTCAAGATGGAAGAAGCGCTGAAAGGCGTTATCGTCGGACAGGACGAAGCAATTACAAAGTTGACTCGGGCGATTCGCCGCACACGGGCAGGCCTCAAGGATCCAAGGCGTCCAATTGGTTCGTTCATCTTTCTTGGACCAACCGGCGTCGGCAAAACCGAAATGGCAAAGGCGTTGGCCCGATATCTCTTCGATTCCGAAGAGGCATTGATCCGCATCGATATGAGCGAATACATGGAGAAATTCTCCGTGTCTCGTCTGGTCGGTGCACCTCCGGGTTACGTCGGATATGAAGAAGGCGGTCAACTGACAGAAAAAGTCCGCCGCAAACCTTACTCCGTTGTGCTTTTGGACGAAATCGAGAAGGCACATCCGGACGTCTTTAACATTCTGTTGCAGGTGCTCGATGACGGTATACTCACGGATAGCCTGGGCCGCCGAGTGGATTTCAAGAACACGATCCTGATTATGACCTCCAACATCGGGACGCGCGACATCAAGTCCACTGGTGCCATGGGCTTTGGGACAAAGTCCGAAGCGGACAAGTATAGCGCGATGAAAGGGCACATCGAGGACGCATTGAAGCGGGTGTTCAATCCCGAGTTCCTGAATCGCATTGACGACGCAATTGTTTTCCACAGCCTCGAGCGGGATCACATTCTTCAGATCATCGACATTGCATCGCAGGATCTTCTGAAACGCATGGAAGGTATGGGCATTTTGATCGAGCTGACAACGCCCGCAAAAGAGTTCCTGGCTGACAAGGGATTTGATCCCGCGTTCGGAGCACGACCTCTTCGCAGGGCCATTCAAAAGTACGTAGAAGATCCCCTTGCTGAAGAGATCCTTAAAGGTTCGTTTGTCCATGGAAGTAAGATCAAGGTGAAGTTCAGCAAGAAAGCTGAAGAGCTGAGGTTCATCGATTCAAGCAAGGACAAAGGGGGCGACGAACTGAAGGAACACGACGAAGAAGTTGCAGATGCTTCCTAGAGGTCTTGTTTTTTTAGAGGGAATGCTATCCCCCGGTTACTCCCGGGGGATTTTTTTTCTCGGATTCGATCATGCCAGGCAGAAAGCACGACGTGAACAATCATACGTACATCATCTTTTACAAACCGTACGGGGTCCTTTCCCAGTTTACTGATTCGGCGGGGAGAAAAACTCTGAGTGATTTTGGCCCTTTTCCCAAAGATGTCTATCCTGTCGGCAGACTAGACGCCGATAGTGAAGGACTCCTCCTGCTCACTGATGATACAAATGCCAAACACCATTTGCTCGAACCGGGCTTCGACCACACACGAACGTATCTTGTGCAAGTTGAAAGGATTCCGACAAGAGAACAACTCGCGAAACTAGAATCGGGCGTGGTGATCGAAGGAAAGAAGACAAAAGTAGCAACGGTTGTGAAGCTAGAACAAGAGCCACAGTTGCCACCGAGAGAAGTGCCGATCCGGTTCAGGAAAAATGTTGCCACGTCGTGGCTGGAGATCACCTTGACCGAAGGCCGTAACAGACAGGTGCGAAAAATGACAGCAGCAGTAGGTCACCCTACTCTACGTCTCTTTCGGGTCGCTCAGGAAGGCCTCACCCTTGCTGGCCTGCAACCCGGAAAGCACCGCCGTCTTACTAAAACAGAGGCAAGCCTCCTCCTCGATTCACTGGGAAGTTCACCACACTCTTAAGCCGCACACGTGATCTCCGCATCAGAAGCACATCCACTGAGCTGCCAGTTCCATGATTGATGAACGGAAAGATCGTACCATCTGACGCGGAGGGAAATAAAAACCCCGACGCGCACCGTGAGCGTCGGGGCCAGGGAGGTTGTTATGAAACCCACTCGAGGTAGGACAACAGAGCGGGTCCACTTTCCTTAACACATGACCTTGCAAGAATGTTCCAAGAACTGGAATATCTTTTTGTGAAGCCACAACCTACTACCATTCAACAACTTACAGTTGCAGCGGTTTAGGCGAGCTAGAGGATGACGGCGCATCGAACGCCCCTCTCACTTTTTCCAGGATGTCATTCGGTCGGTACGGTTTTTCGACGAAACCCCGAATTCCTCCTTTCATGATCTCTGTTCGAAGATTTGGATCCAGATAACCGCTCGCAAGAAACACGAGGAGGTTGGGATTGACTTCTTTCATCCGCTTGCTTGCTTCCCATCCATCCAGTTTCGGAAGCCCGACATCTGAGAGCACCAGATCAATCTCATTCGAATGCGCAGCGTGCATCTTGACGGCCTCCTCTCCGTCGGTCGCCACGAAAACCTTGTACCCTTTCTGCTCGAGCAATGCAACGAGAAATCCTCTCATGAGATCCTCGTCTTCGACGACCAGGATCGTCTCTGATCCGCCGGGTGCATCGATGCCGATCATGTGTGGATCATCCATCCCGGACATCGCACCTTCCGGAACCGGCAGGTACACATGGAACGTCGAGCCTTGACCGATTTCGCTCTCGACGTCCACAAATCCCTGATGTTCCTGGACAACGCCAAACACCACTGCGAGCCCGAGCCCCGTTCCCTTTCCGATTTCCTTCGTCGTAAAGAACGGTTCGAAAATTCGAGTTCTCGTCGCCTCATCCATTCCACTGCCCGTATCAGAGACACTAATCTCAACAAACTTCCTTCCATACGCTGCAGCAAATCGTGATCCCATGACATCTCCAAGCACGAGCCGCGTTGCGATCGTGAGTGATCCCCGTTCTGACATGGCGTCACGTGCATTCACACACAAGTTCAGCAACGCCTGATGCAGCTGCGTACGATCGATGGACAGGGCCGGAAGCGCTATTTCAAGCTGCAACGACAAGCTCATGGTCTTGGGGAATGTCTCTCCAAGCATCTTTGCCAACTCTCCGATAATCGAATTCACGTCCACTTTTTCCAGCTTGAACTCACTCTTGCGTGCGAACGTGAGAATCTGACGCACCAGCGCTGCACCGCGATCGGCGGCCTTCACAATTGAATCCGCATAGGCACGCGACTTCGGTGAATCCATGGGTTTCTGAATCAGAAGACTGGCATAGCCAAGGATGATTCCGAGAATGTTATTGAAATCATGCGCAACTCCGCTGGCGAGCGTGCCGATGCTCTCCATCTTCTGGGCTTGCCAGAGTTGTAGTTCGAGCATCTTTCTCTTGGTGATATCTTCTTTGACGGCCAGGAAATGTGTTGTGTTGCCCGCCGCATCTCTGATAGGAGAAATGGAAGCTTGCTCCCAAAAGAGATCGCCATCCTTTTTCTTGTTCTGAAATTCCCCACGCCATTCCTTGCCAGCCCTGATCGTCTCCCAGAGTATCGCGTATTCTTCTGTCGGGGTGTGACCTGATTTCAGGATCCTCGGATTCTGTCCGATCGCTTCTTCCAGCTTGTACCCTGTGACTTCCGAGAATCGTGGGTTGGCATATTCAATGTTGCCGTCAACGTCCGTGATAATGATCGATGAGGGACTCTGTTCCACGGCCTGCTGGAGTTTGCGGAGCTCCTCTTCCACATGGCGAGTTCCGGTGACATCAGTGATGATTCCAAGTATTGCATTCCCCCCCTCATAGTCAATGAGCTTTGTTGTGTGGAGACCGACAACCCTTTTTCGCTCCTTTGTGTACAGGGCGTACTCATAGGGATTGATTTCTTCTCCGACCGCGTGCCGGGCAAAGTTCTTTCGCACGGTCGAGATGTGTTCCGGGGCAATCAAGGAAAGAAAGTTGAAATCCTCGGAACAGAACTCTTCTTTCGAATAGCCCATGACGTCGACGCATCGCTGATTGGCGTAGACAATCCTCCCGCCTTTGTTGATGTAAATCATATTGGGAGACTGTTCTGAGAGAGACCGGAATTTCTCTTCGCTTTCACGGAGCTTCCTTTCGGATTCCCTGCGTTCTGTGAAATCTCTGAAAATACTCAAGAGAAGCGGCGCTTCATTTTCCATTTCCATCATGGCATTTGAGAGCTCAACAAGAATGCACTTCCCTGTTCTGAGGTCAAGCTCCACTTCCTGATGAGAAGCAAATGAGTGGGTTTGAAACCTCTGCTGAAAAATCTTGACATCTTCCTCATCCTGCGCCTGATTCTGCAAGCTATAGGCAGCAGTAAAGGGCTTTCCGAGCAGATCGTTCTCCTCCATACCCACAAGCTGACAGAAGGCTTCGTTTACCATGACAAAGGATCCGTGCTCATCGAGAATGCGCATGCCGTCTTTTGAACTTCCCCATACCCGACGAAACCTGAGATCAGATCTTCGAATTGTCTCTTCAGCCTTCTTCCGTTCCGTGATATCCTGAGCAAGTGCCACGACAACGTCCTGTCCAAAGTAGACACTGCGGTTCAGCCGGACCTCCTTCGGAAACACGCTGCCGTCCTTCCGCACCCCCCACCATTCGAAACGCTGGGGAATTCCCTCAAACGTCTTCTTCACCGCTTCCAGAGTCTTCTCCAAATCGTTCATTCCCGGGGCAGCCAATGCAACCGGAGTGTTACCAATGAAGAATTCCCGCGGATGACCGTACATCGTCAACGCACCTTGATTCACATCCAGAAATTTCCCCTCTCGATCTTGAATATAGATCGCATCGCTGACACTGTTGAACAATCCCCGATAGCTTTCTTCTGACTTTCGAAGAGCCTCTTCCACGCGCTTTCGGTCGGAGACATCTCTCTGGATCGCCAGGTATCCCAGAACAGAACCCGTCTTGCCCACAATGGGACTCGCAGATCCCTCGACTGTAATCAAACGACCGTCTTTTGTCTTGTTAATCATCTCTCCCCTGACCACCTGTTTCTGAAGGAGTACCCTCCAGAAATTATCATACCTTGTTCGTTCCATTGTTCCGCTCTTGAGGATCCTCGGTGTCACCTTCCCCACAACCTCACCAGGCTCGTATCCATAGATGCGCACAAACTCGGGATTCACAAACGTGATCATGCCTTCGGCGTTGGTTGTGAAGACAATTTCCCCTGAAGTCTCAACAGCCTCGCGGAGTCTGGTCAACTCTTCTTGCTCGCGGTGACGATCTTCCAGGTCACGTGCAACTACAAGCGTTGCAGCTTTCCCTCCGTATGTTATTGGAGTTGTCGCTACCTCAACGTCGAACGTCGACCCGTCGAAGCGGACGAACTTTTCCTCGGCAAACGGTTGTTCAGCCCGTTTCTCCCGTGACTGAAATGCCCTCGCGATCACGAGTTCTTTATAGTCAGGGTGAACAATGTCCAGGATAGGCTTCCCGATCAATTCACTCATGTCGATTGCGCCAATCATCTTGACACCGGCATGATTGACAAACACAAAACGACCGTCGACATGCACAGCGATCGCATCCGGCGAAAACTCTACGAGCTTTCGATAGCGGTCTTCGCTCTCGCGAAGTGCATCTTCCTTGAAACGCCGGTTTTCTTCGACTCCGATGGCCGAGGCAATAATCCCCATGAGTTTCTCATCATCGTCTGAAGGAACATAGTCTTCCTGGAACACGACACAAAGGGATCCAATGGTTGCATCTCCAAACCGCACTCCTTTTCCGACATACGTTTTCAGGTCATAGCGCGAGACGTTAGGATCCGTCCGGGC
This sequence comes from Ignavibacteriales bacterium, assembly GCA_026390585.1. Taxonomy (GTDB): domain Bacteria; phylum Bacteroidota; class Ignavibacteria; order UBA10030; family UBA10030; genus UBA9647. The sequence continues at coordinate 6,763 of JAPLFP010000236.1, read as the reverse complement.
ATAGTCCGTATCCTGCAAGTTGCGCACAACCATGAGGTCTTTACGCCCGGATTTGATCAGAGCAGAGCAAACATGTCCCTTCGCATCGTCCACAGGCTGATAGTCTTCTGAGACGTTCCATTGGCCAACAGAACAAAGGAGCTCCCCATCCAGTCGATTGTATAATGCACTTGCCGCACCCATCTGCTGCCCACATAGCTCCACAAGCGAATTCACGTTCTTGGATGGATCCGAGCCAAATCCCAGAAGACAATTGTTGAGTTTGCTGAAACGCTCTTCTGACCTTTTCCGTTCTGTGATGTCACGGACGATCGACTGCAAGTACTTTGCTCCATCGATTTCGATTTGTCTCGCGCTTGTTTCTACCGGGAACGACCGACCATCCCTACGACGATGAATGGTTTCGAAAATCATTCCGCCCCGTTCGGCGACCTGCTCAATTTGCCTTCTCAACGAACCAAGTGTCTCTGGTGCACGAACCTGACTGATGTGCATCCCGACCATTTCTTCGTTCGAGTAACCGTAGGCTTCACTCGCCCGATCATTTGCATGGACAATGGTCCCCTCTGGCGTCATCAAGAGAATGATGTCGTTTGCGTGGCGCGAGAGTGCGTCGTACTGCTGCATCGACGAACCCGCTGGGGAATGATGGCTCTCCGACTCGCTGACGACGAAAGGGAGTTTCCGCCGCCAGAGGAAAAGGAGCGCTACTCCGGCACTGACGAGTAGCGCAAGCGTCAGGACAACGGCGAGCCAAATACGGATCCTCACCGGAATACTCATAGCCTCAGCATTGGCTTTCGTCACAAGATACCAATCCGTACCTGGGAGTCTCTTCACCGACGCCAGCACTTCGCTGTGACGATAGTCCTGTCCCGTGAGCAGGCCTTCTTCCCCCTTCGCAGCCCGCACTTCGATAAGTCGGGAATCCAAATCCCCACCGGCGAAGAGGTTCTTGCTGTCCCCGACCAGGTGAGATTCGTTCAACAGGAGCATTCCATTGGCCGCTGGCTGAACGATCAAGCATTCGGAGGTCTTCTCCGGGACCGGCCATGATTGAACGAGCGGATAGAGATCAAGATAAGGATCAACTTGGAACACAAGGTAGCCCAGAAGAGCGGACTGTTTGCCCTGACCCTTCATGATCGGAGCCAGGATGTCGATATGGAGGTCGCGCCCACCTTGATGTAAGAGGGGGGTGAACTCGCTGAGTTGTTGATTGGACTTTGTTCCGGAATCATGGCCACACGTTGACAAGACAAGGTCAGAATCGCCGAGGAGGAAACCGATTTTCCCTGCGGGATCGATGAAAGACAGAGCCGCATAATCATGGTTATTGAGTATACAAATCTGCGAATGCAAGACTTTGGGACAAGGAACCCTCGTCAGCCAGTCGTTCATTTCTACATCTGTTGATCTTCGCATTTTTCAAACTATCATAGGCGTCCAACTCTATGCCAACTTGTTGATGGTATTGTGATGTTTCGTCGCGATAGTAAAGAAATCCGATAGTGATCACCAGTGCCGCAAAAACTGTGAAACCGACGGTCGCCTTCACCGGCATTCGTGTATTCACCTTGTGATCAACCATAACCCTTCCTCCTGTCCATGGATATCGGATGAGTCACGTTCTCTATTCCAAGTGTTTCCATTCAGCGGTTAACGCCGCAACTATCGCTATCATGGAATGGGAATGTACCTCGACGCGACTGAGACAGCATAAGAAAACTTGAGGGTTTTATCAAAGAGAGAATAACGAGAAGAATTCCTACAAACAAGAAATAGGCCTGCAAAGATGAGCGAATTCTATAACTATTTCATCGGGTGCAAAGGGGAGACGGTTCTGACTAGGAGAAGAGATGAGATCCTTTGCTAGCCTCTTTTCTTGGCGAGGACGATGAGATCTTTGGAATTGAGGGCATCAAAGGGAACCAGTGATATACCGCCAAATATGTCTATGCCAGTGAATCCAACCCGCTCGAGAAGCGTCACGAGTTCGGCCCGGAAGACTGGCCTGAGCCTAACCGTCTGGATCTTTTCTTCAGAAATTGCATTCTTTTGCTCGCGCGTCACGATGTTGAAGAGGATTCCGGCGGCGTCATAGTCATACGACCTCACAAACGTCTTGGTTCCAACCTGCTTTTCGTTTTGAATGTGCTCGCGCCTGGTAACGACTCTCTCGTAGTTCAGGATTTGGACGACCAACACGCCATGGGGATCGAGAACCGTCGCGAAATTCCGCAGCGCTTTCTCCACAGTTGCCGCGCTCAGGAGATGAGCAAGAGAATTCCCCATGGCAAACACTGATTCAAATCGTTCCTTGATCAGGTCACCGAGATTCTCAAAAGACCCCTGAAGAGTTCGTATGCTTGCGCTGAGTTCTCTTGCATGCCCTTCAGCGAGGCGCAACATCTCAGCAGAGACATCAACCCCTAACACGTCCACCCCAAGCTGCGAGAGGAGCAATGAGTGAAAACCAGATCCGCATCCCGCGTCAAGTGCGCTTCGGAAATGGAAGCGGTCGATCAGAGCCTGAAAGAATGGCCGCTCCTGGATGAAGCGCTGTTCGAAGCTGGTCATCGTGTCATAATTGGGAGCAAGGAGATCATAGAACTCCTCGATCGATCGCAGGTGCGCTTGCTTTCCATTGTTGTCGGGCATGTCAATGACCTCGTGCGCCAAAATGTTCGTATGCGGGTGTATCAAGTTCCTTGAAGCGTGACTTGTATTCGTCGCTCGAGATGCTGTTTTGCCATTTCCCCGTGATCATAGCCAAACCAATGAGAGCAATGAATACTCCCGTGACCAGAGTTCCGAAGATCCACGAAGGGAGCGGTCTCGAATTCTGAGCCACTCTGACATCCAGCGTGTTTTTCACAGGGCACGCGTCGACGCACTTGTAACAGGCTGTGCATTCATCACTCCAGACTTTCTTCAATGTGTGCACATTGATCCCCGACGGACAGGATTTTGTACAAAGTTCACAGTCAATGCAGGTGGATGACTGACGCGTTATCTTCAGTGGACTCAGGACACTGAGCAGACCGACAGAAGTTCTTCACAGCCACTGAAAAGAGAATGAGGACGAGAATTGTCCACACGGCAGTGGAGGAAATGTCTGCGAAGAAAAGATACATCTTCACATCAGCCATTCTGTTGTATGGACTCTCGATGAACGCCCGAAGACTCCCGACATCCATCGTACCGATCACGTAAACAAAAAATCCCAGGATGAGGTATTTCAATGACCGGAGAGGATAGTCCATCCAGCGAGGCAGGCGCAGGTTCCTGCCGAACCTTCTCTCTCCACACATCAAAGAGATTCGCTCAGAGTTCCGACCGGGCACATCCAGCTGCAAAATGCCTTCTTCATCAAGAAGCTTACGAGAAGGATCGCAAGGAAAATGAAGAGGCCAGAGGGATGAATGTTGTTGATGACACCGGTCTGCAGCCAATACTTCAGGCTGATGAGAGAGCTAATCGGCAGAAATCCCTCCACCCCAGGTGGCCGGCTGACGGCGGAGGCGCTGTTCCCCGAGATTCCCCACCGAACAAAGAGATAGAATTCAATCCCGATCCATATGCAAAGAAGCAGAAATGCTATCTGAACTACGGATCGAAGATATTGAGAATCATACCTCAAGCGCCAGAGGATTCGTTTCCAAGATGGCGCATCTTTTTTCGGTGAGCCTCTTCTTCTTCGGAGTTCAGTTGCGACTCTCTTACCTCTGGGCTTCAGCTCAGTTGCTTCAGCGATTCCAACGCGTTCCAAAGTTGCTGCCTCAATCTCGTAGGCTTCCACAATAAACTCCACACTATATCGGACGAATTAGTCTTAAAATAAAGCACGGTCATTGAATTGTCAAGCCAAAAGTGGTTTTGATGCGGGTCTGCGCGATTTGTCCATCTCGAACGATCTCACATGCAACTTGTCAAGATTGGGAAAAGCAGTCGGTCTTTTATACGAATTGAAGTATCTGATGGCTATTGTTTGATTCTTCTCCTTGAAAACAGGCTTTAATCTGCACTTTCTCTGGCACGGGCGTTGATTGTTATCTGTGCGATCCATCTGAATTTCCAGTTCTCAACAAAGATCCTCAGTGAGGGAGTTGTTATGTCAAAATACAAGATTGCATGGTTGCCTGGCGATGGCATAGGCGTAGAAGTACTTGATGCGACGAAGATTGTCCTTGAAAAGGTCGGCCTCGATGCTGAATACATCCACGGGGATATTGGCTGGGAGTTCTGGTGCAAAGAGGGCGACGCTTTTCCTCAGCGTACCATCGACTTGCTGAACAAAGTCGACGCAGCTTTGTTTGGCGCGATTACGTCGAAGCCCATGAAGGCTGCTCAAACGGAACTTGTCCCTGAGCTACAGAGTAAGAATCTTACCTATCGATCTCCAATCGTTCGAATGCGTCAGTTATTCGACCTCTACATCTGCCTCCGTCCATGCAAAGCATATCCCGGCAACCCCATCAACTTCAAGGAGGGCATCGACCTAGTCGTGTTCCGCGAGAACACAGAAGATCTGTACTCCGGCGTCGAGTTCTCCCCTGTTCCCCAAGAGCTCGCAGATACACTCAACCGACTCTCAAAGCCGTTTGCACCTTTCAGCAAGTTGGCCCTCGATCAGTACGCCGTTTCCTGCAAGATCAATACGCGGGCTGGTTCCGAAAGAATCGTCCGCGCGGCTTTTGACTTCGCCCGGAAATTCAAGCGTAAGAAAGTCACTATCGTCCACAAAGCAAACGTTGTCCGCGCGACTGATGGGCTTTTCTTCGAAACAGCGAAGGAAGTGGCCAAACAGTACCCAGAAATCCAGATGGATGATGCCAACATCGATGCCATGACCATGTGGCTCCTCAAGAATCCATTCAACTACGACGTTATCGTTGCGCCGAATCTCTATGGCGATATCATATCCGACCTCTGCGCACAGATGGTCGGGGGACTCGGTTTTGGATGCTCCGGAAATATCGGGGACAAGCTTGCTGTGTTCGAACCAACTCATGGATCTGCCCCAAAGTACACGGGTCTCAACAAAGTGAACCCCATCGCCACTGTCCTCGCGGCAAAGATGATGCTCGATTGGCTTGGCGAATCTGACAAAGGATCAGCTATTGAACAGGCCACAGCCGAAGTGATAGAGGAAGGCAAGGTCCGCACGTACGATATGAACGGAACGAATACAACAACGCAGATGGCCCAGGCGATCGCGTCAAAGCTACGATGATGATAGAGCATCTCTGGAAGAGGAATGCCTCATGAATGAGATTGTAATTCACGAAGTTGGCCTCCGCGACGGCCTCCAGATGGAAAGGCAGGTCGTCCCACTCGAACACAAAATCAGGTGGATCAAAACCCTCATCGAGGCTCGAGTCGATATCATTCAGTTGGGATCATTCGTCCATCCCGAGAAGGTTCCACAGATGGCAGACACCGACAAGCTCTTTGCCTTCTTTAAAGAACCAGATCATCGATCCAGCCAAGTGATCCTCTCCGGATTGGTTCTGAACGAAAAGGGTCTAGAGCGCGGAGAAGCGTGCGGCGTTGACATGTATTGCATGGGAGTCTCCGCCAGCGAGACACACAGCAGAAAGAACACCGGCATGTCGACTGACGAGGCGCTTCAGCGCATCACCGCAATGGCACAGACCGCCATGAAAGCCGGCAAGAAGGTTCAGGTCTCTGTTCAATCTGCGTTTGGATGCGGATTTGAGGGCGCGATTCCGCACGAACGCGTGCTCACCATCGTTGCGAAGTACTTGCAGGTCGGCCTGAAGAACATTTCCCTGGCGGATACGGCCGGACACGCTCAGCCATACCAGGTGCGACGTATGTTCGAGGAGATTCTCAAGCTCGACCCCAACGTGGAGTGCACATGTCATTTCCATAACACCTACGGAATGGGCATTGCCAACTGCGTTGCTGCAATGGATGTCGGTGTTAGGTACTTCGAATCCTCCTTCGCAGGACTCGGAGGTTGCCCATTCACAAAGGTCGCCGCAGGAAATGTCTGCACGGAAGATTTTGTTCACTTTCTTCATCGGCTTGGAAAGCGCCAGGAGATCGACGTCGAAAAACTTATCATGCTCGCGAAGGACGTTGCCATGTTCTTCAATCGAGAAATGCCAGGCCTGGTCTACAAGACCGGACCACTGAGGACCGCCACCACAAACTAGAACCAGAGAAGGATGGATTGTCAATGAAGCTCCTCGAAGGAGTTCGAGTTCTTGACCTGACCAACGTATTGTCGGGTCCGTTTGCCACGCTGCACCTGGCGCTCTGCGGCGCCGAGGTCATCAAGATCGAAAACCCCACCGACGGCGACCTCGCCCGGAAACTCGGATGTGTCCCGAAATACAATCAGATGCTGATGGGGACGAGTTTCCTTGCTCAAAATGCAAACAAGAAATCAATGACCCTCAACCTTAAAGCACCCGAGGGAAAGGAGATATTCAGGAAGCTCGTGGCAACCGCCGATGTGGTTGTCGAAAATTTTCGCCCTGATGTCATGAAGCGATTGGGACTATCTTACGAGATGCTGAGCCAGATCAATCCAAGATTGGTGTACTGCGGAATTTCCGGCTTCGGTCAAAGCGGTCCGGACGCGTTGAAGCCAGCCTACGATCAGATTATCCAGGGTTTGAGCGGCGAGATGGCCATCAACGGCGACGAGCGGCTCAATCCGTTGCGTGCAGGCTTCCCGGTTTGCGACACCGTCGGTGGATTGAATGCTGCATTCGCTATCATGGGGGCT
>JAPLFP010000108.1 GCA_026390585.1 Ignavibacteriales bacterium | reverse complement strand
TGGTTGTCGGACCAGAAGTGATGATGAGATTCACCGCTCTTGAGTTCATCAAGCGCGGCGTGAAAGCCGACTCGATCTATCTGTCGATGGAGCGGAACATGAAGTGCGGAATCGGCCTCTGCGGACATTGCCAGTTCGGACCGCTCTTCGTGTGCAAGGACGGACCGGTGTTCCGTTATACACAAATCAAAGACCTGCTGGTGAAGTGGGAAATCTAAGCACTTGCGCCGGTTTCGCATCTGCGTGGCGTGCAGTGGGTGAGCACTTACAATAAGAAATAACATAGATCCTCCGAGAAATCATGAAGAAACAACGAAAACCAAAGCTGGCAGTCTGGAAGTTCTCTTCGTGTGATGGATGCCAGTTGAGTCTTCTGGATTGCGAAGATGAGCTTCTTGCTGTTGCTGAGAACATTGAGATCGCCAATTTCGTCGAGGCCTCGAGAAATGTTGTGAAGGGACCGTACGACCTCTCACTCGTGGAAGGCTCGATCACTACTCCCCATGATGCTGAACGAATCCATCAGGTGAGACGGTCATCGAAGGTTCTGATTACGATCGGTGCATGTGCGACTGCCGGTGGAATACAGGCACTCCGGAATTTCAAGGATGTTCGGGAATTCACCTCGATCGTCTACGCGACTCCGGCCTACATCGACACATTGAACAAGTCGACAGCGATTGCAGATCATGTGTTTGTCGATTTCGAGCTTCGGGGATGCCCGATCAGCAAGCATCAACTTGTGGAAGTATTAAGTGCGTTCCTCAACGGCCGCAAGCCTGCCACCCCATCCTACAGCGTCTGTGTTGAATGCAAGCGTCGTGGAACCGTCTGTGGACTTGTCACTGATGGTCCTCCGTGCCTCGGGCCTGTAACGCAGGCAGGATGCAACGCTTTGTGTCCCTCGTACGACAGAGGGTGCTTCGGATGTTTCGGGCCAAAAGAAACACCCAATACCAGCTCGTTGGCGGCGTACTGGAAGACTCTCGGGATGAAGAATCCAGATCTTCTCAGGCTCTTTCGTAGCTATAACGCATACGCGGAATCGTTCCGGAAAGAAAGCGAAGCGCATGAAAAGTAGATCAATCAAGGTTGACTACCTCGCCAGAGTGGAAGGTGAGGGGGGGATATCCATCAAGATTCAAGATAAGGCCGTCACGGACGTCAAGTTTGACATCTTTGAACCACCGCGGTTTTTTGAAGCATTCCTCAGGGGAAGGTATTTCACAGAAGCGCCGGATATCACCGCTCGTATTTGCGGCATTTGTCCTGTTGCGTATCAGATGAGTTCCATCCACGCTATGGAAAACGCCTGCGGCGTGACGGTTTCAGGTCAGCTCAGAGCTCTTCGGCGTCTCATCTATTGCGGAGAATGGATCGAAAGTCATGCGCTTCATGTGTTCATGCTGCATGCACCCGATTTCCTCGGATATGAAGACGTTCTTCAAATGGCGCGCGACCATGGCGACGTCGTCAAAAAAGCTCTCAAACTGAAGAAGATCGGCAACGAACTTGTTGCTCTGGTTGGCGGACGGGAGATCCATCCCATCAATGTGAAGGTCGGTGGGTTCTATCGGGTGCCGACGAAATCCGAATTCAATGCTCTGGTCGATCGATTGAAGTGGGCTCGAGATGCTGCCCTCGAGGCAGTACAATTGACGGCGACATTTCCGTTCCCTGATTTCGAACGCGATTATGAATTTGTGTCCTTGCGCCACGACAGCGAATATCCCTTCAATGAAGGCAGGCTCGTGTCGAACAAGGGTCTCAATATCCCGATAGCGGAATACGAGAATTACTTTGCCGAGGAGCACGTTTCCCATTCAAACGCACTGCATTCAGTGTTGAGGGCACGCGGGGCATATCATGTCGGGCCGTTGGCACGGTTCAATCTGAACTTTGACCGACTTACGCCCACTGCCCAGGAAGCCGCGAAGTCTGTCGGTCTTGTTCCGCCCATAACGAATCCGTTCAAGAGCATCATTGTGCGCAGCGTGGAAACCGTCTACGCCTGCGAAGAAGCCCTCCGTATCATTCAGGACTATGAAATGCCTGAGGCTCCCTCAGTCGATGTGCAACCGAAGCCCTCGATAGGATATGGATGTACAGAAGCCCCACGTGGCTTCCTGTACCATCGCTATCGAATGAACGAAAAAGGTCTGATCACGGATGCGAAGATCGTACCCCCGACATCCCAGAACCAGAAGACGATGGAACAGGATCTGAGGGAGTTCGTTCCGCCTCGCTTGAACCTAACGCAGGAGAAGCTTACGTGGCAATGCGAGCAGGCGATTCGCAACTATGATCCGTGTATATCGTGCGCAACCCATTTCATCCGCTTGGAGATCGAGTAGCTGACCTGTCACATGCAGAGTGGTCTGGCGAACACGATCCCTGACGCACAAGGCATTGCTGAGAGAACACACTTCCATTCACAGGGAGGCAGCCATGGCGAAAATGACTGATCTGTTGCGATATCTGAACAGTAACAAAGTCGATTATCAGGTGATTGAACATGACCCGGCTTTTTCGGCACACGACGTGGCTGTGGTGACGCATGTACCCGAAGGCGAAATGGCGAAGGCAATAGTCGTTCGGATAGACAATCACTTGTGGATGGCGGTTCTTCGTTCCGATCAACGAATTAACCAGCAGATGATCAGACGAGTGTTCGGAGCGAAAAACGTTCTTCTCGCTCACGAAGAAGACCTCGAGGTGCTCTTTCCGGATTGCCAGCTTGGAGCAATGCCGCCGTTCGGCCATCTGTATGGCCTACCCGTGATGGTCGAAGAAGGGCTCGCGGAAGACGATGAGATCGTTTTCAACGCGTGCACTCACACCAAGTCGATCAAAATGAAATTTAAGGACTTCCGCCGGCTGGCGAAGCCCGTCATCGCGGCCTTTGCAGATGCCGTCCATGCGTCCGAGTTCCGCAATTTGTAGGGAAGAGGTTCGTCGCCTCTTCAGGAACCGTGTCACCGCGGGTGCTCATGCGATGGCGGCCCCGAAGCAGAAGTGAGGATGATCTATGGCATCCGTGGAGTTCATGTGAAGGCGCTCGTAGTTGGGATTGGAAATGATCTTCGCGGTGACGACGATGCCGGTCTGGCTGTCGCGAGAATGATGAAAGGCGAACAGCCCGCCAGCGTCACCATCGTCGAACTGAACAACGATGTTACAGCACTTCTCGACCACCTACCAGGATTCGATGTCGCAATGATCATCGACGCGACGCAATCCGGATCCCCTCCTGGCACCATCCATCGATTTGATGCAAGCACGCTCCCTCTCCCGGAAGCACGATTGACGAGATCGACGCATGGGATGACTGTTGGCTCCGTTCTTGAGTTGGCTCGGATTCAACAACTGCTGCCAAAGAAGGTGTTGGTCTACGGAATCGAGGGAGAACAGTTTATCCACGGCTCGTCGCTGACGCCCGAGGTGGAGAGGGCCGTAAGGATTGTTGCGCAAATGATCTATGCGGATCTCGGCGCTGAAGCACGATCCGGGTCTCCGGAGAAGTCTGTGTGCTGATCATTGAAGGAGCAATACCCTGATTTACACATCGACAGGAGTTGGCCTATGATAGATCTTCTCAACCAAACGTCGTTGGGGGCTACTGGCATGAAGGTCTCCCGAATGGGGTTGAGTGCCAGTTATTGGCCTGGCACCAAAACGGTTCATGCCGCGATTGACGAGGGAATCAATTTCTTCTTCGGTTTCGGGATTGATGCTCAGTTGGTGAAGGGCCTCCGACCTGCTTTCAAAGGGGGGCGGGAGAAATTCGTTCTTGCAACAGGTGCCTACAATCTGATCATCGGCTATCCGAACCTCCGGCGGACTTTGGAAAAGCGACTTCGCCAATTCGCGACCGACTACATTGACATATTCATGTTTCTGGGTGTTATGAAGGAGAAGGAATTTCCCCCGAGGGTTCTGGAAGAACTGATTCGATTCAGAGAAGAGGGAAAAGTGAAATCCATTGGGATTTCCTGCCACAACCGCGCGTTTCTGGGGAAATTGGCCGCTGAAGGTACTCTGGATATCCTGATGCTGCGCTACAATGCAGCCCATCGTGGTGCTGAAAGAGATGTTTTTCCTTATCTTGAGACTTACAACCCGGGGGTCATCAGCTACACAGCAACTCGTTGGACTGAGATGATGAGAAGGCCAAGGAGTTGGCCGAAGGATGGACTCATCCCGGATGCAGGGATGGCATACCGATTCGTGTTATCAAATCCTCATGTGCATGTGTGTCTCACTGCGCCAAGAAACGAAAAACAACTCAAAGAGAATGTTGCCGCATTGCGGCGCGGCCCTTTGAATGAAGAAGAAATGCACTTCATGCGTCAGTTTGGCGATGCTGTCTATTCGAACCGCAAGTGGTTTATGTAGCGAGGCGAAAGGGAGAAAGACTCAGACTGACAAGGGTGCTATCTCCATCGATCTTGACACTCAGATGTTCTTGCCGAATATCTCATTCTCACGCTGGATTGAATACCTATGCTGATCCTACAAATCGTCGCAATTGTATTGGCTGTCGTCATGCTCGCGCGGGCGCTCAACCTCATTTTGCTCTACCTATGATCGGGCTGGCTACGGATGGAGCGAATTGGCGAATGGGCCGAGGACCAGTCGTCAGATCGCCCTCGAACTGAAGGGACTCCTGGAAGGCCTCAAGATCGATCCTCCATACATATTTGTCGGTCACTCTCAAGGTGGGCTGTACATCAATCATTTCTGCCGACTTTTTCCGGACGTTGTCGGAGGCGTGGTTCTGATCGATCCCGTATCGCCAGACGATGTCCGCTTCAGACAGGAACTCCTCCCACGGGTCTACAAGAGAAGCAGAGTCGACAAGTCGAAATCCCTCAAGGTGCAGGGCTGGTTTTCAGGATTTGGCTTTCTGAGAGTCATGAAACCATTTCTTCTCAAATCACCTCAGCTTGCGCCCTATCGCCTTCTGCCGCCGAAGGCGTTCCGCGCGTTTTGGAATAACTTCCTGTCTCCGAGGAACCCACAAACCGCACTCAATGAGTATACCCAGGCAAACGATCCCCGGAATATGATCGATCTCAAAAACTCCGGAGACTTCCCGCCCGTTCCGCTGAGAGTTCTTGTACACCATCGGGACAAGATGCGTGATGCGATCGTTCGACTTGGGGACCTATCAAGAGATGATGCCGATAAAGTGGAAAATCTCTGGCAGGAACTCATGCGTGCCTACGGCACGCTCTCGCCTCAGAGCAAGATCGTCGAAGCTGAAACGGGTAGTCATCTGATCCACCTGACCCAACCTGATGTCGTCCTCCGTAGTATCTTCGAGGTTCTGCAGGAAGCGTCTCAAGCGTAAATGAACCCGTTGCGGGCTCGCGGGCATTGGTGGTCTGCGACGGAGAACTCCTGCTGCGAAGACTTTGTTCCATATCCCATCTGGAACTGACAACCCCTGTTTCTTCCGCCTAAGCACATCAACTGAGGGAAACAATGAGCAATCGACTCGACGAATTTCGCGAGCATCGCGAGAAAATGAACAACAGAATCCTGCAGATCGATCATCTTGGGATCAAACGCTTTTTCAACCTGGATTCAGCAGCCTACCGCGAAGGTGCTCTTGATACAAAGACGAAGGAACTCCTGGGTTTGGTAGGATCAGCAGTGCTGCGATGCAACGAGTGCATCGACTATCATTTGCTTCAACGCGCTGATGAAGGTTGGAGTGATGAGGAACTGTACGACGCCCTGAATGTGGCTCTTGTCGTCGGAGGAAGTATTGTGATCCCACATCTTCGTCATGCAGTTGAGACCATTGACCTTATCAGGGCGGGGCAGGCACCGCAGCCTCCAACACCCGGTATACATCACTAGAACCATGAGGTCGAGGAAACATCTTCCGGCGGTATGAGCTCGGGAAATGACAACAAAGCAGTAGACCTCTTTGAAGACGAGCGCGGAGAAGAGAGGATCGAGCATATCGTCAGGAGCGTGATGAAATGAAGAAGGGGGTAGGCTGCCGGCAGTGTGCCGCCAGAGCTACCCCCTGGTTGTTCTACGAGTGCTATGCAGCTAAGGCTTCGACAGCAACCTTCGCGAGTTCGTTTGGAGTGAATGGTTTCGGTATGAAGTTGAAGGCACCGAGCTGTGTCGCTTCGATGGCCGTCTCAATCGTGCCATGACCGGTGATCATGACAACCGGCATGTCAGGCCATTGGGCCTTGATGGACTTCAGTACTTCCATGCCGCTGCGTTTTGGCATCTTGAGGTCGAGCAAAACCAGATCGAATTTCTGTAATCGCATCTTCTGGAGTGCTGCGTCAACATCAAAGACCTCGTCAACAGCACAGCTTTGTTTGGAGAGTATCTTGCGCACGCTGTGACACACGATCGGCTCGTCATCGACGACCAAGACTGAGTACTTCGCTGTGGCGTCCCTCCCATACAAGCTGGCAAGAGGAATATCCGACCGGGTAAGACAGTTGATGTAGTCTGCACCCGTAACGTGTTCGACTTCTGCCATATTAAAGGGCATGTCCACATCGATGAGATCGTTTGAGAACCGTTTCACCTTTGCACCGCTTTTTGCTCGTTCCTTTTCCTTCTTCAAAAGGATGCACTCTCCGGAGCATTCCCGACCCTCTAACACCAATCGCCGGCACTCTCGGGCGCCTGTGTAGCAGTATGCTTTCTCAGCGGTTTTCTTTGGGAGCGGGACATCAGAGTGGGTCAGAGTTTCGACGAATTGTTGTGACGTCTGCTTTGCCACCTCTCGTGCGTTGAACGGCATATCGACGTCGATGTTCTCGTCAGGGATTTCCTCTGCTTCAGGCCGCGTTGTTGGGGCTGGTTTTGCTTTCACGCGAATCATACGGTTAGAGAGCGCGCGTTCCGTGACCTTTGTCAGCTCATCCGGAGTGAAGGGCTTCGGAAGGTACGCGCTGGCACCCAACTTTGTCGCTTTGACAGCCGATTCGATGGACGCATAGCCGGTGATCATGATGACATCAAGCTCGGGATACTTTTCGCGAATGATCTGGACCAACTCCATGCCGCTTGTCCCGGGTATCATCAGATCCGTGATCACAAGGTCAAACGACATATCGTTGATAAGCTTTACAGCGTCATCAACCGTGAGGGCTTGTGAGACTTCGTACCCTTTCCTGCCGAGAATCTTCCTTACGCTTTGACAGACATTTTCTTCATCGTCAACTACCAGAATTTTTTTCGTAATCATTTTGGGACCTCGTTGTTGTGTGGAGCGCTGGATATTGCAGCAACTGAGGTGAGAGCTACAATGATCGTGCCACACCGCGAACGGCATGCCTTGATTGCCGTAAGCTGTTATAAGCGTGATATCTATGAGAAGTCAGGAAGGATTCGCAGCTTGTGGACAACTCCGATGAGGCTAACCACGGAAGGCTAGAATGTCGTGAAACGAGGAAAAAACGAAGCAAAGTGACTTTCCGCTATGCACAAACATCTTGTGCATCTGCATATTCGCCTATGCAGGCGGCGCCTGTTTCTTGATGCCGTACTTTCTCATCAAAGCCTGAAAATTCGAACGTTGCATACTAACATCCCGGGCTGCTCTGGAAACATTCCAGTTGTTCCGGATAAGCGACTCTTCAATGAAGAGTTTTTCGATTTCCTGTACGGAAGACTCACGGATCTTCCGCTTCAGGTTCTTCAGCTCTTCGCTTGTTTTGGGAATCATTGAACGAATTGCCGAGTCCGTCCTGTAGAGTGCAGCCGAAATATGAATCGGTTCGATCTCATCCCCTTCGACGAGAATGGTGAGCCTCTCCACGACGTGCTCAAGCTCCCGCACGTTGCCGGGCCAGTGGTAGTCCATCAGCAATTCCATCGCCTCCGCTCGTACCTTGGGCATTGTTCGTTGAACAGCGTCGCAGTACTTCCTCAGGAAATGATGAACGAGTTCTGGAATGTCGTCGTTTCGTTCCCGCAGGGTCGGCAGCCGAAGGGGAAACACGTTTAATCGGTAGTACAGGTCCTCTCTGAACTTCCCTTCGGTGACAAGTTGTTTGAGATTCTGATTGGTGGCGAAGATCAACCGGAGGTCGACCTTCTTGACATCGGTGCTGCCAACGGGAATGAACTCCTTTTCCTGCAGCACGCGGAGAAGTCGCGCCTGCGTCTCAACGGGGAGATTGCCTATCTCATCCAGGAAAATCGTCCCCTGATCCGCCACCTCAAAGACTCCCGGTCTATCAGATGTTGCGCCGGTAAATGAACCTTTCACATGACCGAAGAGCTCACTTTCAAGAATGGTGCTCGAAAGAGTAGAGATATCGATCGCGAAGAACTTGTTGTCCTTGCGCTTGCTCCGCTGGTGAATCGCTTTGGCAGTAAGGTCCTTGCCGGTGCCGCTTTCTCCGATGATCAAGACCGTGCTGTCGGTCGGCCCAACCTTCTGAATGAGGCTGTACACCTCCCGCATCGCCGTACTGGTGCCGATCATTCCCTCGAACCCGACCGAATCGGTGTATTCGAACTCAGGCTCTGCCATGAGAAGAAGTTTTCGACGGTCCAACGCTCGGTCAAGAACCGCAAGGAGCTCCCCGGCAGTAAACGGCTTTGGGAGATAGTCAAATGCCCCTGATCTCATCGTCTCAACTGCGGAGGCGATGGTAGCATATCC
>JAPLFP010000002.1 GCA_026390585.1 Ignavibacteriales bacterium | reverse complement strand
ACTGACAAAATAAAGGAGATGGTATGAATGATGGCAGAGGTGGTGTACTCTGTTCGCGACGGCGAATGGAGTAGACGGGTTACAGGCTGGATTGTTTAAGTGAGGCAAAAGACCTCGTAAAGGAGATTAGTCAGACCTGTGACTGGAACGCCATTATAAGGGTTCACGTAATCAATCGTGAGCACCTTGAATAGGAGTGTGGTGACCACCGGAAAGTGAGTCTACTTCGTCGTCATAAAAGAAAGGAAAGCGACGATGAAGCAGTATATTGGAGTAGATTTGCATCGGAACAGTTTCACGACATGTGTCTGGAATGAAGAAGGGAAGAGCGAGATCAAGAGATGGCCGATCCAGGGGTTGAAAGTATTTGCCCGCGGATTGAGCGCGGAAGATGAAATAGCGGTTGAGGCGACCGGCAATGTGCGGATGTTCAGCGAAGCGCTGAAAGAGAGCGGTTGCCGAGTAAGAGTGGTAAATCCGCATCAGTTTGATGTGATCAGCCGGTCGGTGAAGAAAACCGACGAACATGATGCGAAGATATTGGCGGAATTTCTGGCGAAAGGGATGTTGCCGGAGGTAAGAATGAAAGACGGATTACAGGCGCGTGTTGCGAGTCTGGTGCAGACGCGGGACAAGCTGGTGAAGTTGCGGACAGTGTTGAAGAATAAGGTGAACAATCTGCTGGCTGGGCATGGAATACTGCTCCGGAAAGAAAGCCTGTCAAGCGAGAAGGGGCTGAAAGAAGTGCTCATGCAGGCGGTTGATGATTTGGAACATGTTGAACTGGAAATTCTAGTGAATGAGATCCGCCATTTGAACGAGAGTATACGGAAGGTTGAAGATGTTATCAGTGAGCATGGTCCGAAGTTGTCAGGATGGCAGAATCTGACAAGCATTAAGGGGATCGGGAAAGTTGGCGCGAGCATATTGCTTTCGACGATTGGTAATATTCAGGATTTTGAGGATGAAGGTAAGCTGGCGGCGTATTTTGGCATAGTACCACGAGTGCATAACTCGAACGGCACTGAGCACAGCGGCCACATAACGAAACAGGGGAACAAACTGGCACGGACGGCATTGGTGCAATGCGCGTTGATAGCGGTAAGATACAGTCCGTATTTAAACCAATATTACCGGAAGATAGAAGCGCGGCGCGGGACCGGAAAAGCAATTATCGCTTTAGCCAGGAAGTTATTGGGGATCATTTACCGGACATTGAAGAACGGCTGGGTATTTAAGGACTTTCCAAACTATATTTTGGTAACAGAAAATGCAGTTTGATCAGCCTTTTGCGGGGAGCTCTTTCGGCTCTCCTCAAAGGCTGATTTAAGAGTGTAAGAATAAACAATAAAAACAAGATGAAGTAGACAATCATCATAGGAGAAGTTTCATGTCCAAATTTTTCATTAATCACCCCATTTTTGCATGGGTCATCGCCATTATCATCATGCTGGCGGGCGCATTGGCGATATATACTCTGCCAATTTCCCAGTATCCTCCCATAGCTCCGCCGGCGATCTCCATAGATGCGCACTATCCCGGGGCTTCGGCAAA
>JAPLFP010000350.1 GCA_026390585.1 Ignavibacteriales bacterium | reverse complement strand
CCCGATATCTGCAGGTTCCGGGTATCGGTCTCTTCTCCTACATTGGTTGCTATTCAACTCCGGTTTTTGTAGTTTGCCCTCCGATCCAGCCACGCACCGTCACGACTGATTGACTGACTCACGGAACTCATGCAAACGCTACGGCTTGGAATGATTTACAGTTCGTGGAAGTTCAGAGCACTCTTGGTTCTGATTGTCATCGTATTTCTGGTAGCAGGAGCTATGGCGGGCGACCTGCGTTTGATTCGCATCGAGGGGTCGACCCTCTGACTTGATTGTGTTGGGATCGGGTAATCCCAAAAAAATATGGAAAGCAAAGAGTCCAAAAAGACCTACGCAATCCTTCGGAAAGTACGATCACCGATCGTCGCGTTTTTTGGACTTATCCTTCCGAACAGCTACTTCCCCGTTTTTTCGTCAAAGCAGATCTACGATGGCCCATTGAAGCAGGTGTGCTTCCCAGGCTTGAATTGCCATGCCTGTCCGACCGCTTTCACCTCCTGTCCTATTGGAGTACTCCAGCATTTCTCATCCATCGGCAAAGTCCCGTTCTTTCTCCTCGGATTCTTGGGGGCGATCGGCTTGGTGTTTGGGCGAGCTGTCTGCGGGTGGATCTGTCCGTTCGGGTGGATCCAGGACCAGCCAGTGAAGATCAATTCTAGAAAATTTAGAGTACCCAAATTCCTGAAGTACGGGAAATATATCTCGCTGGTCGTCCTGGCTGCGCTGCTCCCCGCCCTGTTTGAGGCCCATTGGTTCTCGCGAATCTGTCCCTGGGGGACCTTGAGCGCCGGGATTCCTTGGGTAATCTGGAATCCCATTGATCCCACGTTTGCGGCACCGGTGATCGAACCGGGAATGGTTGGATGGTTGTACGTCCTCAAAATCAGCATTCTCGCCGTGTTCCTCGTCCTGTTTGTTTTCACCTCGAGGCCGTTTTGCCGCACATTGTGTCCTCTTGGCGCGTTCTATTCGCTTTTCAACCGCGTGAGTTACATGAGGCTCGATGTTGAAGGAGTGTGCGCCGACTGCAATTTGTGCGTCGAAGTCTGTCCAGTTCAGATACGGATCGCCGATGATCCGAATTCTCCTGATTGCATCCGGTGTCTGGAATGTACCGTATGCAAAAATGTTCACGTTCGATGGGGTATCAACCATGAGCCCAGCACCAGACCAACTCCTGCAACATCTTCCAAAGGTTGACAAGCTGCTCGAAGACAAGCATCTGGTTCGGGTACTCGTCGCGTACCCGAGAACTCTCGTGGTGGAGGAGATTCGCCTCTATCTGGATGAACTTCGCTCGAAGATCATGAGCAGTGCGCTCTCTGTTCTCCCACCGTACGATGAAATGGTTCTACAGCTGGCCAAACAAATCGAGGTGAGGCTTGTGCCCGGATTGCGCCGCTGCGTCAACGGGGTTGGTATCGTGTTGCATACAGCTCTTGGGAGAGCTCCGTACGCAGCCCCTGCTCGTGAAGCGCTTTGGGGCGTGGTGGAAAACTACAGCACGCTGCAGATTGATCTGGAGACAGGGAAGAGGGGAGACCGCTATAAAGAAGTTGAAGCACTGTTGCATAGGATTACCGGCGCGGAGGCTGCGGTTGTCGTCAACAACAACGCTGCAGCGACCCTGCTTATCCTCAACACGCTCGCGGAAGGGAAAGAGGTCATCGTCTCGCGCGGTGAACTGGTGGAAATTGGCGGGTCCTTCAGGCTGCCAGATGTTATGAAGAGAAGCGGAGCGACACTGGTGGAGATCGGGACGACGAATCGAACGCATCTGAAGGACTATCAACGAGCAATCACTCCGAATACCAGTCTTATTCTCAAAGTACACCAAAGCAACTACAGAATTCTCGGATTCACGAGTCAGGTATCGATAGAGGACCTTGCGCCGTTGGCTCATCAGTGCAATATCCTTGCCGTGGATGATCTTGGAAGCGGAGCTCTTGTCGATCTGAGTCGCTGGGGGTTGCCGAAGGAGCCAATGGTTCAGGATTCCGTTGCAGCGGGGGCAGACGTCATTTGCTTCAGCGGGGACAAACTTCTCGGTGGACCTCAGTGTGGCATCATCATCGGCAAACGGGACGCAATCGAGAAAATCAAGAATAACCAGCTCACGCGGGCGCTTCGCTGCGATAAAATGACGTTCGCAGTCTTGGAGGCGACGCTGCGACTCTTCCTCGACGAGAAGAAACTCTTCGCAGAACATCCAGTACTTAGAATGCTGACCATGCCGCTGGATGAGATTCGCAGCCGATGCGATCGCCTTAAGAAAGGCCTGACGGTCGTGTTGCCACCGGACGCGTCTGTCGAAGTCGAACAAGACTCATCAGAAGTGGGGAGTGGTTCGCTTGCAGCGGTCTCTGTGCCAACGTTGGTCGTCTCGATTACAATGAGCTCAATGCATGCAGAGGAGATGGCTCGCAGGCTTCGAGTGGCACGGACACCGATCTTCGGAAGGATCAAGGAACAGAAATTTCTGCTGGATGGACGAACGATTCGCGATGATGAGCTTGAGCTCGTTGTCGAAAGCTACAAAGAAATACTGTTGTGAGAGCTGTCTCGAAGACGCTCGCGCAAAAGCGCCGAGGGCGAAAAGGAATATTTGGAGCAATGACATTCTCCAACTAGTCATTGCGAGGAGTCCGTTGCTTTTCTTTTGGACGACGAAGCAATCCATCCATGTATCCCACGACGGATTGCTTCGCGAAAATCGCTCGCAATGACACGCGGCTTTTGGTCGTTGTATTGAACAAAATGACAAGCGATCCGAAAAAGCATATTGTGATGGGAATGGCAGGTCACATCGACCATGGCAAGACGGCGATTGTGAAGGCGCTGACTGGTATTGACACTGATCGGTTGAAGGAGGAGAAAGAGCGCGGGATGACAACCGATCTCGGTTTTGCGTTCCTGGGAGATGAGATCGCAATCATCGATGTCCCCGGCCATGAGAAGTTTGTCAAGACGATGGTAGCGGGCGTGAATACGGTTGATCTTGCCCTTCTGGTCGTGGCAGCAGACGACGGGGTGATGCCTCAAACCCGCGAGCATCTTGAAATCCTCAGGCTTCTGCAAGTGCCGCTCGGTCTGATTGCACTCAACAAGATCGATCTGGTCGAAAACGAGTGGTTGGAGATGGTGAAATCTGATCTGCGCGCACTGGTGCGCGGCACATTTCTCGAAGATGCGCCGGTCATTCCAATCAGCGCAATCACTGGAAAGGGGATCGAGGAGCTCAAGCGAGAAATCCGGGAGCGTGCCCGCGCTGTTCGGCAGCGGCGGGATAAGGGGGTGTTTCGCCTGCCGATAGACAGGGTGTTCACCATCAAGGGATTTGGTACCGTCGTCGCTGGAACCGTTCTCGGAGGATGCGTCGCGGTCGATGACTCTATAGAACTTCTACCACACGGCAAGACTGTCAGAGTCCGCGGCCTTCAGGTGCATGACCATGCAGTTACGGAAAGCAGCATCGGCTTACGAACGGCAATCAACCTGATGGGGGTTGAGAAAGAACTGATCGAGCGCGGCGATGTTCTCGCCCAGCCAGGGTTCTTCAAGCCGACATCGATGGTGGACGCGAAGTTTACCTATCTCTCCGGGGAAAAGGCGAAACTCGAGAATCGCACACGCATTCGTTTTCATGTGGGGACGACCGAAGTCATCGGGAGAATCATTCTGCTGGAGGGGGATTCTCTGCAGCCTGCTGCTGAGGGATTTGTCCAAGTGCATTTCGAAAAGCCGATCATTGCAGACGCCGGCGACCGATTTGTCGTGAGGAGCTACTCACCCGTGCGAACCATCGGCGGCGGATCGATTCTGGATGTCCACCCTCAGAAACACAAACGCTTTCAGCAAGATGTGCTTTTGCGTCTCTCTCAACTGGACAAAGGTGATCCGGAGCAGCTGGTGATGGAGCAAATTCTGCGGTCAGCCCATTCCTTTCTCTCAGTCGCCGAACTTGCAAGGCTGGCCAGCGTTCCACCGGAAGCGTGCAGGAGTCAACTTGGTAACCTCCTGCAGCAAGAAAAGGCCGTGCAGCTCGAAGCCGATGCCTGGTATGCCACATCGCACTTCAACAATCTGAAACGAAGAATCATAGAACTCCTCGGAAGACTTCATGGTGAAAACACACTGAAAATTGGTTTCTCTGCAAGCGAAATTCATTCACGGCTGAAGCCTGCAGTGGAGCGAAAGCTCTTCGATCATGGCTGCAAGGTACTTCAGAGTGAAGAACAAGTCGATCTTCATGGAGACCGGATCTCGCTGCATTCACATACGATCGAGCTCTCGTCCGAGCACAAGGCGATCAAGGAGAAAATTGAAAAAGCTCTCACCGCCTCGCCTCTTATGCCGCCGGGTCAACGTGAGATTACGGCGGGACTTGGCAAAGACGGGGAGAAGGTGTTTTCATTGATGATCGAGGCTGGCGATGCTGTACGACTCGAGCAAGATATTGTCGTGCATCGCAGCGCAATCGAAAAGGCCAAACAGGAAGTAACAAAGCTCCTGGTGGCGAAACATCACGCAGGATTGGGCGAAATCCGCGAGCATCTTGGGATCACGCGAAAATTTGCCCTTCCGCTTCTTTTATACCTTGATAGTATTGGGTTCACAGAACGTGAAGGGGATGTGCGGAAGCTTCGGAGTTCAACATGACAACGATGGATACACGGGAGTTGCTCCAGAAAGTCGGTGTGAACCTCGAGTTGCACGATCAACTCATCGCGTACAACAACAAGTTGTTCGAGGCGACGATCCGGTCTGCGCCCAATCGTCCGGCAGCCATGGAATACTTCGATTCCGCCTTTCATGCATCGCATTCCAGTCGGGTCGGTGAAATCCTCGACTACAGAACGAGAGGGGGAAAATCCATTGGGACCTTCTGCATCTATGTGCCGGATGAGATTGCTCTGGCTGCAGGTGTTCTCCCGATCCCTCTCTGCGGCGGCTCGCACTGGCCTGTCGACTATGCGGACAAGATGTTTCCGCGGGATATCTGTCCTCTTATCCGGTCAACCTTTGGTATGGCATTCAGCGAAACGTGCCCGTACAAAAAGCTCAAGGATGCGTCCGTGGGTGAAACGACGTGCGATGTGAAGAAAAAGGCGTGGGATTTGCTCGGTTTCGAGGTGATGGAGGTCCCTCAGAAGAAAGCTGCCGTCGACAGAGATCTGTGGCTGAGTGAGGTCATCCGGTTTCGCAGTTTTGTCGAAAAGCTCTCCGGCATAACAGTGACTGCTGATCGATTGAAAGAAACGATCAAGCTGGTAAACAAGCGACGCAGGGTTCTTCAGACCGTGAATGACTTCCGCCGGCTACCGAATCCTCCCATTTCGGGGCTCGATGCGCTTCTCGTGTCTCAAATCGCGCTGAGTCAGGATATTCAAATCTTCATCTCGGGATGCGAACGATTGATCGAAGAATTGCACCAGAGAATCAAGCAAGGCATCTCTGCATACCAGCATGCAGGTCCCAGAATCCTGGTCGCCGGCACACCTTCGCCCATGGGAAACGCGAAGGTTCACTACGCTCTCGAGTCCTCTGGCCTTCGCGTCGTTGCCGATGAGTCGTGCACCGGTATGCGATACTATCGCGATCTTGTCGATGAATCACCTGCCGATCTCGATGGAATGATGAAAGCGATTGCGGACCGGTATTTCTCGATCGACTGCTCATGCTTTTCGCCGAACAAAGAACGGATTGAGAACATCCTCAGAACGATCGACGAATATGATATCGATGGCGTGGTGCACAATATTCTGTCGTTCTGCCACACCTACAATGTAGAGGCCGGCATTGTTGACAAAGCGCTGGCAAAGATCGAAATCCCCTCCCTGAAAATCGTCACGGATTATTCTTTTGAGGACATCGAACAACTGAGGGTGCGGATAGAGTCGTTCAGCGAATTGCTCAAACCGGTCATGACATAGGATTCTGATATGCTTGTTTGCGGGATCGATATAGGTTCTACGACGATTGAGGTGGTGCTCCATAATGGGGAGCGGGTTGTTGGATCGCGGATTGCCCGATCTGGCGCATTTCCCGCCGAGCATGCGAAGAACGCCTTCCATGAACTCCTATCAGAATTGAATCTTCGAAGATCTGATATCGACCGGATTGTGACGACCGGGTTCGGCAGGAACTACTTCTCAGGCGCCGATCGGGTTGCCTCCGAAATTACCTGTCACGCGATCGGAGTTATCGCAGAGATACCTAGTGCGCGAACGGTGATCGAAATCGGCGGACAGGATTCGAAAATGATGCAGCTGGATGAAATGGGAAGGGTGAGGGAGTTCGTGATGAACGACCGCTGCGCTGCCGGTACAGGAAAGTTTATTGAGACGATTTCGCGTACATTGAACCTCCCCGTCGAGGAAACGGGCCCACTGGGGTTGGCGGCAGAACAAGCGTGCGAGATATCGTCGATGTGTGCAGTCTTCGCCGAGTCCGAGATCGTCGGTCTGCTCCATCAGGGTAAAACCCCCGCTGACGTATTGCGTGGAGTATTCAACTCTGTGGCGCGCCGAATACTGGGGATGGCTGGAAGAATCGGATTGCGGGATGAAATCGTTTTCACTGGCGGCGTTGCCCGTAACGCTGGTGTTCACAAAGCACTTGAGGAAATCACAGGGCACACGATCCGGGTGCCCTCCGAGCCGCACTTCACGGGTGCGCTTGGCGCGGCGATCCTCGCAGGACGAGAGATCGTCGGAACAAACCGGATCATACCATCATCGGTTCAAGAGGTTGAATGAGCAACGTTGGTCAGCAAGGGGCACCGTCAGATGGCGAGCGAATCCGCCTGATGGGTTTTGCCCTCTGTCCTGGTTGAGCCGGAAAGGTAAGTCCCGCCAGGCTGGCGGGATTGCTCCATAGGCTCCCGCGCGTAACATCGCCGGATTTGTTGGTCGACATGGATACCATGGACGACGCCGGAGTGGTACGCCTTTCTCCAGAACTTGCGATCGTACAGACGCTCGATTTCTTTCAGCCGATCGTGAACGATCCAAGGACGTTCGGTCGCATTGTCGCTGCCAATAGCCTCTCCGATGTTTGGGCAATGGGCGCGAAAGCGCTGACGGCGATGAACATTCTTGCCTACCCATCGAAGAAATTGCCTGTCAGCGTTGTTGAAGAACTCCTGACCGGGGCGTGCGAAAAGCTGCAGGAAGCAAACGTCATGCTCGTCGGCGGTCACTCGATGGAGCTGCAGGAATTGTTCTACGGAATGAGTGTCACGGGAACAATACATCCGGATCGTGTGCTGACGAACGCTGGTGCACGGGTTGGCGATCAGTTGATCTTGACCAAGCCTCTTGGAACCGCGGTCTATAGCGAAGCGCTCTACAAGGATGGTCTCTCCGATACGCAGTACCGGGAGTTCAGTTCGAGCATGGAACGATTGAACGTTTATGCCTCCGAGATCTTGCGTCAATTTGATATCAGTGCAATGACAGATGTGACAGGGTTTGGACTCATCGGCCATTCATTGCCGATTGCCCGTAATGCTGAAGTGACCGTACGTATCCGGATGAATAACATTCCGTTTTTCTCCAGCTTCTTCGAATTGATGAAACGATTCCTTCCGACTCAAACCTGGAAGAACACGGAGTATGTTGAGCCGCACCTCGGGAGAGAAGAGGGAATATCGGATGATCAGTACGCGCTTGTCGCTGAAGCGCAGACGTCGGGGGGACTCCTCGCAGCCGTTATTTCTATCGGGAGTCCAGAACGCAGCGTCTGGATTCCCGCTTAAGACATGCGGGAATGACAACTATTCTTGCGCAAGGATTCTGAGGCGGTTCTAGAAACTTTCGGGGATGACAGAGGACCTGGTGGCCTTCGCGGACTTCAAATCCGTTGTTTCGGATCGAGAGATTCGAAAGGTGGGTTCGATTCCCACCCGTCCCCGCTCCTTGTTCTCCATTCAAAGAAGCAAAATCATGACGTCCCAGAGGATATCAAAGTCTCTCCATGTCCTTTGGGAGACTTGACAGCATCACCAAGCACACAGATCTACCACTCACAACTCAGGCCGATGCGCACACCTCCGCAGCATATTCGAATCTGGATTCCGTTCGTTGCCACGCTTTGGCTTTGTGTGGTGGCCTTTGGTCAGGAAGGATTGCATGTGGGGGCAAAGGCTCCCGACTTCGAGCTGCCGGCGATTGGAGGGAAAAAGATCGCCTTGAGAGAGTTTCAGAACAAGAAGATCGTCATCGTGCATTTCTGGAAGTCGAAGTGAAGGGAATGCCAGGCGGAGTTTCCGTCTCTCCAAAAGATCTTCGAGAAAGACACAAATGCGGTAATCCTCTCGGTCAATCCGCTCGACATGCGGAGCCGGGTGAAGGCCGACGCCAAGTACTACAAGCTTCCCTACAACGTCTTGATCGGCAGGGATTCGGATATCCTCTCGGATTATCAGATTGTGAAATTACCACGACTTCTGATTGTCCGTAAGGACGGGACCATTGCATTCACAGAAAAGTATGTGACATTCGAAAAGCTCCAGAAGGAGCTCATTCGAGTCTCGAAGCAATGAAAAACAGACCCTGTCATTCCCGTCCCGACTTTCGTCGGGATAAACTCCAGCGGGACATGCGGGGATGACAAAAGAAGTCACTTCGCAGAAAACGCTCGCAATGACTTGTTGCAGAGCGGGTCTTTGCGTGAGATAATTCCCAAGTCTCACGACATCTTTGATATTCGTTCTAAAATGTTCAAAGGAATTCTCAACACCAAGCCTCCGGCTTCCATGTGAAGCGGAGGCTTGTCTATTATGAGCCCCGTAGCGCGAACGGATCATCTGCCTGGCCGGCACTTTCCATACGTTTGCCTTTGTATGCTGCTAATGGTACCTTGCCTCACCTCTCGCACCGTTTGCATCATTCCACGATCACAGGGAGATGTTGTGCCCGTCTTTCATGCTCGAAATCCACTTTTCTCGTTTCTAAACCTGTACCAGAAATACCGAGTTTCCGGTATTGTGCTTTTGCAAGCATGACCGTACCGTATGCATGACGGCGGGTCGTGATTCCACAATCGATACGCGATCTTCATGGTCACGCAATGCAGAGCAGTAATACAAAGTGGTATTGAAGATGGGAAAAGACACGTAAACTTGAACCCCTCTCAGAAGTGTCACTCCAAGACAGCTTACATTTCAGTGATCGATTTCATGAAAAGCAGAATGCCCTTCATTGTTTTCGTCTTGATTCTGCTTGCACTGAATGTGTACGCTCAGAGCAACAAGCCGGCGCAGCCGGCGAAAGTCAAGCTGATATACTCATCTGATCTCTATTTTCCCCCCGATGATCCCGATGACTGGTTCGACCTGGCAACACTCTTTGCATCGCCCGAGATAGACGTTTTAGGCATCATACTCGATCAACAGCTTTACGACAAACGCCCGCAGAGTGAGGGGACGGGTGCGGTTGCGTTGAGACAGATGTTCGAGATCTCGGGGCGCACGGCGCCGTATGCCGTCGGCCTGCGCACTGCGTTGAAAAGCGTTGACGACAAAGGCATCGACCAGGCCGCCGTGTGCCAGAAGGGGGCGGAAATGATACTGGATCTGCTGGGGAAAGCGGAAGGAAAAGTTGTACTCCAGACAGTCGGAACCGCGCGTGACATCGCTGCTGCGTACAATCGCAATCCGGGACTTTTCCGCAAAAAGGTTTCAAAGGTTTATTTGAACGCCGGTATCTATGGATTTCCCCAGGGACGGATGGATGTGAACCTGGAAAAGGACCGGAACGCTTTCATTGCCATTATGAAATCCGGCTTGCCAGTCTATTGGGCTCCCTGTTTTGGAGAGAGCGACCACGAAACCTACTGGCAGGCCGACCAGGGCAGGATGCTCGAACCTGCCTCAAGAAGGCTGCAGAATTATTTCCTCTACGCGTTTTCGAAAGGCACAGGCAATATCGGGCCGGCAGCCGGTCAGACCATCGCCGATCCAGTTGAGTTCTTGAATCGGGTCCCGGACAAAGACGCCCTACGGAAAGTGTATGGCTTGTCCCGCAACATGTGGTCAACCGCTTCAATTCTGGATGCCGCCGGTTTGAAGATCTACAGGAACAAGCAGGGTGAGTACATCGCCTCACGCTGGCCCATCGGTGATTTCACGCGGGAACTGAAGCCGTATTCTTTCATAAAGATGAAGGTGTTTATTGATGATCAGGGCCGTGTGCATCCCGGGAAGCCTGGCAACATAGAAGTCTTCGTTTTTCACAAAAACGATCCTGATGAATATCGAAATTCATTGGAAAGCATACTGAGGAGGAGGTTTGGCGGATTGTAACGAACAATTTCAGCCCGTGACTTTTCACTCTTCCCTGTTTATGGACGCAAAGAACGTGATCCTGCTTAAGTAAGTTCGCAACGGCATCCTTCGATCCTCGACGGATTTGACTCTGCCGCAAAAAGCGCGGCGTCACTCAGGACAATGCTGCCCGATTTCGCTCGCGCTACGGCAGGTAAACGGTTTGCCCAAACGTTATATGAAATCGTGGACTTCGGGCGTAAAGATGGTAAAACATAACAGGTTGAGATATTACCCATATTGAAGGAGGTAGAAGCTCTGAAAAACACAATTGAAAATTCCACAAAAAACAAATGTCGGAATCATGAATAACTCGACCATTGTTGTGGCGGGAGCTACCGGTAATCTCGGCGGACGCATCGCGAGAGCTTTGCTCGAACGGGGCGCCAGCGTAAGAGCTCTTGTTCGCCATGGATCTGCGCGAGATAAGATTGAGCGACTGCAGGAGCTCGGCGTAGCGATTGCCAGTGTCGACTTGAGCAGCGCTTCCGAAGTGACGCCGGCATGCTCGGGTGCGTCCTGTGTGGTGTCCGCGCTGCAGGGATTGCGGGATGTGATTGTGGAAACGCAAACGGTTCTGCTCGACGCTGCGATCAAGGCTGACGTGCCGCGTTTCATTCCGTCCGACTACTCGATCGATTTCACCAAGTTTCCACCTGGAGAGAATCGCAATCTCGATCTGCGTCGAGACTTCCATAAGCGCCTGGATAAGACTTCGATCTCAGCGACCACGATCCTCAATGGCGCGTTTGCCGAGCTACTGACCGGCCAGATGCCGCTCATTCTCTTCAAACTGAAGCGAGTCCTCTATTGGGGGGATTCAGACCAGCGCATGGACTTCACGACGATCGACGATACGGCCGCATTCACGGCGAGCGCGGCTCTTGATCCGTCCACCCCGCGCATTCTACGAATCGCTGGCGATCAAGTCAGCGCCCGGGAGCTGACAGCGGTCGTGAGTGAGGTGACCGGTCAGAAGTTCGGGTTGTTCCGAGCCGGAGGTCTGGGAATGCTCGGCACGCTTATCAAGGTCGTGCGCACGGTCGCTCCCGGAGAGAAGGAATTTTTCCCGGCATGGCAGGGCATGCAGTACATGCGTAACATGTTCGACGGCCGGGCAAAGCTAGAGCCGCTCGACAACGATCGCTATCCCGGCATGCGTTGGACGACTGTGCGGGATGTGCTCTCAGCGCGTCAAGTCAGGCACCCATCGTGAATCCTGTTGCCATCTTGTGCCGGGTATGATCTAGGGCAGGGTGAGGCGTGACATGGCAATGCAAACGAGCAAGCCGAAGCCCATTTGTTCCTGAATATGCAGCTTTGACGTTTCCCTGGCAGCGCAAATCATGCTGCGTGTTGAATACGGCTCGTTAATCGTGTAGATTAGCTGTGACCTCTCCGTAAAACAGCAATTCCAACCAAGTGTCGCACCCAAGACTGGATCGGGATGCAAATGCAACAATCCTTCCAAGCAATCAAACGCCTTGTCGCTGATTTCAAAGCACAAGAAGCGGCTTACCTGTCACCAAGTTATCAGGAATCTCAAGTCCGACAGGACTTCATCGACAAGTTCTTCACCGCTCTCGGGTGGGACGTTACGCATGAGCGCCAGAAGAATCCCTACGAGCAGGAGGTTCACATTGAGAACAAGGTGAAGATGTCGGGCTCATCGCAGCGACGCGCTGACTATGCGTTTTTCCTTTCTCCCAACTTCCGTGACCCGAAATTCTTTGTCGAAGCGAAAAAACCGTCGCGCAATCTGGCCAATGCCGACGACTATTATCAGGCGATCCGTTATGGATGGAATGCGAAAACTCCTCTTGCCATTCTGACGGACTTTGAAGAGTTCCACATACTTGATTGCCGGTTCAAGCCGAACATAGACGAGGCGATGAGTCGCAAAGTGGAATCTTTCCATTACTCCGACTACGCCGTCGAGGACAAATTTGCACAGATCTACTATTTGTTCTCACAGGAGGCGGTTGCGGGCGGTTCGATTGAGAAGCGCGCGGCTGAATTGCCAAAGCCGCGTGGCAAGGGTGGCCAGAAAGGAATGTTCAAAGGAGGATACCAGGCGGTCGATGAAGCGTTCCTGGAGGAGCTGGATGAATATCGCATGACGCTTGCCAAAGCATTCAAGAAGGCAAATGAAAAACTGGAAGGAGAAGAACTCACCGAAGCTGTTCAACGAACAATTGACCGGCTTGTGTTTATCCGTTTCCTCGAAGACAAAGGCATTGAAGAGAAGGCGATCATTAACCTGAAAGGGCAGAAGTCTGCCTGGAAAGCATTTGTCTCCCTCTGCAAGCGTTATGAGCCGAAATACAACGGACTTGTTTTCAAGCCACACCGCATACTGGACAACAACGTTTTTGAACCATCCGAAGATAAACTGTTCGCCGAGATCTGTGAAGAGCTTGCTGATCCGGCATCGCCATATGATTTCAACCAGATTCCGATTTCAATTCTTGGGAGCATCTACGAGCGTTTTCTCGGCAAGGTTGTGCACGCAACAGACAAGCGCGTGAAGGTTGAGGAGAAACCGGAGGTGCGCAAGGTTGGTGGCGTCTACTACACTCCGGAGTACATCGTCCGCTACATCGTCAACGAGACCGTTGGGAAGCTGATCGAAGGCAAGACTCCTGCTGAAATTGCGCCGATGGCCTTCGCAGACATTGCTTGCGGATCGGGCTCATTCCTTATCGAAGTGTATGCTCAACTGCTGGATTATCACGTTCGCTACTATCTGGCGAATCCGGAAAAGGTGAAAAATGAAGACGTATTTGATCGTGATGGGAAGCTGCAGCTGACTCTGAAGAAGAAAAAGGAGATCCTCCTCAACAACATCTATGGAGTGGACATTGATTTCCAGGCGACGGAGGTAACACAGCTTTCGTTGTATTTAAAGCTACTCGAAGACGCCACGATGAACGACGCACATCAATTCGGATTGTTCAAGGAAACGATACTCCCTGATTTGAAACAGAACATTGTTTGTGGCAATTCCCTCGTCGGGCCAGACATCTTTGGTGGATCTCTTTTCCCTGATGCAGACGAGACAAAGCTGAAGCCGATGAAATATATGGATGTCTTTCCGACAGTTCTAAAGAGAGGTGGGTTTGATGCTGTGGTTGGTAACCCCCCGTACCTATTCATCACTGAGTTGAATGAGCAGGAAAAGGCTTACTTCTTCAGGACATACCAATCTTGTGAGTACCGATTCGATGTGTACGGATTGTTTATCGAGATCGCCATGAGAAAGCTGCTCAGAAGAAGTGGATATCTTGGCTATATCATACCACATACGCTCTTGAGTAACGACTCGTTTGAGAAACTTCGGCGTCTATTGCTAGCCGAAAGTAAACTGAAACAGATAGTCGATATTGGGCCGGGCGTGTTCGCTGGCGCAAAGAATGAAACAATGATCCTCTTGTGTCAAAAAGCCCTGACCGAGAACGACGAGCACGAGGTGGAAGTAATTCTAACAACCTCCAGAAGTTTTCCATTGCCGGCGAAGAGCTTCTTGATAAAACAGTCGGCCTGGCAAGCAAACCCAAAATCGAGTTGGCTGGTTCAAGCCTCATCATTAGGGACCACGCTTGTGACGAAAATTGAGGGGAACTGGAAAAGGTTGTTAGCATATTGCACAATCAATCAGGGGTTGAGGACTGGTGATAATGAGAAATATTTGTCAGATGTCCCCCGATCTGGAAAGTGGAAACCGGCCGCAGGTGGTAAACAAGTGGGTAGGTATGAACCCCTAGACCAAGGACTCTATGTATACTACGAACCGGAAGTCTTGGATGCTCCCAGGAAGAGAGAAATCTTTGAATCTGCCGAGAAGCTAGTAGTTCAAGAGATTAGGAACATAACCCTTCCGCGACGCATCATCTCAACATATGACAACAAACAATTCTTTTGTCTGCAATCAACCAATGTAATTAACTTGAGGAGTCAATCTGATTCTCCGAGTCTCAAATACTTGCTTGCCACGCTGAACAGTAGTGTCGTGAATTTCTATTTTCGCCAGAGATTTTCTGGGAACAACCATATTGCATCGAATCAGCTGGGCGAAATCCCTATTCCCTCGTGTGACAGTGGCGATCACCTTATGATTGTGGGGCTCGTGGAGCAAATGCTGCAGGCAAAGGCAAAGCTTGCTGCCGCAAAAACCGATGCCGAAAAGAATAGGCTCGAATTGCAGTGTGAGAGTCTGGACCGTCAGATCGATGAAGCTGTATATGAGCTATATGGTCTTACGGCGGAGGAGATAAGGATTGTGGAGGGAAAATGAGTGTAGACGTGACTATAGAAGAAGCCGGAGAAAAGGTACAACGACGCCTTGAGCTTTGGGAGAGACAATGGCAAGAACGATGTAAACTTCTCAAGGACATTGAAGAAGGCACGTATAGCAAACACATCTTATGTGTATTGCCAGATCTGATCGAAGAAGTTGAACACAATGACAGGTGGTTTTCGAAGAATGAGTACGCAAAGAGATTCTTCAATTCGATCATCTCACGCTATTGTATTGGACGAGTAGGGAAAGCCACGAAATCGAATGCCCTCACGAGTCCGACTCAATTCGCTTCGGGATTTCAAAGTGAGCTCGGTTTTGTTCTAGAAGCATTACAATCCGGCCAAGCCCGTTCCGATTCATTCGAAATTGCTCATCTTTCGCGTTGCCTGCACAAAATCGATGATGGCCTTCGGACCAATGAGTCCGTCTGTCACACGGTCAGATTACTCTGTGACTGGCTGTGTGATGAGGCCGCTAAGATTGATAATCTCGAAATCATTGAATTATGCGACACTTTAATCCTTCTATTCTGGAGAAAAGGAACGCTCCCAGAATCGATAGAATGGTTGGCTAGCCACATCCTTAGAGGCATCGAAAAATGGCAGAACGGGAATGTCTATTCCCAGTATCCGGAAGCTCCTGCGAAAGGAAATCTGACAAACGAAGAATACGAAAGAGTGCTGACTTCCTTTTTCGCGAACGTTACTCTTAAGGAAAGGTTTGACCAAATAATCAAAGTCTATTCCCATGAGCCAGAAGAATATGAATTGATTTTCAAGGTTGATGGTTTTGCACACGGATCCGGTGGCTTTGCAGTTGGCGATGTCACTGTGTATGATCCAAAACAAGATAGCCACGTCAAACCCGGTGTGCCCGAAGAGAAGAGCATTTTCCTTAGGAGAGTGGAGAGCGTTGGAAAGAATCAGCTGTGTATTTCTGTGAGAGTTCGCGGGAATGACAGTCGGTCGATGAAAATCCAGGGCAAGAGAAAGGCCGAAAGAGCGCTTGGCTTGATATCAGGACGAGAAACGAAAAGGAATGCGCTTACGTTGTCTGACTTCTACGTGGTTTGTGATCCCAATGGAAAGGAGGTCGGGGGCGGAACTGGAGAGTTGAAAGATGAAGTGCTTCATA
>JAPLFP010000159.1 GCA_026390585.1 Ignavibacteriales bacterium | reverse complement strand
CATTCACCGAGCGAAGCGTTCAACGAGACAGTGGAAGAGGCGACACAGAGCCTTTACCCGCTCATCGGCAATCATGGTATGGATTGGATGTTTGGCGCGTGCAGCACAACAGCACAACGTGGGGCGCTCGATTGGTCCAAGCGGTTTGAGGCGGCGACAAAACCTTTATTTGAATTGCTTTATCGCGATGTGCTTCAGGGTGTCGAGTCTAAAAGGGTTCTTGACACCTGCAGCGCTCCCGACTATCGCGAGAAGCTTCAGGTAGAGCTTGACGAATGGAAAAACTCCGAAATGTGGCAGGCAGGGGCAAAGGTACGTTCTCTTCGTCCCGAGAACGCGACGAAGAAGTAGAGTCTGGCCTCAAAAACCCCTTGCGCCCCTTTACGTAAGGGAAATGCTCGAGCTTGAAATGTCGGGATCAAACGTCCCCTCTCGCGCGAAGGAACGTGTGTTGAGAGAGGGGAGCAGACCTGTCCGCCGTCCTTTTGGCGGAGGGGTGCGTCACCTGAAGTGCGGAAGCAAAAGATAAGAACAACACACCCCTAAATCCCCTCTCCCCGGCGCATCAGCCTCCCCGCAGAGGGGACTGACAGAGCTGAGCGCAAGACGGTCCGCTCTTGTATGCAAGGATGAGAGTCGCAAGAACGGAGCAGAGCGGTGTGCTGCATCTCGTACATATTCAATGAACAAGTGAAACATGGTACTAGTGGGCGAATAGGTATCGACAACTGGAGTGAGTATGATTATCGTCATGAAAGCTGGTGCAAGCAAGCAGCAGGTCGATCACGTCTTTGACAGAGTGCGAGATCTTGGTTATCAAGTGCATCCGATATTCGGAGAACAGCGAACCGTCATTGCGTGCGTTGGAGATGAGAGAGGGAAATCCCGGCTCCAGGCGCTCGATTCGCTGGATGGTGTTGAGAGCGTTTTTCCGATCCTGAAGCCGTTCAAGCTCGCCGGCAGGGAGTGGAAAGAGGCGCGTACGCAGATCTCTTTCCGGGGGGCATCGGACAGCGAACCTACCATCGTTGGAAACGATCATTTCGTCGTCATGGCTGGCCCATGTTCTGTTGAATCCAGGGAACAAATCCTGCTTTGTGCGGAATTGGTGAAGGCCGCTGGGGCGAAGATCCTTCGTGGAGGTGCCTTCAAACCAAGAACCTCCCCCTACAGCTTCCAAGGCTTAGAAGAGGAAGGTTTGAAGCTGCTGGCAGAGGCGCGAGAAAAAACCGGATTGAAGGTGATCACAGAAGTCATCACGCCGGGAGATGTTTCGCTGGTTGCCGATTATGCGGATATCCTGCAGATCGGTGCCCGCAATATGCAGAACTTTGCATTGCTAAAAGAGGTAGGCAAAGCACGCCGTCCGGTGATGTTGAAGAGAGGGATGTCGAGCACTCTGAAAGAGCTCTTGATGTCAGCAGAATATGTCCTGTCTCAGGGGAACTATGATGTCATGCTCTGTGAACGGGGAATCCGAACATTCGAAGAATACACGCGCAATACGTGCGACCTCTCGGCAGTCCCCGCATTGAAAGAAATGAGTCACTTACCCGTCATCGTTGATCCAAGTCACGGCACAGGGGTGCGGAGCCTCGTGATCCCGATCGCCAAGGCTGCCGTCGCTGTGGGAGCAGATGGCTTGATCGTAGAAGTTCATCCGAATCCAGAAGAGGCATTCTCGGATGGGGCACAA
>JAPLFP010000342.1 GCA_026390585.1 Ignavibacteriales bacterium | reverse complement strand
GTCCGATGGCTCTTTCCAGTGAGGGAGAAAACGTGCCGCTCGTGACGTGCCCCACTTCAATTCCCTTGACCGTCAACGGATATCCATGTCGGGCAACCGCTCTTTCCGACAGCGTGAACCCGACGAGTTTTCTTCGAAGGCCTTCCGCCTTCGCCTTCACCATGACACTTTTGCCTACAAAATCACCTTTCCCCAACTTCGTGATCCATTCAAGTCCAGCCTCGAGGGGATGAGTCGTCTGGTCGATATCGTTGCCATACAGACAATACCCCATTTCAAGACGGAGGGTGTCACGCGCTCCAAGTCCGATCGGAACGATTCCGAACTCCTTCCCCGCATTGAACACAGCATCCCACACTTTTGTTGCGGCCGTTTCGTCCCACCGGAAATACAACTCAAAGCCAAGCTCTCCTGTGTAGCCGGTTCGGGAAATGATCATTTCTTCCCCCGCCAGCCGACCGCGCTTGAAATGGTAATACCCGATCGCTGACAGGTCAACATCGGTGATCTTTTTCAACGTGGCGAGAGACTTCGGCCCCTGCACTGCGAGAAGTGAGAATTCGTCACTCCGGTCAGTCAACTCGACGTCTCCTTCGACGTGTGAGTGCAGCCACTCAAAGTCTTTTTTCGTGTTCGAAGCATTGACAACCAGCATGTAGTGATCTCCACAGTGGTAGACAAGGAGATCGTCCACAATGCCACCGTTGTCATAGCACATGGCGGAATACTGAACGCGTCCATCGAACAGCTTCGACACGTCGTTGATGGTCATCTTCTGCAGGAAGGCCGCGGCATCCTTGCCACGGACAATGAATTCACCCATGTGCGTGACGTCAAAAACACCAACTCTGTTGCGTACTGCAAGGTGCTCATCGATGATGCCGCTGTACTGAACCGGCATCTCGAACCCCGCAAACTCTACGAGCTTCGCTCCAAGGGAGCGATGAATCTCTGCAAACGGTGTCTTTTTCATAATGAGTTCTTCTGGCTCTTGTTCCAATCCTCCAGGAATTTCTGGAGGCCGATGTCTGTGAGAGGGTGCTTGATCAGTTGTTCGATAACTTTAAAGGGAATCGTGCAGATATCGGCACCGATCATCGCAGCTTCGACCACATGTAACGGGTGCCGTACACTTGCCACCAACACTTGCGTATCGAAGTGATAGTTGCGGTAGATCGTCACGATCTGACGTATGAGATCCATGCCGTCTGTGCTGACATCATCGAGTCGTCCGATGAAGGGACTGATGAAATATGCTCCCGCTTTCGCCGCAACCAATGCCTGCGTTGGTGAAAAGCAGAGTGTCACGTTTGTACGAATACCCTCCGCCTTCAACGCCTTGACCGCCTTCAGCCCCTCTTTGATTAACGGCACTTTGACAACAATGTTCCGGTGAATCTTCGAGAGCTCCCGCCCCTCTTTCATGATTCCGTCAAAGTCGGTGGAGATGACCTCGGCACTGATGGGCCCATCAACAATCGCACAGATCTCTTCGAGCAGCTTGCGGAAGTCTTTACCCTCTCTCGCCACAAGGCTCGGATTGGTCGTGACACCATCGAGCACACCCATGCTCGCAGCTTCTTTGATTTCAGCAATATTCGCGGTATCGATGAAAAACTTCATGGCAGCATCTCCAAGCACATACCACAGATGTGGGTGAAAAATCGTGCCACGAAGACACAACGACACAAACCGTTATTAAGAGTGAAAGAATTCAAGTATTCTTTTCCGTGCCTTCGTGGCTTTGTGGCAAAGACCGAGTTTTCGTCTTCGGACCTACAGTCTGTATTGTTCGGTAATATCCTTGTTCTGTTTGACAGAGGTGAACCGAAACTCGTCCATCGCCATGGTCTGATCCGGTACTACCTTGACCTTGACGAAGAACTTGAACATGATCTTCGTGAGCCGGCTGATGGTACCCTGCGTAAGGTACATGGCAGTGTTCGGATTGACGTGCAGCTGCAGGCGAAATTCTCTCGATTCGGATTTGAACCGTTTGATCCACCGTTCGATCTGATTGAGAGTGGTCGTCTTCGACTGCACCATGCCGGTGCCACCACATGTCGGGCAGGCATCGCTAAAGCTCATCTGCACGTTCTGACGAATGCGCTGACGGGTGATCTGCATCAGCCCAAATTCCGTCATGGGCAGGACCGTGGTTTTCGCACGATCGCGCTTGAGCTCTTTCTTCACCTCATCGTAGACTTTCTTCTTGTTCTTCTCATCTTCCAGATCGATGAAGTCAATGACGATAATCCCCCCGATGTCCCTGAGGCGAAGCTGGCGGGTGATTTCGCGCGATGCCTCGAGATCAGTCCTGAGAGAATTCAATTCCTGCTCTTTCTTTGCGGCATAGCGACCGCTGTTGACGTCGATGACTGTCATTGCCTCGGTCTTCTCAAGAAAGATATAGCCGCCGCTCTTGAGCCAGACCTTCTTGCTCATGAGCGTTTGGATATCTTTCTCCACGCCGTATTTGTCAAAGATGGGCTCTTTTCCCTTGTAGTACTCCAGACGATCGAGCATATCGGGAGACATCCACTGCACATAGGCCTTGATTTCTTTGAACAACTTCTTGTCGTCTACGGCAACGCGTTCCACACGATCACCGAACAAATCGCGAATGACGCTCGACGTGGTCGTCATGTCTTTGTAGACGAGGGCGGGCGGATTTTCCGTCTTGACTGCCTTCTGGATGTTCGACCAGACCCGGATCAATTCCTCGAGATCTTGACGGATCAGACTGTCTTCCTTTCCTTCGGCCACAGTACGAATGATCGCACCGAACCCTTGGGGAAGAATGGAACGGACAACCTTGCGAAGGCGGCGCTTCTCCTTGTAGTCTGTGAGTTTCTTTGAAACTCCGACCTTTCCATCGAAGGGAAGAAGAACGAGGAATCGGCCGGGGAGGGAAATTTCAGACGTGACTCGAACTCCCTTTTTCCCGACAGGTTCCTTGGTGATTTGGACCAGGATGTCCTGGCCTTTTTGGAGGTTTATGTCCCTATCAGACCGCGCAAACCTTTCAGATCCTCCGTTGTGCGATCCTCCCCTCCTGGATTCATGCGGATGAGGAGCTGTACCCGCTTGAGGGGGCGAAGCAACGTCAACCTCCGCAGACAAGGGTGCCGAGGCGGGAGCAGGAGATTCCTCCTCATCGTCATCTTCGTCGTCAAACAGGGCGTTGTACTCGGAGAGCGAAGATCCTACGTCGGAGAAGTGGAGAAAAGCGTCTTGCTGGAGGCCAACATCGATGAACGCGGCGCGAATGCCGGGCATGACTTTGGCAATCTTGCCAAAGTAGATATCCCCCACCATGCGTTCTTTACCCGGGGTTTCAACAAAAAGTTCGGCAAGCTTGCCGTCTTCAAGAATGGCGATACGATGTTCGTTCGCCGTGGAGTTGATGACAATTTCTTTTTTCATAAAGGAGCTCTATCCA
>JAPLFP010000309.1 GCA_026390585.1 Ignavibacteriales bacterium | reverse complement strand
ATGAGAAGAAAAGAATGTAACTGAGCTGAAGGACAGCATTGATCCGCGGTGTGATATCGGGTTGGGAGTGCATCATCCGTGCAATGAAATCGAATACCTCTGAAAAGAACAACCGGAACATGAAGTGCGGAGAGAGAAGCCAGAAAATGATCTTGAGTACTGGTTGACGCACAAGCATGGCAAGACTCAACATGAACAGCGCCGATGCCGGATAGAGCGCAAGCTTGGCCGAGCTGAAAGAGAAAAGGAGGACCAGAAGCATGAGAAAAACAGCCGAGCGCAAGAAATACGGATAGCCTTCCTGTCGTAGATGCAGGCGTTGCGACAGTTGAAGAGAGAGCCATATGCCGAAGCAGCCTGCAAAAAAGGCAAGGGCGAAATACCCGTTGATCTCTGCCATCCACGGAAAACGTACTCCCTTGACCAAAGCAACGATATTCTCGGACAACCAAACGCACGACTGAATGATGAGCATCAGGAGGAAGAGTTTGAGACCGGGAATCTTAGGCTTTGTGGTCCCTTCATACGAAATCCTTCTCTTTCGCACGCTGAAAAGCGCCACCCCCGCAATGATGAACGACAAGACGACAAAGATCTGCAGACCCCACACAGGAACAAACATGGGAAACGTGGCGACTTCGTAGAGAAAGTATGTACCGACTTTCTCGTCCGGGACGCCTGCATCAAATCGCTCCACGAGTTTGTACACCAGATCGCCAGATCGTTTTAGACCGCTGATCTTGAAGTTCTCGAAATTGTCCTGAGGCGTATGAATCGGATCACGCGCATCGGATGTAAAATCGATCGCCGGAATATTCTTCTCGAGGAACGGTTCGTGGTCGGAGCCGACTCCGCCGCCGGGCATGGCGCCCATCAATGCAAAAAAATCGGTCGGGTATGGGAATAAGAAGCGGAGACCCATTGGCCATATCAAGCTGGAGCATCAGCGCAATGCGGTTTGTGTCCGCAAAATTCTTCACGAAATGATGCGACCCCTGATCACCGGCCTCCTCACCGCCAAAAAGAGCGAAGATAATCGTCGATTGGTTCTTCCTCTGTGAAAGAACGCGGGCCAACTCAATGACGGCTGCACTGCCGGATCCGTCGTCGTTCGCTCCCGGGACGCTGGGATCGACGGAATCCATATGCGCGCCAAGGACGATGATGCGACTCGTCGCACCTCGGAGGACTCCTACAGCTACTCCGCTACGGGTGTTGGTCGGAGGTGAGTTCAGGAACCCGGGATATTCCGCGATGGGCATGATATAAGCATCCGAGAGTCCGAATTCTCGGAACTTCCTGATGGCGAATTCCATCGCAGTCCGCTCGTTAGCAGAACCCATCGGCCGTGCGCCGATATCAACCGCGATAATGCGCAGATACGCTGCTGCGCTGTCTGTCGAAAACGGTGTATGAGACTGACCAAACGTGGGGCAGAGGAAAGCGAGAACGAGGCAGAGACAAGCAACGAGTTTCATCATAGAATCCTGGTAATGGAAAGTCTCAAGGAGAATTAGTCGGTGAATGTTGATGAGCGAATCGTAAACAGCAAAGAGTGAAGAGTTGATCACAAATCATAAATCGACGATTTCACTTCATGTAAGGTGCCAACAAATCACAAATCGGAAACTTGTGGTGAGCGCCTGCCCGATGGGTCGAGAGGAGCCGGCAGGCGTCGAACCATCATAAATCGGAAATCGCAAATTTCATTCAAGGTTCTTCTCAAAAAAATCCACAATCCGCGTTTCATACTCGCTGCCGCCAACGTTAAGCAGGTTTGTATGATCCCCCCTGGGAATCAAAAACAAATCCTTGGGTTGGTTTGCATTGTCGTAGAGTGCTTTGGAATACTCAGACCTGATGCGTGTATCGTCTGTTCCATGAATAAAGAGAACCGGCTTATGGACGCTCTGTACTGCATGTATGGGTGAAACAAATCTGGCCTTGAAATGAGCGAGCCTTTGTGGACGGCTCATCGTCAGGTTGCGGAGAAAATGCCACGGGAGTTTGATGGTCCGCTTTTGGTAATCCACCATCACCGTGCGGAGATCCGTAAAGCTCGCCTCAGCAACCACTGCCGCGATTCGCTTATCGATTGCCGCCGCCTGGAGAGCGACGGCCGCCCCCATAGATGTGCCAAAGACGCCTATATTCCCAATGTGGGCGTCACTTCGGCCGTGAAGATAGTCGATGGCAAGGGAGAGGTCATGTTTCTCATAGAACCCGAACGTGCAATAGTGCCCTCCGCTATTGCCATGACGTCGCGAGTCGTAGAGAAAAACATTAAATCCCCGCCTATAGAAGAGCTGTGCATAGGGAACTCCGCCGATCTTGCAGTCGCCAATGCCATGCAGGTAGATGATGGTACCGCGGGAACCTCCAGGCTGTTTGACGAACCAGCAGCTGAGTTTGAAGCCCTCCTTGGTATCCAACACTATGTCTTCTTGAGGAAGCTGTGCATCGCGCGGCTCCAGGAAGTCAGTAAACGTACTGTACCATTCCCTGGTTCGCAGATGTGGTTGAAGAAGCAGGAGTGGGCCGAAGACGAAAATAATGGCGCCGGCAGTGATCAGAAACAGTCCAACAAAAATGAGCAGCGCCACGAAGATTGACATGCGTACGCAGAAAAAGTCCTAGAGATGACCGTCGAGATTGCTCATTCAATATAGAAAGGGAGGGAATGTGATGCAAGCTGCACCGTGGGCGCATTTTGATGTGAGCCGAATTCCTTGTACTTTGAATCCAATCCATCTCATCGAAATTGCAGACGAGAGCTCCATGCCCGACCTCAGGATAGCATTAGTCCACGATTGGCTCACCGGCATGCGGGGAGGGGAGAAGGTGCTGGAGGTCCTCTGCGAGCTTTATCCTCAGGCAACGCTTTTCACTCTTCTCCACAACAAGGGAAGCGTTTCCGAAACCATCGAGAAGATGAATATCCGCACCTCATTCGTCGATCGGTTTCCACTTAAAGCGACGAAGTACAGGAACTATCTTCCGCTGTTTCCCAGGGCAATCGAGTCGTTTGACTTCTCCGGGTTCGATTTCATCTTCTCTTCAAGCCACGCGGTTGCCAAAGGGGCTCGTCCGGCTCCCGGTGCGCTTCATATCTGTTATTGTCACACTCCGATGCGGTATGTCTGGGAGTTGTATGAAGAGTATTTTGGTCCGGGACGTGCAGGGGCGTTGACTCGGGCGGCGATGTCGATCGTCGCGCCGAGGTTGCGTGAGTGGGATGTTCGGTCCAGTGACC
Organism: Ignavibacteriales bacterium; assembly: GCA_026390585.1. Lineage (GTDB taxonomy): Bacteria > Bacteroidota > Ignavibacteria > UBA10030 > UBA10030 > UBA9647. Next base: position 18,511 of record JAPLFP010000309.1, on the reverse strand, counting down.
GCGTGAACTTCTTCATTGCCAATTCCCGCAATGTTGCCGATCGCATCCGGCAGTACTATCGGAGGCCGGCGGACGTGATCCATCCGCCCGTCAACGTTGACCAATTCTCCGTGTCTGATAAGGACGAAGGATATTATCTGATTGTCAGTGCGCTGGTTCTGTACAAGCGGGTTGACCTTGCCATCGAGACGTTCAATCAGCTTGGTGAGCGGCTGTTGGTTGTTGGCACCGGACCAGAGTCGAAGAGACTTCAATCGATCGCAAACAAAAACATCCAGTTCCTTGGATGGCAAAACGATCTGGAACTGTCGAAGCTGTATGCCGGGTGCCGGGCACTGATTTTCCCCGGGATCGAGGATTTCGGAATCGTTCCGCTGGAGGCGATGGCCAGCGGCAAACCTGTCATCGCATTCGGAAAGGGCGGCGTGCTGGAGACTGTTGTCGATGACGCGCGCTTTCCTACTGGGCTCTTCTTCCGCGAGCAATCTGTGCAGTCCCTGAAAGATTCAATAGCGAAGTTCTCCACCTTGAAGTTTGACCCCCTCACAATACGTGCTCATGCCGAGCGTTTTGCACGTCCGCAGTTCAAGAAAAGAATAAGCCTCTATGTCGAAGACAAGGTGGACCTGAATAGGAAAAGAGGTCGATGACGCGCAGGCGTCTCCGGACAATCTGTCGGTTTCCCGAACTACGGAATTGCCGTAACCTCAACAAGACCTTTGACTTTCTGGTGCGTTTTGGTTAAGTTATAAGTCCAATTTTTTGATTTTGCCCCGTTCTATCGCGTTTTCGACCCCGTTTTGGGGGTAATTTCTGCTCCAAGCAGACCGGTGTTCGGGAATCCGAAGTGCGGGAAGAGGACAAATGTCGGGAGATCAGCACCACAGGTCGAAAAAAACGCGTTATGACGTTCTCCTCGTGCCGCGCGACGATGCTGGAAAGGCAAAGTCGGTACGGTTCGCCCCTTGGCAGGTATATTTTCTTATCGTAGGCTCGTTGGTCTTGGTCATCTCGGTCGTTCTCGCGCTGCTGGTCTATACACCTGTCGGAACGCTCATTCCAATCGAGAATCCGGGACTCGTCAACAAGTACAGCAAGGAACTCGTTGCGCTCAATCAACGGATGACCTCGATGATGGAACAACTCCTCGAGCTTCGCGAATACAATGTGAAGTTGCGGAAAGCTCTTGGTGAGAAGGTTGTGGCGACGGATTCCGGGGTTACGGTTGTCGGAAATCCTCGGGTAGAAAAACCTGACGCGAAGACGAAAGATGTCGGGAGTCAAAAGACGACTGAAGTCTCGCGTGGGGAGATTGCACGGGCGATGCTGGGGTCGGCGTCCACGCAACAAGCCTCGCCGGAAGCCAACCGTGTGGTTTTCCCCGTGGTGCTGCCGACCGAAGGATATATCACGCGTGGATTTGAACCGGCGCTCCGTCACTATGGTTTGGACATTGCAGGAAGTCTCGGAACAACCGTCCATGCTTCCGCCGACGGGTACGTTGTGTTCGCAGGATGGACAGGGGATGATGGCAACAAGATTATCATCTCGCACCCAGGCGGGTTCCTGACGTTCTACAACCACAATCAGTCACTGTTGACAGTGGTGAACACGTACGTGCGACGCGGGCAACCAATCGCGCTCCTTGGTAATTCGGGAGAGACAAGTCTCGGTCCGCATGTGCATTTTGAAATCTGGAAAGACGGGGTGCCTGTCAATCCAGCTAACTACATTCTCAACCTGAACTTCTAACATAAGGAGCTCTGGCTCTGAAAACTGATCCGGTCAAAGAACTGAATATGATCGGCCCCGGTACGGTGGTGGAAGGAAAGATCCGTAGCCAGGGAAGTGTCCGCATCGACGGCAAGCTCACGGGTGAAATCACGGCAAGCGAGAGCCTGGCGGTAGGGCTTTCCGGTGAGATCGACGGGAATGTATCGGCGAAGAATGTGACCATCGGCGGAAAAGTGCGGGGCTCGATCACTGCGAGCGAAAAGATTGTGTTTGAGGGAAAAGCAGTGATCAAGGGTGATATTCGGGCATCGAAGCTTGTCATCGACGAAGGATGTCTGTTCGATGGAAAAGTGGCGATGGCTGAAAAGGCGCAGCCGTACGAAGCCAGGCACTGATCGCTACAGTCCATCGAGGAGGACAGGCTATGGCAACGGAGCCGAAAGAACCACGGCCACGGGATGATACGCCCGGGCTCGACCATGTCTATCGGAATGTCGCCCCTTACCTGACCCTTGGCATACAGCTTGCAGCTGCTGTGGTTTTCTTCTTCTTGATTGGTTGGTGGCTGGACACCAGGTTGGATACGTCTCCGACCTTCAAGCTGATCGGTTTGTTTCTGGGCTTTCTTGGCGGCATGATCAAGTTCTTTCGATCTGCGGCAGAGATGAGCAAAAAGGATAAGTCTTTGTAGCGGGGTGTGAGTGAAAGTTGACTGGGTTTTTTTGAAGTTGGTCGGACTCGTTTTTCTTGGAGTGGCGATCTTCGTCGTTGTGCCTCTCTCAATCTACACCAATCGAGAGCTCGTTCGGAGCGTTGTCGCCGGCGGTCTGGCGAGTTTGTTTCATCTGCTCCTCGGGTATTTGTTCATTGAATATGGGTTCGAAAAATCGAACACGACGTTTCTCAAAGTCATTCTCGGAGGTACGCTGGCGCGGATGTTTCTGCTCGTCGGCATTGTGCTTCTGCTTGTACGCGTGTACCAGTTTCAAACGATGCCATTGATGGTTTCACTCCTGCTGTTCTATGTTCTGAATCTGTTTCTCGAAATTTATCTCCTTCAGAAAAAAGTTGCGCTCAAGCAATAGTTACGTCAGATGACCGATACACAAGCAATGGTAGATACTCTCAAGCACGCGGCAGTCAGCGCGGCAGACACCATCCATGTGCCGGCGGCACACGTGGCTGCAGAGCACGCAGAAAAATTCGAGTTCAGCCACCTGCTTGCCCACATGCAGAACTCGAAGACTCTGGAATTCCCTGGTGGGCACATCGACCTCCCACAGTTTCCGCCTATTCATCTCGGAAGCGTGACGATCGACCTTTCGATGTCCAAGCATGTTTTCTTCCTGCTTCTCTCGGCGCTCTTTGTCGCTGTGTTTGCGATCTATGCGGCGAACCGAAACCGTAAGAACATCATCCCAAAGGGAATCGGCAATCTCTTCGAAATCTTCATTGTGTTCATCAGAGACGAAGTCGCTTTGCCAAACATGGGCCCCGGAGGACTGAAGTATCTCCCGTTTCTGTTGACACTGTTTTTCTTCATTCTGATCATGAACCTGCTGGGACTTATTCCGTACGGCGCAACATCGACAGCAAACATTTCGGTGACTGCGGCCCTGGCCTTCGTGGCTTTCATCATGATCCAGGCGGTTGCCATACGGGAGCAAGGAGTGGCACACTACCTCGCTCATTTGACGGGAGGAGTCCATTGGTCAATGTGGCCGATCATGATACCTGTGGAGATCCTGGGTCTTTTCACGAAGCCATTCGCGCTCTGTATACGGTTGTTCGCCAACATGAATGGCGGACACATCGTCCTGCTCGCGCTGATCGGGCTCGTGTTGCTCTTTCGCTCGGTCATCGTCGCTCCGTTGTCTGTCGTGTTCAGCGTCGGAGTTCTCATGCTGGAGCTTTTTGTAGCGTTCCTGCAGGCATACATTTTTGTCATGCTGACGTCGCTCTTCATGGGTTTCGGGATGCAGTCCGAACACACGGAAGAGGATGCAGAGCACTCACATTCATAATCTGATTTCTCAATCACATTTGAACGATTTACTCAACGAGGAGGAACAATCGCAATGGAACCAATCGCACTAGGATATCTTTCTGCAGGAATTGGCGCAGGCTTGATTGTTATCGGAGCCGCGTTTGGCATTGGCAAGCTTGCTGCGTCCGCGATGGAAGCGACAGGCCGGCAGCCGGAGGCAGCGGGTCAGGTACGAACGTCAATGATCATTTCCGCCGCTCTTATCGAAGGCGCGACGTTTTTCGGTCTGGCGATCTGCATACTGCTGGCAGTAAAGTAATTGAGGATCACACAACATGTTCGACATCAATCCGGGGTTAATGGTCTGGACGGTCATCACCTTTGTGGTGCTTGTCATCGCCCTCTCGAAGTACGCATGGAAACCTCTTCTGAAGTCCCTGCGAGATCGCGAAGACTCGATCCGTCAGGCGCTCGATCAGGCTGAGAAGGCTCGCGCGGAAGCAGCTGAGCTCCTCAAGCAAAACGAGCAAAACCTGGTCAAGGCTGAAGAAGAATACCAGAAGATCATTCGGGAAGGCAAGACCTTTGCTGAGAAGCTCAAGGAGGAGGTTGTTGCCAAGGCGCATCAACAGGCGCAACGCGAAATCCAACGGGCAAAGGAAGAAATCCAGCGTGATGTCGACGCTGCAAAGCAACAGCTCAGGAGTGAAGTCGCTGATCTCGCCGTGCTTGCAGCCGGCAAAATCCTGGACGAAACGCTGGATGCTCGGAAGCATAAGAAGATTGTCGACAGTTTCCTAAACCAACTTCCTAACAGCTAAAATCGCTGACAGGTGGCGGAGTGATGGGTCGGAGCATTCTCGCATTGCGTGGGGAGTTCCTCGCCTTCCTCTTCCATGAATAGAATTGAATCTATGAGTGCTTTTCGTGTTGCGCGGCGGTACGCTGAAGCCGCCATCGAACTTGCAGAGGATCAAAAACAGGGCGAACGCCTCGCGGGCGATCTGGAGTTGATTCAGAAAGCGATGAGAGAGTCGCTTGAACTGCAGAGCTTTCTGAAGAACCCGGTAATCTCGAAGGGAAAAAAGCGCGCTGTCCTGGATGCTCTCTTCAAATCCAAGGTGGGTACGCTTGCGTTCGACTTTCTCAATCTCCTCGTTGAGAAAGGGCGCGAGGATGTTTTGGATGGTATTCTCGTCGAGTACTTCAAAATGCGCGACGATCAGCTGGGGATCATGACGCTGGAGCTGAGAGCTGCGGTCGATCTGTCGATCGACCAGCAAAAGACCATTGCGAAACGATTCGAAGAAATGACGCGGAAGAAAATCCGGGTTGTCTTCAGTGTGGACAAGCGGTTGAAAGGGGGCTTTGTCGCCAGAGTCGGCGACACAGTCTATGACGGAAGCGTGTCTCGGCAGCTTGAATTGCTGCGCAGCCGCTTCGCAGAAGGGGCTGGCCGCAACTAGAACGGCCATTCTCATGAAGATCCGATTTGAACAAAAGGAAAACGTATGGCAGAAGTAAGACCTGATGAAGTCTCCGCTATACTGCGGAAGCAGCTTTCCGGCTTTGAACGAGATGTCGACATCTATGATGTTGGAACCGTGCTTCAGGTGGGAGATGGTATCGCACGCGTCTATGGGCTGTCGAAAGTCATGTCAAGCGAGCTTGTCGAGTTCCCGCACAATGTTTTTGGCATGGTTCTCAACGTCGAAGAAGACAATGTTGGATGCGTGCTCTTTGGCGAAAGCTCCTTCGTCAAGGAAGGGGATATCGTCAAGCGAACGAAGCGCGTGGCTTCGATGCCTGTGGGGGAACAAATGCTCGGACGAGTCATCACGCCGCTCGGAGAGCCGCTCGATGGCAAGGGACCGATCAAGACCGAAAAGTATCTGCCGCTGGAACGGAAGGCGCTGGGTGTTCTTCAACGTCAACCGGTGAAAGAGCCTCTCCAGACAGGTTTGAAAGCAGTCGATACCATGATCCCGATTGGACGCGGGCAGCGCGAGTTGATCATTGGAGATCGCCAAACGGGCAAAACAGCCGTCGCGCTCGATGCCATTATCAACCAGAAATACACACATACCGAAAAAGCAAAGAACGAAGGGGTTAAGCCGGTCTTCTGCATCTATGTCTCCATCGGCCAGAAGGGTTCGACCATGGCACAAGTGGTCAACAAGCTGGAAGAATTCGGCGCCATGGAGTACACTACTGTCATCATGGCAACAGCGAGCGATCCAGCTCCTTTGCAGTTCATTGCACCCTACGCTGGCGCAACACTCGGCGAGTTCTTTCGCGATAGCGGGCGCCATGCGCTCGTCATCTATGATGATCTTTCGAAACACGCTCAAGCGTATCGTCAGATGTCTCTGTTGCTCCGTCGTCCTCCTGGACGTGAAGCATACCCCGGCGACGTATTCTATTTGCATTCGCGCTTGCTCGAGAGGGCTTCGAAGCTGAATGATGACCTCGGCGGTGGAAGTCTCACCGCTCTGCCTGTCATCGAGACTCAGGCGGGTGACGTCTCTGCCTACATTCCGACGAATGTCATCTCTATCACGGATGGTCAGATCTATCTCGAATCAAGTCTTTTCAATTCGGGTATCCGTCCCGCCATAAACGTTGGTATCTCCGTTTCACGCGTTGGCGGCAATGCGCAAATCAAAGCTTTAAGGAAAGTGGCCGGTCGGTTGCGCCTTGATCTCGCGCAATACCGTGAACTGGAAGCGTTTGCAAAATTCGGCTCTGATCTCGACAAAGCAACACAGCAGCAGTTGCGACGCGGTGCCCGCCTGGTGGAATTGCTCAAGCAGAATCAATACGTGCCGATGGCTATAGAAAAGCAGATCGTCAGCATGTTCGCCGGTACGAACGGCTATCTCGATCCCGTGCCCTTGGAAGATGTTCAACGGTTTGAGAAAGACCTCCACGAGTACATCGAAATGAAATATCCCGACATCTATACGACGATATCGGGGACAAAAGATCTTTCTGAACAGACAACGACGAAACTCCACGAGATCCTCAAGGAATTCAGCGGCAAGTTCAGGACAACCGGCAAGGCGAACTGATTATCTTCGTCGTTCTCTGAACTTGTTCATGAGCGCTCATGTATGGCAACACTCCGTGAAATCCGGCGTCGCATTACCGGTGTAAAGAACACGCAGAAGATAACGAAAGCGATGAAAATGGTCGCGGCGTCACGGTTGCGCCGTGCCCAAGAGGCGATCGTTTCTGCGCGGCCCTACGCTCGCAAGCTCGGAGAGCTGCTTCGTCATCTCGTAACGAAGGTCGATGTCAACCTCAATCCGTTGCTCGTCGGACGTGAACCTCGAACCGTTCTTCTCGTCGTGGTGACTGCCGATCGGGGACTTTGCGGATCCTTCAATAGCAATATTATCAAGGCGGCCGTACATCGCCTGGGAACGCAAGGCGACATCGTCACACAAGTGATGACGATTGGCAGGAAAAGCTCTGATTTCTTTGGAAAGCGGAAGTTTGATGTTGTCTCGAAACACTCCGGCATCTTCTCGGACTTGGACTTCGACCACGCCCGATCCTTCGTGCAAGAGATGAGCGAGGGGTACCTCGAGGGGAGATTCGATAAGGTCGACGTGATCTACAATGAGTTTAAGTCTGTGATCCAACAGAGAATTGTTGTCGAGCAGTTGCTGCCGATTCCCGCTGAAGAAACCCAGCAGTCGAAGAACCTCAGGGGATTGTCACAGGTAGACTACATTTACGAACCTTCCAGTGCAGAAATTGTGAACGCGCTCGTCCCGCGACACCTGAACTTCCAGATGTGGCGTATCCTGCTCGAATCGAATGCGGCGGAGCAGGGTGCTCGCATGACGGCAATGGATAACGCGACGGAGAACGCCCGGGAATTGATTCGGGATCTCACGTTGAAATTCAACAACGCCCGCCAGGCATCCATCACGAAAGAGCTCCTGGAAATTGTCAGCGGGGCGGAGGCGCTCAAGGCCAGCTAACGCACACCGTGATTTGATGCACGTCGCTTCAAGAAGTGGTTGAAACCGCTGCCTGGGTATCCTGGTGGCGGTTTTTTGTTCTCTTCCTGCCCTCTCAATGAGCAGCGGCAGCCCCACAAATGGCTTGATTGGCTTGGTTTTTTTCGCTATTTTATAGACCCAAAATTCTGAGACCTCCTGCTTCCGAAATCTCAATTGGCGGGGAGATTTCGGAAGTTCTGTTAAGGAGAGGGTCGGATTCAATGTTTGAAAGCCTGAGTCAAAAGCTCGAATCGGTCTTCAAGAAGCTTCGTGGTGAAGGCAGGATTAATGAGGCAAACGTCGCGGAGAGCCTCCGCGAAATCCGACGTGTTCTTTTAGACGCAGATGTCAACTACAAGGTCGCCAAGCAGTTCATCGAAGATGTTCAGAAAAGGGCTGTCGGTCAGGAAGTTCTGAACAGCATCACGCCCGGCCAGCTGATCATCAAGATCATCTACGATGAGATGGTCAAACTCCTGGGCGAGTCGAAAGCGGAGATACAGACATCGCAGACTCCGCCGACCGTTGTTCTGATCGCCGGTCTGCAGGGATCTGGAAAAACAACGTTCTCTGCAAAGCTTGCGCGGTTCCTTCGTTCCAAAGGAAGCAACCCTCTGCTGGTAGCGGCTGACATTCATCGGCCTGCCGCCATTGACCAGCTGATGATGCTTGGCAAGCAGCTTGAAATACCGGTCTATACGGAGCGAGGCGCGAGTGCCGTAAAGATTGCTGGCGATTCGATAGACTTTGCGCGGAAAAATGCCCGCGACACGGTCATCATCGACACCGCCGGACGACTGCATCTCGATGAAGAGATGATGCAGGAAGTCGCTGCCATCAAGGAGATCACGAAGCCTCACGAGATCCTGTTTGTCGTCGATGCCATGACGGGCCAGGACGCGGTGAACACCGCGAAGGCGTTTCACGACAAGCTGGACTTTGACGGCGTCGTGATGACGAAGCTCGATGGCGATAGCCGCGGCGGAGCAGCGCTCTCTATCCGCTCGGTGGTCCAGAAGCCGATTAAGTTCATAGGAATCGGCGAAAAGCTCGACGCACTTGAGCCGTTTTATCCTGAAAGGATCGCATCGCGGATTCTCGGGATGGGTGACATCGTCACCCTCGTCGAGAAGGCGCAAGAGCACTTCGACCAGGAAAAGGCTGGCAAGCTTGAAGAGAAACTCCGGAAGTCCCAGTTCACGTTGGAAGACTTCCTCGATCAGTTACGCGAAGAAGAGCGCTCCCGGCCATCGATCATCAACGGGAGCCGCCGCCGGAGAATTGCATTAGGGAGTGGAACCACAGTACAGGAAGTCAACCGCTTGCTGAAGCAGTTTGAAGAGATGCAGCGGATGATGAAACGCATCACCAAGGGGGGTATGAAGCGCGCGATGCAGGGAATGCGGATGCCGATGCGCTGAGGATCACAACGAGCAAAGAACTTGAATTGTTAAATCATTACTTACACGTTTCCTATCAAGAGGAGTAACACGGTGGTTAAGCTACGCTTGCGAAGAGCAGGAAAGAAAAAACACCCGATCTATAAGATCGTTGCTGCGGATATCCGTTCGCCCCGTGACGGCCGATTCATCGAAGCCGTAGGGCAGTATGATCCGAACGTGAATCCGATTCTTCTCACAGTGAAGGAAGAGCGTGTATTCTATTGGCTGAAGAAAGGTGCACAGCCGACGGATACCGTGCGATCGCTCCTTCAGCGAACAGGTCTCTGGTTGCGCTGGACGCTGCAGAAGCGTGGCGTCGATGAGGCGAAGGTGCAGAGCATTGTCGAGCGATGGCAGATGCAGCAAGCCGAGCGTCCACAGCGCGAGGCTGATAGTCGTGCTCGAAGGGCCGAGAAAAAGAAGAAAGCAGCGGAGAAGCCGGCAGAAGCAGCTTCGGCAGCACCAGCAGCCGAAGCGGCAGCACAGCCAGCAGCCTGATGACGGTGTGCAGGGGAGGATTGCTCCCCCGCAAATGACTCGAAGGAATTTCTTCCCACGGTGTACTGGGGGTGGGTGTACTCAACCCGGCAGTGCAAGGCTCGATCTCTAAACAGGAGGTGGACCATGAAGGAATTCGTTGAATACCTTGCGAAGCATCTCGTGGACAAATCCGAGGCTGTTATCGTGGAGCTCGAAGAGAAGGACGACAAGACGATCTTCAAGCTCAAAGTTGATCAAACGGATGTGGGAAAACTGATAGGAAAGAAGGGTCGAACGGCCTCTGCTATGAGAGTGCTTCTCCGGGCAGTGGCGGCGAAAGAAGGGAAAAAAGCCGTCCTCGACATCATTGGGTGATGAAAATAATCCGCTGCACGTACCACGACACGGTTTTGTGATGATTGCTGTTGGAAGGATCACCAAGAGCGTGGGAATCAAGGGTGAGGTCAGAGTAGCGATGCTCACCGATAGCCCGGAACGCTTCGTGAAGCTGAAGGCAGTCTGGTGCGGCGCGGACGAGAAAGCGGCGGTACGGTTCTCGATAGTCTCGATGAGAATTGAACAATCTGCCGTGGTTCTGAAGTTAAAGGAAATTGATTCACGAACGTTGGCAGACGAACATCGGGGAGAGTATTTGTTCGTCGAGACGAAAGATGCGGTTTCACCGGCGAAAGGTTCATACTTCATTCATGACATCATCGGAATGAAAGTGGTGACAGAGGCTGGCGAGGAAGTTGGAATCGTGCAGGATGTGATGGAATTGCCGGCGAACGACGTTTGGGTGGTGGCCTCAGGGACGAAGGAATTTCTCATCCCGGCAATCAAAGAGGTCATTCGGCAGGTAGACTTGAACGCTCGTACAGTGGTGATTCGGCCGCTGGAAGGAATGCTCGAGTAATGCGCATCGATATCATCACAGGTCTGCCAAAGCTGCTCGAGAGCCCTCTCCAGGAAAGCATCCTCCGGCGGGCACAGGACAAAGGGAAAGTTGAACTCTTCGTCCACGATCTTCGGGAATACACACACGACAAGCACAAGACGATTGACGACACGCCCTACGGGGGCGGCGCCGGTATGGTTCTGAAACCTGAACCCGTGTTTGAGTGTGTGGAGAAGCTGCAGAAAGACCGATCGTATGATGAGGTCATTCTTCTGGCAGCGGATGGAGAACAGCTGACGCAGTCGCTGGCAAATGAACTGTCGCTGAAAGAAAATATCATCCTCGTTTGTGGGCACTACAAGGGGGTGGATGAACGTGTGCGGGACGTGCTCGTGACGAGGGCAATATCCATCGGCGATTATGTTTTGACCGGCGGGGAACTGGCAGCAGCAGTCGTGGTTGATGCACTCGTACGACTGGTCCCGGGAGTTCTGAATGACAGCGAGTCGGCGCTGAGTGATTCGTTTCAAGATGGTTTGTTGGGAGCACCCCAGTATACGCGACCGCCAGACTATCGGGGAATGAAAGTCCCGGATGTGCTCCTCTCGGGAAACCATACAGACATTGAACAGTGGCGGCAGGACCAGCGGTTGCATCGGACGCAGGGCCGTCGCTCGGATCTCACGAAATAGAATTTCTAGAACAGTGACATGATACTAGCGTAGAGAGGCAACAATGGACAAGATGAAGCTCATCGAAGCAATGCAACTCAAAACGGACGTGCCAGCATTCAATCCGGGTGACACGATCAACGTGCACGTGCGCGTTGTCGAAGGCGACAAGGAACGCATCCAGCAGTTTCAGGGTGTCGTCATCGCCAGGCGCGGGGCCGGCTTGAATTCCACCTTCACCGTCCGAAAGATTTCTGATGGTGTGGGAGTGGAGCGTATTTTCCCTCTGCACTCGCCGCGCATTGCGAAGATCGAACGAGTGAAAGAAGGAAAGGTCCGCCGCTCGAAGTTGTACTACCTGCGAAAACTTGCCGCCAAACAAGTGACGCAGAAGACCAGTGCCTGAGGACGCAAAGAACGTCATCGGGGTGTCCGAAGCTTCCTATCTTCGGCCCCTCTGGCACGGTCTCAGGAACTCTGAGGGTCCGTTTGACCTTCGCGTCGACATTCCTGCGCAACTCCCTCTTAGCCTTCAACAGCGCACCGGCAATCTCCGGTGCGCTTTTTTATCCCCCATCGACTATGCCCGCCATGGAGGGGACTATTGCATCGTCCCAGGCGTCGCCGTCTCTTCGGTAGACCGTTCCAGTACTATCCAATTGTTCATCAATTCCGATGTTCAAGATATTGAGAAGATTGCCGTCGATATCCGTGTGACGTCGGAAATAGTCTTGGCGAAGATCATTCTGGCCGAGAAATATCCAAACCGCGAAGCTTCGAAGAAAACACCACAGTTCCTTCCGATGTTGCCGAGCCGAGTCGAGATGCTGCGCAAAGCCGATGCAGCGCTGATTGTGAATCTTCACCCAGTTGAGAAGGTGGAGGAAAAACCGTTTGCTTTGGACCTCGTCGAAGAATGGAATGATATGACCGGGCTGCCGTACGTGCACGGCTTCTGGGTCGGACACGATGAAGAAGACATGGGAGGCGTCGTCAGGGAACTCCTGCGATCCAAGGAGCAAGGCATGAGCCACCTCGGACAGATTGCTGACATGCTTGCTGCCGAGAAAAACCTCTCCCGCCAATTCGCTTCCCAATACCTCTCAACCTTTTCGTATGAATTCGGCGAGCTCGAACAGGAGAGTATGACCGAGTTCATGAAGTATGCCTACTTCCACGGCATCCTACCAGACGTTCCCGACCTAAGCTTTTTTGACGTGGGACCGCTGCCGTCACCATCCATCAATTGACCCGGGCAACAACCGCGCGTTGGCCACCGGCTGAAAAACGTCCCACCGCAAGACAACCGAATTCATGGGAAATTCCCATTTTTTTCGGTACATTCGCGGCAGGAAAAGTTTGCCACTATGCTCAAGACCCTTCTCATAAAGAACTACGCGCTCATCGAAGAGATTGAAGTTGAATTCGAGAGTGGGCTGAACATCATCACAGGTGAGACAGGCGCCGGCAAGTCCATCCTCATCGATGCCCTGAGCCTGGTGCTGGGAGAGCGCGCGAGCTCAGAAGTCATTCGGCGGGGAGCCGACAAGGCCGTTGTCGAGGCGGTGTTTGGGATTTCCGGCAACAAGCGCGTCTGCGGCTTCATCGAATCTCAAGACCTTGAGCTCTCGAACGATCTGATCCTGCGAAGGGAAATATCGGCCAAAGGGCATAATCGTTGTTTCATCAATGACACCCCCGTAGCACTCTCTGTCTTGCAGGCCGTCGGCGACCTTCTTGTCGATCTGCACGGTCAACACGATCATCAATCGCTCCTGAGGACCGAAACCCACATCGATATGCTGGACGATTTCGGGGGATTGGCCGGTCTGAAAGACGAATTCGCCGCGTCCTATAACCGGCTCACTGCATTGTTTTCCTTCCTGGAGGAACTGCAGGCAAAGGAAAGGCAGCTCCGTGAGCGGAAGGATCTCTACGAGTTTCAGATTCAGGAGATCGATGCACTGGCACCGCAGCGTGGTGAAGAAGATGCCCTGGAAAGGGAGCTGAAGATCCTCGAGAACTCTGAGAAGCTCTTTGAGTCGACATCGAGTCTCCACCAGATGTTGTATGAAGGGGAGCAGGCTGTGTATGATCAGCTGGTCCTTGCCCGGAATCAACTCGAAGATCTCGCGCGCATTGATCCAGCATTTGAAGAAATCAAGAGTGAATGTGCCTCGGCGGTCGCGATCGTCAGCGAAGTTTCAAAGTTCATTCAGAGTTACAATTCCAAAGTTGAATTCAATCCGGAGCGGCTGGAACAGATTCGCGATCGACTCGGCAAGCTTGCTTTGCTGAAGAAGAAGTACGGTGGTTCCGTCGATGCGATCATTGAACACCGCGACAAAATCGGTCAGGAGTTCGCGCTCGCGGAGAATTTCGAGGGGGAGATCAAGAAGTTGATGGAGAAGATCGACGAGGAGCGCCGGGCATGTTCGGCGGCCGCTCAGCGGCTTTCGGCGAAACGCCGCGAACACGTCGGTAAAATCAACAACTCGGTCGCAGCAGAGCTCGCGAAGCTGGGAATCTCCAGCGCTCGTTTTGACGTGAAGGTGGAAAATCACCAGATCGGGAAGTCCAATGGCTCCTCACAACCGCTGCGCGCGTATGTAAAGCTTGGACGGGAGTTCTTCCAGGCAACGCCGAAAGGAATTGACACCGTCGAGTTTCACATTTCCACGAATCTCGGAGAAGAGCTCAAGCCTCTCGTAAAGGTTGCGTCCGGAGGAGAGATCTCGCGTATCATGTTGGCCTTGAAATCGATTCTTGCCAAGTCTGAACGTCTTCCCCTGCTCATTTTCGACGAGATTGATGTCGGTGTCAGCGGCCGCATCGCCGTGAGCGTCGGCAAAAGTCTGAAAAGTCTCTCGCAGTTTCATCAGGTTGTGACAATCACTCATCTTCCCCAGATTGCCGGACTTGCTGACACGCATTTTGTGGTCGAAAAAGTCGAGCGGGACAAGCGCACAAGAACCCGACTCCGGAAGCTGGAGCTTGACGAGCGGGTCAGAGAAGTGGCAAAGCTCATGAGCGGAACTCAGGTCACAGAAGCCGGACTCAAAGGAGCGCGGGAACTCATGGGATTGACCAGGAAGTAGAAAAATCGGTCCATCACCCAGCAAACAGACGACAAACTATGGCACTGCAGATCTATAATACGTTGTCAAGGCAGAAAGAGGAATTCAAGCCGTTACGCGACGGCCGGGTGGGCATCTACGTGTGTGGCCCGACGGTGTATGGCCATTCGCACATTGGTCACGCTAAGAGCTATGTCTCATTTGATGCCATCGTTCGATATTTGCGATTTTCCGGCTACAAGGTGCTCTACGTTCAGAACGTTACCGATGTTGGCCATTTGACTGATGATGCCGACGAAGGCGAAGACAAGATCGAGAAGCAATCAAAGCTCGATCGAGTTCATCCGATGCAGATCGCGGAAATGTACACGATCAGTTATTTTGAAGACATGGACTCGCTCGGCGTCTTACGTCCGGATATTGCACCGCGAGCGTCGGGCCACATCATCGAACAAATTGAGGTTATCAAGCAATTGTTAGAAAAGGGATTCGCATACATCGCGAATGGCTCGGTCTATTTTGACGTTTCGAAATTCTCGGGGTATGGAAAGCTCTCAGGCCGGAGTGTTGAGGATATGGAAGCCGGGGCCAGAGTGGAAGTGAATCCGGAGAAGCGCCATCCAGCCGATTTTGCATTGTGGAAAAAAGCTGAACCGGAGCATATCATGCAGTGGCCAAGCCCATGGGGCAAGGGCTATCCAGGCTGGCATATCGAGTGTTCAGCGATGTCGATGAAGTACCTCGGTCAGACTTTTGATATCCACGGTGGTGGTCTCGAGAACCAGTTCCCTCACCATGAGTGCGAGGTCGCCCAGAGCGAGTGTTCCACCGGCAAGCCGTTTGTGAAGTACTGGGTCCACAACAATATGGTGACTGTCAACGGGCAGAAGATGGGGAAATCCCTTGGGAACTTCGTAACGCTGAAGGATGCCTTTAAGAAATTCGACCCCTTGGTGGTCCGCTTCTTCATTCTTCAAAGCCACTATCGAAGCACGCTCGATTTTAGTGATGAGGCTCTGCATGGAGCCAAAGTGGGATTTGAGAAGCTACAGAATACGCTTCGAAACCTGAGGGAAGAGATCGCGAGAGCTTCGGGGGAGAACCGTGCTCAAGATGCTGCGATTGACCTGAAGGTGTATGAGTCGCGGTTCCGCACAGCGATGGATGACGATTTCAATACGCCTCAAGCGATTGCCGTCCTCTTCGATCTTTCCAGGGAAACAAATGCTCTGCTGAGCCTCGACCACAAATTCTCAGCCGGATCGTTGCGCGCAATAGATGACATGTTTCGCGAATTCGGTGGTACTGTTTTGGGACTCACCAGCAAAGAGTCCACAGCCACTGCTTCCGATGTTAGACTCGATGCTGATCTTATGCATTTGCTCATAGACGTGCGAACAGACGTTCGAATGCAGAAACTCTGGTCATTGTCCGACAAAATCCGAGATGGTCTGAAAAAACTTAACATCACTCTTGAAGACAAGAAAGATGGCACTGGTTGGCGGAGGGGATAGTGGTTGTGATGAACACAATGACCAGCTTGAGAGGGTCCCGTGATGACAAAAAGTGAAGCAATTCTTTCCTGTGCTCTCTTCCTGGTGCTTGCCAGCCCTTCCTTTGCTCAATCCAACGCTGGCGGTTCTGCCTCGGTCGAACCGACGATGATCATTGACAAACCCACAGCAGGCATGCTACATCGTGGGTCCTATGCGCTGAATGGAAGTTTCTTTGAGCAAGGCGGCGTTCTTTTTGGAATCTCGGTTGGACTTCTTGATCGATTCAATTTTGGCATCTCATATGGTGGCACGAACATCCTGGGTGCAGACAAACCCATGATGAATCCGTATCCGGGCGTCAACGTCAAGCTGCGAATTCTGGAAGAAAGCGCGGCCGCGCCGGCTCTTGCGCTCGGTTTTGACTGGCAGGGGAAAGGTGTCTATGTTGAGGACCTTAAGCGATACACGATCAAGTCGCCGGGGTTCTATGTGGTGCTGAGTCAGAACTTCGCCCTTGCCGGCAATTTCAGCCTGCATGGTGGGCTTAATCTCTCAACAGAAAGAGAAGACGGTGACAAAGATCTCAACGCTTTTGTTGGCGCGGAGAAATCAGTGGGGAAAGACATTTCATTGCTCGCTGAGTACGACGCCGGACTCAATGACAACAGCGCAAATGCCCTCGGTCGCAATCGCGGACGAGGATATTTCAATATGGGTCTCCGCTGGAGCTGGGGAAGAGGGCTGGTTTTGGGGCTGGATCTCAAAGACATCTTCAAGAACCAGCAGGATATCACCGTTGGTAACAGGACAATTCAGATTGAATATGTTGGGAATTTTTAATGTTTCTTTCTGTGGACAGGCTCTTTTGCGGTGTCGACTATAGTGTATACTTCCCCTGGCAAGCACTCGAAAAACCCCCGTTTTTGCCCAGGGCCGGGCCTTTTTCTCAGGCTTAGGTGGCATCAATATTGCACGCCATCATGTAGATTGAACAAGGAGTGTTGAAGCCATGAAACCCTCAATAAAGCTTTTAGGTCTGTTGGTACCTCTGTTTGCCCTTTCCCTTTCCGCCTCAGGCTGCTACACGCAGCTCGCAACGACACGAGACGAAGATCAGGGCTCAGACAGATCCAGGTACGAAGAGCCGCGTGCGTCCGATGATGCTGACACTGTCGCGGTCCGTGGGCTCTCCGACTATGACGAAGATGTTCGAGGCCATTTCCGCACCGGATTTGATTTCTACTATCCCTCGTCATGGTATTGGAGCTTTGGCTACGGCGATCCGTTCTACAGTGGTTTCGGCTATCCCGGCTACGGATACTATGGTTATCCCTACAACTACTATGGCTACGGCTACGGATTCTACGGGAATGGCTACAATTCTTACTATGGCGGCTACAATCCGTACTACGGATACGGCGGATATCCTGTTGTGACATATGGTGCGACAGGAGCAAGGAATAACCAAACGAGGGGTGCAGGATATCGTCGATCGGGCTACACTCGTAATGACAGACTCTCCGGAGGTGTGAGAGCATCGGTGAGTTCTTCTTCGAGCGTGTCGCCAGCAAGCCGACGATCGGGTAGTCCAAGCGGTGGAACCTTGGCCCCCACGAATCGCAGGAGTGGGACGTCAGGGAGTCAGACGACATCGAGGAGTTACGCACCGACATCCTCATCCCGTGGACAAAGTCCGGCGACCACGATTCGATCATCAGCGCCAAGCGTTAGGAGCACACCATCTGGCGGGAGTCGAGCTCCATCAAGTAGCGCTCCTCGAAGTAGTGGAACAAGCCGCAGCCGAGGGTATTCCGGTTCACCGGCTTCAGGCAACTCCGGGAATGCTGGTAGTTCCACACGAGCAGGGAGTGCACCATCTGGTTCCTCGAGAAACAGTTCTCCATCGTACACTCCGGCACCATCTTCGGCTCCTTCGAGTCCGGCTCCAAGCTCGGGCGGTAGCAGCGGCGGAAGCAGGACCAGTGGGTCATCACGAAGTGGGAAGGATAAGTAGGATCATGAAGAGAACGATCATGAAGCCAATCCAGTCAATATCGATTATCCGCACAGTTCTGGGTTTCGCATTGGCAGTACTCGTAACAACAGGATCTCTCAGGGCGCAATTCGCTGAAGATGCTCTTCGATTTTCGACTTTCAACCTCGGCGTCGGGGCGCGTTCAGCTGGAATGGGAAATGTCGCCACCGGCCTTGCCGATGACTATTCTGCTCTTTTCACTAACCCGGCGGGACTCGGATCATTGCGCAGCTATGAATTCTCAGTCGGGATGCTGAATTCGGGCTATAACAACGATGCGACGTTTTTCGGGAACATGCTTAATGCGAACGATCGTGTCACGAATCTCAACAACATCGGTTTGGTCTATCCGGTGCCAACACAAAGAGGAAGTCTTGTGTTTGCATTTGGTTTCGCCAGGGTTGCCAACTATTCAACTGTTGCATCGTTCAAAGGATTCAACCCAAGCAACTCCCTCGTCGAATCTCTCACACCAGATGTGAACCTCAACGGTATGTCTGCGGCGGACAGAAAAAGTCTTCTCGACAACAACATTCCGTACCAGCTCTATCTTGCAGACACTCTGGGGGGAAGACTTTATCCGAACGTGACCGATAGCGTGGGGCAAGAGGGCAATGTTCGTGAGTCAGGTGGGCTAAATAATTGGTCATTTGGTGGGGCAGTTGAAATTGCAAAGGG
>JAPLFP010000069.1 GCA_026390585.1 Ignavibacteriales bacterium | reverse complement strand
GGTTGAAACATGGACATCTGCAATGGAAAGGGTTCTTCTGGAGCTTTTCAGAGTTGTGCGACCGGAGGGTGTTGTTGCATTTGAGGTTGGTGAGGTCCGCAAGCGAAACTTGAGGCTCGATGAGATTGTTGTTCCCATAGGCCTCAGAGTCGGTTTTCGCTGTGCGGGGATATTGATCAACCAGCAGCGATTCACCAAGACCTCCCACATTTGGGGGATCGGCAATAATCGGGCTGGGACCAATACCAACAGAATTGTTGTATTCCAAAAACCTCACTAACCAAGTCATCTGGAGGAAGCACGTATGAAAAGGATCTTGTTCTTCGCGTTGTTGTTGCCGTTGACGTTGTTCGCTCAGGCTGGAAAGTCATGTTGTTCACTAACATCGACAGCTGAGTTCGCTATGCTGGCGAGTGACGAGAAGTTCCGTTCGGCCCACCTAGAGCCGCTTCCATTCATATTTGTCCCTGAGAATGGAAAAGAGATCACCTTTAAGACTGCCGATGGTGTGGACGGGCGAGGATTTGAAATCAAAGCAGCCAGGGAAACCAATGCCACGATATTCATGATTCACGAATGGTGGGGGCTCAACGACTACATCAAGCAGGAAGCTGAAAAACTGCAAAAGGAACTCGGTAACGTAAATGTCATTGCTCTTGATTTGTATGACGGCAAAGTCGCAACCACACAACAAGAAGCTGGAAAGTACATGGGAGAGGCGAAAGAGGAGCGCATTCGTGCGATCATCAGGGGTGCTCTGGACTACGTCGGCTCGAAGGCAAAAGTCGGCACGATCGGATGGTGCTTCGGCGGCGGATGGTCATTGCAGACAGCGCTGATGGTGGGGAAACAGACTTCAGCCTGTGTGATGTACTATGGAATGCCCGAGACGGACGTCGAGAAGCTGAAGACTATCAATGGTCCGGTCCTTGGCATCTTTGCAAAAAAGGACGGCTGGATCAATACTGACAAAGTGAAGGAATTCGAGGCGAACATGAAGAGAGCCTCGAAGAAACTTACAGTCAAGACGTACGATGCTGATCATGCTTTTGCCAATCCGAGCAACCCCAAATTCGACAAGGATGCGGCAGCTGATGCTCACAAGGCGGCGTTGGCATTCTTGAAGAAGAACCTTCTGAAATAGGTGAGGGGAATTGCTCCTTCGGCTGGAGCTTCGCAGTTGGTACTATTGCAGTTGATCTATATGAAGAAACTATGAGTCTTGCTGATGTAGGTTCATCTGCATTCCAGGGCGTTGATATTCCGAACTACGATGTCCTGATGAATTGCATGCATTGCGGTCTCTGTCTGCCGACATGCCCAACATATGCGCTGACGGGTCTTGAAAAGTCATCGCCGCGGGGGAGGATCCGGCTCATCAAAGCTGTTGCGGACGGTGAACTGCCTATCACGGATGGATTTGTGCGCGAGATGAATTTCTGCCTCGATTGCCAGGCATGTGAGACTGCATGTCCGGCAGGTGTGAAGTACGGCTCACTCGTGGAAGCAGCGCGAGAACAAATCGCTCGCGGTGGATTCGAGAGCGTCACGACGCGTTTTACGAAGAAAGTGATGATGGAATGGACGTTCATGCGACAGAGTCGGTTAAAGGTTCTCGCCCGGTTCATGCGGCTTTACGAGATCACAGGATTGAAGTGGTTTCTGCTGAAGACGGGATTGTTGAGAATCTTCTCGAAAAAGCTCGACGCCATTCAACCGCTCAGTCCCTCGATTTCACGGAAATTTTCGAGCGATGAGCTGCCCGAGGTCATTTTACCTGTGGGAAAGCCACGCTTCAGGGTTGGCTTTCTCACGGGTTGCATTATGGACGTCGCGTTTGCGGACGTTAACATGGATACCGTCAAGTTGTTGCTGCATCACGGCTGTGCGGTTGTTGTGCCCAAGGGGCAGGCGTGTTGCGGATCTCTCCAGGCTCACAATGGTGGTCTCGAGGCTGCTCGTGAGATGGCTAAGCACAACATCGAACTATTTGACAGAGATGACCTGGACTATGTCGTGTTGAACTCGGCCGGCTGCGGCGCCTTCATGAAGGAGTATGGACACATTTTCTCTGATGATCCAGAGTGGGGTGATCGAGCGAGACGTGTTTCGAGCAAGACGAAAGACATCACAGAGTTTCTTGTTGAAACAGGATTCTGGCCGGCAAAACCCGTGGAAGAAAAGGGCGTTGTCCAAACCACGGGCTCCGTTGCCAAGGGACTCAGAGGGAGACGCGTGAGTTACCACGATGCGTGTCATCTTGTCCACACGCAGAAGATCAGCGTCCAACCGAGGGAACTCCTGAAATCTGTGCCAGGAATAGAATACGTCGAGTTGCCTGAGGCTTCATGGTGTTGTGGTAGCGCTGGCATATACAATATCGTCCGCTATGATGATTCGATGAAAATGCTCGATCGCAAGGTGGAAAACATTCAGAAGATTCGTCCTGACGTTATTGTCACAGGCAATCCTGGATGCATGCTTCAAATTCAGCATGGACTGAGAGAAAAAGGGATGAATGTGGAATTGATGCATACGGCGACGTTTTTGTGGAGGGCATGTGACATTTCCTAAAACCCTTCGGGTTTATTTATCGGGTGGAATGGAGTTTGCCAAGGGAGAAGGAGCAGATTGGAGACGTGTGATGGAGGAGTGGGTGCTAAAGAACTTGGGACATTTTGCATACAATCCAAACAAGGAAAGCGACGAGTACCTGGCAAAGAAATACCCCACGGGGCGATTTCGCGATCTCAAAAATGAAGACATTGAAAAATACACGGAACTCGTACGTGATCTGATTGACAGCGATTGTCGCGAGATAGCTGAACGGTCAGACTATGTCATCTGCAACTGGGATGAAAGCGCTCAGCGTGGAGCAGGAACAAAGGGTGAACTGACGATGGCTCGCTTCGTTAGAAAGCCTGTCTACATGGTCACGCAGATGAAACTTCAGGATATTCCCGGCTGGGTGCTGGGGTGCGCGACCAAGACGTTCCGGACGTTCGAGGATCTTCAGGAGTTTCTACATGAGCATTATAGCAAGGAACCCACGCACAACTGAGAAGAAATAGCCCACTGAATGCCCTGGACGCTAGCGTTTGCCCTGGTTGTCTTCTTTCCAATCGCTGCCATGAATTTCTATGTGTGGCGAAAGGTATTCAAGGCTCTGTGTGAGCTCACGACATGGGACAGGAGATGGTTGCGTAACGTGAGCGTGGGTTTCCACGTGTGGGTGACTATCTTGCCTTTTGTATATGCCATTTCATACCTCATCGTCGGCAGACGGGCCATCCCAGCGTTTGCAGGCGACAGCTTGGCCATTGATCTTCTCTTCAGCTATCCCTTCTGGATTGCACTGGTCATTGTCGCTCAGCTGTTCATGGTTTTTGCTCTTCTTGACTTCATCGAATTCGCTATTCTCCGATTTGTCCTGACCGCGCAAGGATGGTTTCGACGCAATAGCTCACTCATCTACGTTGTTTTGGCGGTGAGCATCACGCCCTATTCTCTGGTAACGATTGCACGCGATACATGGTCCGTGAGGGTTGTTGAGCACAAAGTAGTTCTTCCCCCGGAATTCAGATCCCTGCATGGATTCCGCATCGCACAGATATCCGATGTTCAAGAGGATGGTAGGACAACACCGAACGATCTGAGAAAATATGTTGCAACGGTCAATTCGCTGCGTCCCGACATAGTTCTCTTTGCAGGTGATCTTGTCACTTCGGGGACACGCTACATCGAGTCTGCGGCGGAGATCATGGGCGGTCTCAGGTCTCGATTCGGAACAATTGCGGCCGTTGGAGACCATGAGATTTTCTCCGACAAACCCATGGTTTTGGATGCATTGGGGAGACGCGGCGTCAAGGTTGTCGAAGACAGCACAATCGTGCTTAATGTGGACAGTGCTCGGGTGGCAATTTCGGTTGTCACATATACCTATCTACAGAGACCGAGAAAAAGGGTGCTGGAGCGCCTCACAGCCGGTATGGACGAAACCTACTGGATCTTCTTGGTCCATCAACCAGCCGAAGAGCTTGTTCAATTTGCTCGTCAGAACGGCTACAACCTCTTTGTTGCCGGGCATACTCACGGCGGAGGTTTGGCGTTTGGAGTCCCAGGACTATTCCTCTTCGCTCCGGCGACCTTAGAGTCAAATTATGTAAGCGGACTTTTTCAGGTTGGCCAAATGGCTGTTAGTGTCACGAATGGATTGGGGCTGACTCTTACTCCAATTCGTTTCAATGCACCGGCTGAGATCACTCTCCTCAACCTTGAGCAGGAAGGAGCTGCGCGTGTCGTGACAGTCTACCCTCGTGTTTTACTTTGCATACAGGAGCGTATTTTTATCACACGAGTAATAATAGATACGTTTGTCAGAACTCGATTGGAGGCGATGTCTACTATCAAGACAAAGAGAAATTAAATGCTGAAGAGAGGAAGCTTTGTCGACGTCAGTGAGAGAGCGATTGTGTCCCTTCTGGGATCGGAGAGCCTCGACCTGCTCCAAAGGATATCCACGAATGATGTTGCCAAACTCAATACTGATGGCTCTGTACAGACTGTGCTAGCGAACGAGAAGGGACGAATTGTCGATGTTGTTTCGGTGCTTCACCATGGTGGGGAGGGTTTGCTAGTCGTCGGTCAATCGACAGACCCTTTGATCCTGAAGCAATGGATCGAGAAGTATGTCATCATGGAAAACATCACAGTGAGGGTACTAACTAACAAGTTCAAACATCTTATGGTCTATGATTCAACACAAGACATAGGGGGTCTGATACGACCGCTTCATCTAAGCGATTGCCGAGTCTTTGAGGAAACGTTTGGATCGGTGAAGTTGGTGCATGTACTTGCTACCATGGAAGTGCTTGATGCTGCGATCAGGTGGCTACAGGATGTTGGATTTGTGCAGAGTGAGGTGAGTGACTATGAAGAGTTCAGGGTGAGACATGGAATACCTGGCTTTCCAAGCGAACTTTCGGCATCATATAATCCGCTGGAAGCCGGACTGCTTCATCTTGTGAGCTTCACAAAGGGTTGTTACATTGGCCAAGAGGTTGTCGCACGATTGGACACGTACAAGAAGGTCCAACGGAGATTGGTACGGCTTAAGATGACGGAATTGCCCGAAAGACTTCCGGAAGGAATTTATCATGGACCTGAAGAGTGGGGGAGCATAACGAGTGCGGTAAGGTTGAGGGATTCTCATGAGTGTCTGGGTCTGGGTTATGTGAAAACTGGTTCAGAAACATCCCATGAAGGGCTGCATTTTCTCAATGGCAAGAATGAAATCAAGCTCGTGATTGATTCACAGGTGATCTGGGCAACTTGACTGTGCTCTGGTGCATTAAGAGATAGATCTATTTAACTTCATATATGATAATTGAAACTGTCCAAACAACTGCATAAGACTATGAAGGCCTATCACAACCTCGAGTTTCTTAACAGCCCTGATGCCCGAGTCATTCGACTCATCTCTGAGTTTCTTGAACCGGCAAGAAGATTCAGAAAAGAGGGTATCAAGGATACGATTGTGTTTTTCGGTTCGGCGCGAGTGAAGCCCCGAAAAGAAGCACTCAAAGCCTGGAAGGATCTGTCAATAAAGTCTCCGAATTCTTCGGCAAAGAAAGACCTTGAAGCTGCAAGGATTCAACTGGAGATGTCGAGATACTACGAAGATGCCGTCGAGTTGGCGAAACTCCTGACGATATGGTCGAGCGGCCTGAAGGAGAAGAATCGGCTTGTGATCTCGTCAGGGGGTGGACCCGGGATCATGGAAGCGGCCAACAGAGGGGCGAAGCTGGCTGGCGGCAGGTCCGTTGGACTGAATATCAGCTTGCCCTTCGAGCAGACTTCGAATCCTTATGTGTCGGACAATCTGAATTTCGAGTTCCACTACTTCTTCATGCGCAAACTTTGGTTCGTTTATCTTTCGAAGGCAATGGTGATGTTCCCAGGAGGTTTTGGGACCTTTGACGAGTTGTTTGAAGTGCTAACACTTGTTCAGACCCAAAAGCTCAAGAAAAAGGTGACTGTGGTTCTCTATGGCAGAGAGCACTGGGAAAAAACGATGAACTTCGACAACCTTGTGCACTTGGGACTCATAAACCCGGAGGATCTGAAACTCTTCCGGTTTGCTGAAACCCCACAGGAGGCCTTTGATTTCATCGTGAGCGATCTTCGGAAGAAGTATCCGGAACTGACCTCGAAACGACGGCAGAACTGATCTCTTGATACTTTTCGAGCAACCAAGAGCTGCGACAGCGGAATCCCGCATATTTTGGCTCCTGTGGGACGGACCATCCGTGTTTCGGCACGATGGATCGCCTTTTTCACCCTCTTTTCATCAAGTTGCGGTATCTTTCGATCGTATGTTTCGGGATTTCCGATTCATTGGCCGCTTGTCTCAACACAGTCTCGGATCAAGGATACCTCGGTCAACTGACGTCCTCGAGGAACACCGCTCGAGATGCGCGTGAGACCATTCATTTCCTCACACATCAAGGTTGGTGCTACACCAACTGGAAAGGTCAGCATGAAAACTCCGCGCTTGCTCATTCTCTGCACCGTGCTTCTGCTCACCCTCGCTCTGGCATTGGGACAAGACTCGAAGTCAGGTTACAAGGTTGTCGATAAGGTGAAGATCGGCGGTGAGGGGGGATGGGATTATGCGATTGTCGATACGACAGCTCATCGGTTGTATCTCTCGCACGCTACGCGCGTCATGGTTTTTGACACTGAGTCGAAGACAGTCGTTGGGGAAATCCCCAGTACGATTGGTGTACATGGCATTGCTCTCGCCCAGGAATTGGGCCGCGGCTACACAAGTAACGGTCGTGATTCGTCGGTGACGGTGTTTGACCTCAAGACCCTGAAAGTGCTGGCGAACATCAAACTGAAACAGCGCAATCCCGACGCCATTCTTTTCGATCCGTATTCGAAAAGAGTGTTCACATTCAACGGCGGCAGCGCCAAT
>JAPLFP010000133.1 GCA_026390585.1 Ignavibacteriales bacterium | reverse complement strand
GAATCGACGGTGGCGACGGCAATTCTTGTCCAGAATGCCGCCCCCGTTCTTGTGATGATCTATGCCGTGGTGATCAGCAAGGAGGAGGAGTTCACCGGCATCAAAGTCATTTCCCTGTCGTTGGCGTTGTGTGGATGTTTCTTAGCGGTGAGCGGAGGTTCGTGGAGCGACATCAAGCTGGCAGGGTGGGCCGCTGTCAGTGCTCCGGTGTCGATGCTCACATATGCCTTCATGCTGATTGCATCGAAACACTTGCTCCGTAGCTACGGAGTCTGGACGATGCTGGTGACAGCGCTGGGTTTCGCCACGGTGTTCTGGCTCTTCGTCAATCCACCATGGGTCGTTCTCTCGAAAGGGTATGGTCTCAGCGACTGGGGGATTTTTCTGGGATTCGCCATCGCTTCCATATTGCTTCCCTACATTTGTTTCGCGAGTGGATTGAAACTTCTCGAGGTGACAACAGCAGGAATCATCACCACGCTCGAGCCCGTTGTGGCGATCACGGTCGCGTGGCTTGCTCTCGGGGAAGCGATCAGCGCAGTTCAGATTGGTGGAGGAATTGCTGTGATCGGGTCGGTGCTCCTGCTGCAGACGCGCCGAGACGAGCTGAGAAAACTGCTGAGGAGCCGACATCATGGCGAGTGAGCGCAGAATTGCCAGACTGGAAGCGGTTCTGCGGCACCGTCAACCAGACCTGACTGTCATCATGGAGAACATTCATGACCCTCATAATGTGAGCGCGATGCTTCGTTCGTGCGATGCCGCAGGGGTCCTCGAAGCACAGCTACTCTATAATATTGACGCGTTCCCCAAGATTGGCAAAAAAAGCTCTGCCAGTGCCGGAAAATGGGTGGAACGAAGAAAGTTCAAATCTGTCGACGACTGCTACGAGCGGCTCCACTCCGAAGGCTTCCTGATCTATGCGACACGGCTCGATGACAGAGCGCAATCGATCTATGATCTCGATTTGACGCAAAGGGTGGCATTTGTCTTCGGCAATGAACACCGTGGAGTCTCGGATGAGGCGGCCCAGGAAGCCGACGGAATCATCCAAATCCCTATGCTCGGGATGATTCAGAGTCTCAACGTCTCTGTCGCGTGTGCTATTGTGTTGTATGAAGCACTTCGACAGAGGCTCAAGAAAGGTGACTATGCGGCGACGAAGTTTCCGATTCATGAGTTTGAACGGCTCTTCGAACAGTGGAAGAAAAAGTAATCGACGTCTGACCACCCGCTGGTCAGAGTTCTGTGCGTCGATGGATTTCTGACTCTCCCCCTCGCTCCGCCGAACTGGTCGGTTTGTCTTGCATATCGCTTGTTATCCCCCTATATTTTTCCCGTACGAGGATGAACTGAACAATGGTTGTACGACCCCAAACGCTCGATTTCATACGAGAGCTTGAGCGCTCTTTGAATCATAAGTTGTTTTTCCCCAACGACGTTGGCCATTTGCTCGACGCTGCCCGGCGAGACCAGAAGATGGAAGCCTTTGAGGAGGCGATCTTCCTGGCGAAATTCATCACGAAGTCTGCGGGGGTTATGAAGCGCATCGGACCGGATGGCGATGGATACGAAAAGTTGTCTTCGGAGGTGGAAGCGGGCATCCAAAAAGCGTCCTCGCTCCTGAAAAGCGTCAGCCAGAGTTGTCCCGATGACGTGGGTCAACTCCAATCAACAATGTTCTTCGCGATGAGCCACGAAGCCGTCGAGCGATTGATGAGACTGTTTGCGGATCTCGCTCTCGTCAAGAACTGGGTTCTGGACAAGAACTCTCTCCCATAAGTTGGTATTGTTCATAGTGGAATCGCCTCAACAGGATCAAGAAAGACAATCAACGGCTGAAGAACTGAAGAGAATCTTACTTATCAGCCTCATGGCGCTTCTCCTCTTTGGTCTCTCTGTCGTACTGGATGGACCCGTCACCGTGCTGGCGTGGATCCTCACGGCTGCCGGACTGTTGTGTCTCGTGTACCTCGTTGTCGCGTCGCGCTCTGTTCTCAGAAAGTATCGGTCACCATCCCGGAAAGTGAATAGCCAACAATGAAATCTCTGACCTCTCGGATTGTCCTGCGGACTCTTGCTCTCTTCGTTATCCTTGCAACATCGTTGCCGTCTGCGTTCCCGCGCCAAACCTCGGTGAAAAGCAGTTCGCACGTCAAACCCGGCATCGATGTCTTGCGTGATCGCGGTTTCGATATCCTGAAAGGGAAGCGCGTGGGGTTGATCACGAATCCCACAGGGATCAGTTCAGACCTGGAGCAAACGGTCGATATTCTGCATGATGCGCCCGGAGTCAGGCTCGTCGCATTGTTCGGACCTGAGCATGGTGTTCGGGGGGATGTTGAGGGAGGAAAGGAAGTCAATGGCTTCAACGACAGCCGAACGGGCTTGCCGGTGTATTCGCTGTACGGAAGAACGAGAAAGCCGACGAAGGACATGCTCAGGGGCATCGATGTTTTGGTCTATGATATTCAGGACATCGGCGTTCGTTCCTACACATACATCTCCACATTGGGATTGGCGATGGAAGCTGCAGCGGAAAACAACGTGAAATTCGTGGTACTTGATCGTCCGAATCCGCTCACCGGCACGAGAGTTGAAGGCCCCATGCTCAACTTGAAATACAAGTCATTCATCGGTGCGTATCAGATTCCCTATGTCTATGGAATGACAGCCGGAGAGCTTGCCGAGATGATCAACATGGAGGGATGGCTTCAAAACGGAGTGAAATGCAACCTTGTTGTTGTCCCGATGGAGGGATGGAAACGGGCGATGTGGTGGGATGAGACGGGTCTGGTGTGGGTGCCAACCTCTCCGCACATCCCACATGCCACGACCCCAATGTTTTATGTCATGACCGGACTTCTCGGCGAACTTGGAACAGCCAACCAGGGCGTTGGCTACACGCTGCCATTTGAGCTGGTCGGAGCGTCATGGGTTGACGGCGAAAAGCTGGCGGAGTATTTGAATCTTCAGCGAATTGGGGGAGTGCAATTCAGGCCGTTGTCGTATCGGCCTTTCTATTTCGATACGGCCGGTTCGAGGTTTCTCGGCGTGCAAATCCATGTAACCGAACGTGACAATCTGGACATGACCGGCGTTCAAGTTTCGGTGCTCGATGCACTTCAAAGGCTTTTCCCGCATAAAGATATCTTTGACCGTGCGAAGCCTGAACGTACCGAATCATTCGACAAGGCAGCAGGATCCAGTGAATTGCGCAAAGCGCTTCTAAGCCGGAAACCGGTCAAAGAAATATTGAAGACGATGAGCGATGATTGTTCCACGTTCAAAGCGAAGAGGGAGAAGTACTTGCTCTACGAGTGAGATGAACCGTTTCTGTAACCTGTCGCGACACACGACGCGACAATAGTACAGGCCAAGTCGATAGGATCCTCCGAGCGCCGACAGTCGTGTCCGTGAGACTGAACACGCGCCGAGCGAAGACTGCCTTGCTTTTCACCCATCCCTTTGGTATTTTAAGCAAACCACTATGTAGCCCACCCCTTGAGTCAGCCGCTTCATGGAGCAAGCAGTTTACCTCACTGAGCGACACGATGCGCACGCTGATGCTGTAGACTCTTCAAGCCCGAATTCTCCCCAAGCCGGAATCTTCACTCCTCCGCAACGATCTGAAGCAACTGCGAAGCACTATGCGAAGATAAAACTCATCGCGAGCTTGATGGGGTCGGTGCTTTTTTTTGTTCTCAGTCTGGCCCTCGTCGCCACCGGGACAACAGTCGCATTTGAGAGTTTTGTACGATCGTATGTCAGCAATGACTACCTGGCTCTTTTGGGGTTCGCAGCTCTGTTGGGTCTTGCAGAAATGGCACTGACAGCACCACTTCAATTCTATTCCGCCTTCTATCTTGAACATAAATACAACCTCTCCAACCAGACATTCCGGGCCTGGTTGTGGGAAGGATTCAAAGGATTCCTTGTCAGTGTCCCCATCACCTTGCCATTGTTGCTGGCGCTCTTCTTCTGTCTGAAGTCGTTCGGTTCGATGTGGTGGTTACCCGTCGGGTCGGTGCTGTTTTTCTTTTCTGTTGTGCTCGCAAGGCTCGCTCCGGTGCTTATTTTTCCGCTCTTTTATACCTTCAAGCCGCTTCCAGACGGCGAACTGAGGTCGATCATCCTGGGGTTGTGTCAATCTGTTGGAATGTCCGTGAAGGGGGTCTATGTATTTGACATGAGCAAGAGCACGAAAAAGGCGAATGCAGCTTTCACGGGCATCGGCAAGTCAAAGCGGATCATTCTTGGCGACACGCTCGTCGCGAACTTCCGTAACGACGAGATCGAATCCGTATTTGCCCACGAACTCGGTCACTACAAACTCAAGCATCTGTGGATGATGTTGGGGATCGGAACGGTGAGCAGTTTCCTTGGCCTCTCTCTTACGGCGCAAGCCTATGAACTGAGCCTCCCGTGGTTTGGGTTTGCGAGCATCGACCAACTGGCAGCACTTCCCCTGCTTGCACTATGGCTTGGTGTGTATTCATTTCTGGCGTCCCCGCTCACCAACGCCATTTCCCGTTCCCACGAGAGGGCTGCTGACCGGTATGCGATATCGCTGACCAACAATGGTGAGGCCTTTGCGAATGCCTTGCAGAAGTTGGCGAGGATCAATCTTGCGGATGTTTCGCCGCATCCTGTCGTTGAGTTTCTTTTTCACAGTCACCCTTCCATCGAGAAGCGTGTCCGGTCAATCGGGACAAAGTCATCTTCACCGCGTGCGGGGGGCGCTCAATGATCTTCACCGCGCTCAAGATTCTCCTCCTCGGTATGGCTGCAATACCGATCTCGATCATAGCTCTGTTGTCCGCGCCCATCGATCGAACGGGCCGGACATTCCATACCATGGCTCGTCTGTGGTCAGCTCTGATTCTGTGGATGTTTGGCATCAAGGTTCACACGAAAGGTTCTGATCAACTGGATTTGTCGAAGCACTACATCTATGTCTCGAACCATGCCAGCGCGTTTGACATTCCGGCGGTTGTCGTTGGTATTCCTGACGACATTCGCTTTGTTCTGAAGAAGGAACTGACCCGCATCCCGATCTGGGGTTGGGCTCTGAAATATGGCCACTATATTACGATCGACCGGGGAAATGCTCGCGATGCCATGAAAAGCCTCGATGAAGCTGCAGAACGTATGCGTCACGGAGCGTCGGTGATTTTGTTTGGGGAAGGGACCCGCACGAGAGATGGCAATCTTCAGTCTCTGAAACGTGGCGCTTTCTCGCTCGCTGTGAAGGCAGGTATGCCGGTTGTACCCGTGACGATCAACAACACATTTAAGATTCTTCCACGGGGATCGCTGCGGGTCAATCCTGCTGACATTGAAATCGTATTCGACAAACCGATTTCCATCGAGGGTTTCGATGGGAGAGATGGCGAAGAACGTCTCATGAAGCAGGTCCAGGAAGCCATTGCGAGAAACTACATTCAACCAGAATAGAGGATCGGATGTCCGTCACTATTAAAGATGTGGAGCATATCGCAGAGTTGGCACGCTTGGAGTTCACCGAGGATGAAAAAGGCAAGCTGACCGCGCAGCTGAACTCGATCCTCGCGTACATGGAACAACTCAATAAACTCGATACAAGCGCGATCGAACCCCTCTCTCATGTTATTGAGTTTTCGAATGTTTTCCGTGAAGATGCCGCAAGGCCCGGGCTGGCGACAGAGGACGCTCTGAAAAACGCTCCAGCGAAGACGGAAAAGTTCTTCAAGGTTCCCAAAGTCATAGGCGATCGATAACGATGGCACATGTCATTGCAGTGATCCCAGCGCGCTATGCATCACAACGGCTTCCCGCGAAACCGCTTGTGGATCTCCTGGGGAAGCCCATGATTCAGAGAGTGTATGAACGGGTGAAGCTTGCGACGCTTCCGAGCCAAATTGTCGTGGCGACGGATGATGAACGCATTGCGGATGTCGTTCGGAAGTTCGGTGGCGATGTCATCATGACATCACCCGATATCAAGAGCGGGAGTGATCGTGTCGCGGCGGTCGCACACGATGTGCCTGGTGATATTTATGTCAACGTACAAGGGGACGAGCCACTCATTGCCCCCGAGATGATCGATCAGGCTATTCGTGTCGTCCTCGACGACCCGGCGGCCGAGGTCGGTACGCTTGTGA
The DNA here is from genome assembly GCA_026390585.1 of Ignavibacteriales bacterium. GTDB lineage: Bacteria > Bacteroidota > Ignavibacteria > UBA10030 > UBA10030 > UBA9647. The sequence goes on along the minus strand of JAPLFP010000133.1, from coordinate 2,121 downwards.
GAAAGATCGAGTCACTGGAAGAGCTCCGCAATCCGAGTGTTGTGAAAGTCGTCTTCGGCAGTGACCGGTTTGCGCTCTATTTCTCTCGGTCCGAGATTCCTTTTGTACGCGATGCAAATGATCGATCTCAATGGCTCAGTCAAAGCACCTTCTACAAACACATTGGGATCTATGTCTTCCGGCGAGAATTCCTTTTCAAGTACGCCTCGATGCCGGAATCCAACCTCGAGCGATCGGAAAGGCTGGAACAGCTGAGAATTCTCGAAAACGGACACAAGATCAAGGTTGGCATCACGCAACATGACAGCGTTCCCATCGACACACGCGATGACGTCGTGCGTGTCATTGGCATGCTGCGATCGAACAGATAGTTCAATAACCGTCTTCCTACGAACGAAAGCCATGGCAAAAAACCACGTCAAATACATTTTCGTCACTGGCGGTGTGGTCTCCTCCCTGGGGAAAGGGATCGCAGCCGCTTCGCTCGGCCTCTTGTTGAAATCACGCGGGCTGAGAGTCACGATTCAGAAATTCGACCCCTACATCAATGTCGACCCGGGCACAATGAACCCGTTTCAGCACGGCGAAGTCTATGTGACGGATGACGGAGCAGAAACGGATCTTGACCTCGGGCACTATGAACGTTTTCTTGACGTGAGCACCACGAGGCAAAACAATGCGACGACGGGGCAGATCTACTATGAGGTGATCACGAAGGAACGTCGGGGGGACTACCTCGGTGCAACGGTCCAGGTCATTCCGCATATCACCGATGAAATCAAGAAACGCATTTCCGCTCTCGGCTCAACCGGCAAGTATGACGTGATCATTTCGGAAATCGGAGGCACTGTCGGTGACATCGAGAGCCTTCCATTCCTCGAGGCGATTCGTCAATTCACACTGAGTCGTGGTCATCGGAACGTGATGAACATTCACGTGACATTGGTACCGTACATCCGCTCAGCGGGGGAACTGAAGACGAAGCCGACGCAGCACAGTGTCAAGACGCTGCTGGAGATCGGACTCCAGCCGGACATTCTCATCTGTCGGTCGGAGAAACACCTGAGCCGTGAACTGCGCGAAAAAATCGCTCTGTTCTGCAATGTGGAATCCGATTCCGTTATCGAGGGGCGCGATGTGCCGTCCATCTACGAAGTTCCCCTCGTGTTTGAGAAGGAACGGCTCCCGCATATCGTCATCGAGAAACTGAACCTGAAGTGCGGTGCTCCCGATCTCCGTCGATGGACGCGTTTTGTCAACCGGATTAAACATCCAATCGGCAAAGTGACCATCGCTGTGTGCGGGAAGTACACTGATTTGTTGGATGCGTACAAAAGTATCACAGAGGCATTCATTCATGCGGGGGCGGACAATGATGTGAAGGTGGAAATTCGTTGGGTCAAGGCGGAAGATATCGAGCACGAAGGGGCAGAACGGCATCTCAAAGATGTGGCCGGACTTCTGGTGCCGGGAGGGTTCGGTGAGCGAGGTATCGAAGGGAAGATCGAGGCGATCCGCTACGTGCGTGAACACAACATCCCGTTCTTCGGCATCTGTCTCGGTCTTCAGTGTGCCGTCATCGAGTTCGCCCGACATGTGTGCGGATTGAAGGGGGCGCACAGCACGGAATTCAAAAAGACGAAGAACAATGTCATTGATTTGATGATGGACCAGAAAGGGGTCAAGAACATGGGCGGCACGATGAGACTCGGCGCCTACCCGTGTATCCTCGCGAAAGGAAGCAAAGCATTCAAGGCGTATCGGAAGGAGCTCATCTCGGAGAGGCATCGTCATCGATACGAGGTCAACAACAAGTTTCGGAAGAAACTGACGGAAGGGGGGATGGTATTCAGCGGCGTATCGCCCGACAACTCTCTGGTTGAAATCATTGAACTTGAGGGTCATCCCTGGTTCGTCGCAGGACAATTCCACCCCGAACTCAAGTCGCGCGCGATCAATCCTCACCCGCTTTTCAGGGACTTCGTGAAAGCAGCCAAAGACTACAAGAAGGAGCCAATCGATTGACGCGTTGAGAAACAGATGGTGAGATGAAACAAAAAGCCCCGCTTCAAGCAGTGCTTGAAGCGGGACTTCCTTTTTCTACAAGGATCGGTCTCTACA
>JAPLFP010000259.1 GCA_026390585.1 Ignavibacteriales bacterium | reverse complement strand
CAGCTTGCGGATGTGATGCCGCCGACAGAAATCGGCGATGGCGTCGCTGTCGACAATCTTGCGTCGGCTCATTTGGCACCTGCCTCGCTGGACCTATTGATCTCGATTCTCTTCAATTCGCTCTCCAACTGCTCGATCGTCGGCAGGCTGGATTGACAATAGTCGTGCAGGCTGCGCGACAATTGCAGCCGTTAATTGTCCCACAACCTGTGCGACAATTGTAAGTTCTTTCTTATAAGCAAGATAGAACGCCCGCATGCGGTGGATGTTGGCCCGCGAAAAGCCAGCCACGCCAGGAAATGCCTTTTGAAGATCGACCGCCAATAGGTCTGTGACTTTGGCGCCCCAGCCTTCCCGCTCCTGCCGTTGGACGATCTCCCGGCCGATGTCCCAATAGAGCCGGATCAACTCCCGGCTGGCGGCCACCACCGCTCGGACCTGGGCCTGGCGGATGCGATTTTTGAGGTCTTCCAGCAGTTCGGCGTAGCCGGGCGGCAGTACGGCAATAGGCCCTTGCACGGCTTGTGCCATGGCCCGCCGGCCGGTCTCTTTGGCCTTCCTCTTCACCGCCATTGCGTCATCTCCGGCCCATCTTATCGAACGATGCCGTTAATTCCCCTGATATGCTCAGCGTTCTCAATCACCCTTGAGCCGCGCACATCGAGAGCGTACTTGGACTTCAGATACCTAAAAAGCTCAATGCCTTGCTCGAAGCTGAACTCCTTAAACCGTGAATAGACGAAGCAGGTACTATCTTTGTAGCCAGGCTCGTACGGATAGAAATAGTAATCTGTGAAGTACTTCTTCACTGGTTTTCCGCCTTTTTTGATGACAAAGGCGTACTTAATGTCAAAGTATCCTGAAAAAGACTGATAGCCACTGGGTTTAACCAGTAGTTTGGACGGGATATTGTCTTCGTGAAAAGGAGTTGATGTAGTAAAGAAGTGGATCGCTTTCCAGTGATCACACTCAATGAATTCAAAATTGCCCTTGTTGAACCCTATCGTCCGATAGAGTCCGTTTTTCGGCTCACGCATTTCACGCATTACAAAGGCACCCTGGTCTTTCAATTTCTTGGTGTCTTTCTCTATTTGTGCAAATGAGTATGTCTCCTTGATTTGCTTTGAAACAGAGAAAACCCAGGAGGCACGCAACGAATTCGAGTCGCGTTCGACACAAGGACTAAAGTATTTGCTGAGACATAAGAAAATGACCTTCCCCGTGAAATGTTTCCTGATACGTCGACGCATGTCTCCCCGATCATAGTTTTCATCCCAACAGACGATATACAGCAGCCTAATGCCATCATCTTTCAGCTTCTTCAGGTCTCCATACAGATGGAACTGGAAGTCACTAAGGCCGTACTCAAACTCAATCCCTTCCTCTTCCTCGGTGTGGATGTCCTCGACCGAGAAATCCGGGAAATGCGTGTGAATATTGCATATCCGCTTGTTCTTGAAGATGTCTATCTTGCCCCAATAGCGACTAAACAAGTAAACTACGCCTTGCTCCTGCCTTGAGAATATCGGCTCGCGTACCATTGTCTCTGAGAATGTTTGCGTGTTCATTGGAATCTGCCCTGGGAATAGCAGTCGCAGTCATTGCCCCGTTCGCGATCTCGCCTTCTTCGCCCAATCGACGAACTCGCGCACTACGGCGTTCTCGCCGATCTCGGCGCGACGGTTCACAAATCGCATGAGGTCTGCAGGCTTAAGAAACGGAAAAGCAATGCTGCGCTGCACGGCTTCGTACTTGGCTTTCGATTTCAGCCGGTAGAACCGCACGCGGCCTCGTTCCAACCGCCATACCTCCGGCACGCCGATCTTCGCCAGCACCGGCATTCGCGGCACCGAGGTGCTCGTCACGTCGACTTCGATCGCCAAATCCGGCGGGGGATCCTTCTGAGGATCGTACGTATCCCTGCAACGCACACGAGGTTCGTTCGCGAAGTAGTAGGCCTTGTCGGGCTGGATGCCTCGGCCGCCCTTTGACGCCCGTATCGTAGTCGATCCGATGCTCTGAATCGGAATGTCCAAGGCCAATGCAAACGATTCGATCATTCGCGCGATCATTCCCGCCACCCAGTCGTGGTCCTTTCGAGGGCTCATCATCTCCAGGGTTCCTTCGTCGTAGGTATGGCGCAAGTAGAGGTTGGGCGTTGCATCC
>JAPLFP010000235.1 GCA_026390585.1 Ignavibacteriales bacterium | reverse complement strand
GTGATGGAATTTGTAGCCGTATCACGCGCAGTATTGATTGAGGTCGATACCTGTTGCCACGTCATGCCGCTGTCCACCGACTGATATATCTGCAACCCAAGTTCCGTGCTCGTTCCAAGCAATTCATGATCGTAAAGGAATGTCATTGACGAGAAAGACTGCCTGGTATTGCTGGCGAACGTTCTCACTCTCCACCAGGACTTGACCGCTCCTGCGAAAGTGGACGGCACCTGATGACCGAATGACTGGATCCTTACCGAGTCAATGGCCGCATTCGCCAGCACCTTTATTCTTGATCTGAAAAATGGGTAGTCCTGTACCCCGGTGAACTTCTTTGTGATCGTGATGCAGCTCCAGTTGTCCAGCGCCGGGTCGAGAAGGCCGTTTGCCGTGTAGATATTCGAGCCGTTCGCGAGCAGACACTTGGACTTTGAATCGATTGAAAGACTTGGCAGATAATTCTCGCCGTACAGTACAACCTTCTCTCCCGTGGAGAGATAGGTGACCTTGCTGATAAGGTCGACAATCGTTCTGTTGCCGTTGCCCGCCAACTGGATCCGATTGTTGGTGAACGGTTTGTTCGTCGTGACGTTTCCGGTCACGTCCAGAGCCAAGCCGCGACTCAGCGACCGAACCGTGCCGTTGTTAACGAGATTGCCTTTGACCCATAGAGTCTTTTCGTACTCATAGTATCCGGTCTTTTCTTCAATGGTATCACTGACAGTAACTGCTCCTTTCAGAGTTACGTTCGAGTTGATCAGGAATCGCCCTTTGATATTGGGATTCCCGTCGTATGTAATATTGTCGAGAGTCGGATAGACCGGGGTCCCATATTGATCCTTTAACGGCACACCGATGATATCTTTCACGTTGATGACAAAACCGCTGTAGACCGTTGCGCCCGAACCCTGGAGCGTCAGCGAGTAATTCTTCATATCAAGGACGCATTTGCGCAAATCAAACCAGCTCGTCGTTGTGAGATTCGAGCCAGCGACTATCATCCCCAGGGAATCCGTGACCCGGAACGCAGCCTCAAAGAGTTTGTCCACGGCGAGCGTCAAGGTCTGGTTGCTCGTGCCGCTGAGGTCCGTGCGCGCGTGCACCCACCTGCCGTTGTTTGTTAGGTTGCCGGTGACATTCAAGGCTAGACCGCGACCCACTGACCGAATGATGCCATTGTTGACGAGACTACCCTTGATCCACAAAGTCTTTTCGTAGTCGTAGTAGCCTGTCTTCTCCTCCAAAGTGTCGCTGACTGTGATCGATCCTTTCAGGGTTACGTTCGTGTTGATCAGGAAGCGACCTTTGATGTTGGGGCTGCCATCGTATGTAATGTTGTCCAGAATCGGATAGGCCGGAGTTCCATACTGATCCTTTACCGGAGCGCCGCTGATATCTTTTGCGTTGATCACGTTACCATTGTAGATGTTTGCACCGGCACCATTCAACGAGACTGCGAAACTCTTCATGTCGAGCGTCGATCTCCCCAGATCGAATCCCCCCGTGAACGAAAGGTTAGAACCTGCAATAATCAAACCCAGGGAGTCCATGGATTTGAATGAGGACTCAAACAACTTGCCTGTGCTCAGAAGAAGCGTTTGATCGCTGGTTCCGTTGAGTTCAGTTCTGTTGAATGTCCACTTACCGTTGTTCGTGACGTTGCCGGTGACATTCACGACTATGCCGCGACCGACCGACCGAATGATGCCATTGTTGACGAGAGCACCCTTGATCCACAAAGTCTTTTCGTAGTCATAGTAACCTGTCTTCTCCTCGACGGTATCACTGACTGTCACAGATCCTTTCAGAGTGACGTTCGAGTTGATCAGGAATCGACCTTTGATGTTCGGACTACCATCGTATGTAATGTTGTCCAGAATCGGATAGGCCGGGGTTCCATATTGATCTTTTACCGGTGCGCCGCTGATATCTTTTGCATTGATCACGCTGCCATTGTAGATGTTTGCACCGGCTCCGTTCAACGAGACGGTAAAACTCTTCATGTCGAGTGTCGACTTGCCCAGATCGAATCCCCCCGTGAAGACAAGGTCTGATCCTGCAGCAATCGCAGGACGAGCAGTCGTGTCAACCGTCACCGCGCATTCGAACTTCTTCCCGCTCCCCGCAGACAAGGTTTGAGTCCCCGTACCATTCAACTCTATCCTGAGAATCGTCCAGGTTGCATTATTCGTAATGTTGCCTTTTACTCTCAACACGAAACCCCTCGATCCCACATTGCGAACCGTCCCGTTGTTTGTGACGTTGCCGTTCACCGTCAGGATTTGAACACCTTCGTAGTATCCCGTGCGCTCGGAAAGATCGCCTCCGGAATTAACAGTCAGGTTTCTGCATGAATAACCTGGTACCGGTCCCGTGGCAAAACTAACCGGCCCTGAGATAACGACGTCAGTGCTCGCGGAAGGTACTACACCGCCAATCCATGTGCTCGAGACTTCCCAGTTACCTCCCGTGCCTGTCGATGTAATAGTTTGCGCAATGGAATTGTATTGCGCAATGAATAGCACAACAACGCCTAGAGAAAATATCCGCCGTAATGAACCCTTCATAGAGACCTCGATCCTGAAATAATGTTGGGGTAATCTTGGAGAGCTGTATGCTCGTTTGGCTGAGATTGCAGCGAACCAGGAATGAGCAAACCACTGAGACCTCCTCGGCAAGCGGCTGAGATTCTTGCACGCTTTCGGTGATCCGGTTGATTGCTACTTTTTTTGGCCCAATTCCGAGCAAGGTTCTGGAATCATGCCAGAACATGCCTGAGGTCAATCGAGATTCGCACGGTGTAGAAATATCGGGGAAAAACTATGTACCTTTTTGTTTTCAATCAAGAACTATTCACCGCTAGTGACGTTGGACACAAATGCGTCTTAGAACGGATCACCACGTTTTCTCAGGCAGGTCATGTTGCGGGGATTCATCCGGGCTGTTCCGCGAGGCAATCAGAAGGTTGATGTCTCCGGCCGTCGGTCATGCGCGACATCAGCCGGTTTCGCTAAAGGGGAAGCATCCAGATACGAGACACGTCATGCTTAAACTGCAGTCGGTTTTCATTTGCTCATCCTCAAAAAACAAACAAAAAGGGCTCGACGACTCGAGCCCTTCCTTCAAACGACTCTGTGGATCTGGCGAGTACTACTCGATAAGTGCCATCCTTCGAGTCTGTACAAAATCGCCGGCGATCAACCGATAGAAGTAGACACCAGAGGCAACCTTGCCCGCGTCCCACCTCACCGTGTACCGACCCGGGTTCTTCTCCTCGTCGATCAACGTCGCAATCTCGCGGCCCAACATATCGTAAATCCTCAACGTTGCCTTCACTGTGACGCTCAGGCTGAAAACAATCTCCGTCGTTGGATTGAACGGATTGGGGTAGTTCTGATAAAGGGAAAACGTGAGCGGGACGACATCCTTGTCCTGAACGCCCGTCGCTATCAGCAGAGTAAATTTGGGAGAATCACCGACAACCGTCGTGTCATTGAGATTGGTGATGCGAAGCGTATAGCTTGAGTCCGGAAGAATACCAGTTGCAGGAATCTTCCAGACATACCGCCCCGTGTTTTCTACAGAATCGACGACCTTCTGGATAGGCTGAGTGTTCCGGAACAAGCCTATTCGTACCCAGTCACCAGTGTTGAGATCCCAACGGATGACGTATGATGTCGAGAGATTGACTCTTTCCGCCAATGCCGGGCTTGTGATCGTTATGAACGGTGGCGAGGTCGTGAAGCTGCCGGTCGTCGACCAGGAGGTCTTTCCAACCTCGTTCATCACCCTGACTCGCCAGTAGTACCTTGAGTCCTTCGCACTCCCCTTCCACATATAGTACGATGAGACTAGGGAGGAGTCATTCACTACGGTCGACTTGAAAAGAGAGTCCGAGGCAATTTGAATATGTGACCCGGTGAGGTGGCCGTAAGAGCTCCATCGGATCAGAAGCGACGCGTTCTGGTTCACCCTCGCACCGGGCAGCGGCGCGACGAGGGTCGGGTTCAAAGGTGCAGCAATCTGATCAGGAACACCGATCACGAATTCACCGAACTTTGTTGTTGTGGCAGTCAGAGTGTTTTTCGCAGCATCGAAGACGGAAGTGAGCGGAAGGTACTTCCCATTCCCTTCTTTTTCGCGGAAGTAGACGACAGTTCTCTTCATATCGGGATATCGTTGGACGACGGTGCTGTCGAATGCGACATCCGCTATGAACGAGGAGAGATCAGATTTTCCAATCGTGAACCGAAATGGCTCCACGAAAGGCACCGGTTCAGGAAACGACTGGTTCAGTGATCCAAACTCGAAACGCTTGACCGTAACGGCGTTGTAGCCGAAGTTCGCTTGTATCAAGGTAATAGACACGCCGGTATTGATGCTATCGCTTTGTTTGAAACTGTATTGGACGGATGGAAGCAGTTCATACCTGGTTGCTGCCGCAGCCGGGAAAAGCTGAGCATTCCAGAGATATTTCGGCGCACCGAAACTCGGCATCCTATCAAGCGATTCCAATTCGAACACCGTTAACTTATCTGGAGTCACCTCAGTCACCGTGGTTTTCCCGACGCCTGTGAAACTCGCCGAGCCCCATCCAATCACCGTGTTCCCATTCGCCAACCGCTGAACCGATCCACGTTGAGGTGCAAACACATCCGGCGTGTGCCGGTACTCCCACAGCATCGTTGCAGTTTTGTTGACCTGGTCAACTTTGTATTCTACAGCACGCGACACCTGTGTTTTGTGAAGGTTGCCGTTATCAAACAAAAGGAAATTCCCATTCGGCGCCCGATTAAATCCGTGCGCGTAAGTATAGTACGTCGGAGCGTTTGCCGCGTTTTCGCCGATAAATGTGAATTGATTCTTCTTTCCGCCCATGCGCCAGATGATGTCTCCTGTCATTCGATTGATCTTTGTGATGTCGCATGTGTTGCGGCACGAGACCAGAAAGTTGCCATCTTCGTCCAACTCATGCGAGTCCATATGAATGTAATCAAACGCCGACGCGGCCGTAGACATGTAGGTGTCGGAGATCGGAATGTAGTCCCAGCTCCTCCACTGGAAGACAACATTCTTCTGGAGATCCAATTCCTGAAGAATGGAGCCTACGACGATCGCATTGGGATTCCCCCCCTGGATGATCTTGCTCAGGTCAAAGTACTGGATATCGTATGCATGGAGGATTGCATGTCCGTTTGGAAGGAGAATGAAGGCGTGACCATCGGCGTCGTAGCCGTTCCCTGCTTTGAAGCTATCGACAACGGCAAATGTTGAGTCCAGAACGCGGTGGACAGATCTTCCCCCTCCCGCATATCCCCATGGACTATACGGCTCGGCATAGGACATCAAACCATTAGACTGCATCTTGAAATCGAGAACAGCTCCTGGCAAGCGTTTGTACTTTGCGACCTTTCCATCGTTGTCAACCAACATCAGGAAGTTCCCGATGCCCGTCATAGTCTCTGCCGTTGCAAGGAAATAGTATCCCGGCGCCGAATTGGCGCTCGTAACCAGTCTGAATTTCGGGAAATCAACTGGCACGGAATCGGCGGCTGCTTTGGACAATGATGCAGCGGGCGCAGGCACCGTTTCTGCTCGGACAACTTCTCCTTCTTCCGTCACACGATAGATGCGGTTCAGCGGCTCAACCAACGGTGTCGTCGTGAAACGGAAGCTGAATGGCTCCAGGTCCTTTCCAGATTTCGTCCTGATCCCAGATCCCACCGAAACGGTGACAGACTCCATCGCCGAGAAATGCTCCGAAGGCAGGAACACCATTGTCCGCTCATCGTCGGAGAGTATGAACGCGCCTGAGTGAATGAGACTTTTCGAACCCGCGATAGCAAAGCAACGAGCGCTCAAGGAACTAGCGTCAATCACTTCTGAGCTCCGTAGAATAATGTTCGTTTCCAGGGAAACCAGACTCGAATTCGGCTTCGGAGAAACGTAGACGATATTCTGGGAATAGCTGCATTGCAGCGCAATGAGAAGCATTGCAGCAAGACGAAGAACAGTTGATGGCATATCCTTCCCTCTCGTTCTCATAGTTCTTACCTCGGCAGATGTGGATCAAAACGGTGTATTCCGAAGATATATCATACTTTTGACTATCGCAATATTTTAGGCACACCACGTCACTTGCGGGAGAAAAGCGCACGTGAACACGAACTTACAGCCCGTTTGAGGGCGTCGAGTCCTGTTCGTACGCAATTAACCATGCGCCGTCTCTTGAATGTCTGAACACCATCAATGATATTGATTCTAGACAAGCATGAATCATCGGTCCTGTAGAAGTCGTTTGCAGCCCGTCCTACCCACTAATCCGAGGAGCACAGAGTGAAAGGCTTCGCCCCAGTACTCACCATCTGTTGTGCCATGGCTCTCCTTGTTCAGAACAGCGCAGCGCAACAATTGACTCGATATCAATACGTGTTCCCGAAACCAGGCTCCACATATGTGTCGAAGGAAACCAACATCATCCTTCGGCCGGGCAAAGTAATCGATCAATCTTCAGTCACGGCCACCCTGATTCGCGTCCAGGGTTCCCAGAGCGGCCTCCACCGCGGAACGATGATCCTCTCCGATGATCAGAGGACCATGGTCTACAACCTTTGGGCACCGTTGTTCGAGAACGAACGTGTGAGCGTGGATGTCGCCCCCGGACTGCGGGCAATCGACGGGACCGCCATTGGCGGTGTCTCCTTCCGGTTTGCCACTTCAGTCTCTCCGCCAGCATCTTCTCCAGTTCAAAGTGACTTCCAACCTCCAGCGGCTAGCTTCCCAGGTGGTCCGGGGGAACAACGTGCATTCGTTGCTCCGGGAGATTCGCTTCCGGCGGACTTCCCCCCGTTGAGAGTCGACACAGTCAACAATCCTGCTCCGGGCGAGCTTTTCATCGGCGGGTTTACCGGTGTCGTCGGCGGAACAGCAACATACGCGAATTACCTCATTGTCGCGGACAATAAAGGAAAACCTCTGGCCTATAAGAGAATTGGGATGTTGGTGAACCCCTTTGACTACATGTTCAAGGAGGACCCGACCGGATTGTATTCGTACATCGACCGGACCCCCACAGAAACGAACATCAGGATCGTCGACAGCACGTTCAAACAGATTGATACCTACCCCAAAGGCAATCCCGCCACCGCGAGTCACGCAGATTTCCTTCTTCTCCCCAACGGACACGCCCTCGTTCTGTATTTCGACGTCAAGACAATTGACATGAGTAAGATCGTGCAGGGGGGCAATCCAGCAGCGAGTGTCATGGGCAATCTGATTCAGGAATTTGATATCAACAAGAATGTCGTGTTTCAATGGAGTAGTTTCGACTATCTCGCGATCACCGACACGTATGAGGATACCCTCGCCGCCTCCTCCAACAGGCACATGTCGGAAATTACGAAAGTCGACCGGAACACCGGCGATATCCTCTGGCGGATGGGCGGCAAGAAGAACCAGTTCACCTTTGTCAATGAGCATCCCGAGAATAGCCCGCTCTATTTCTCGTATCCGCACCACATACAACGGCTGGCGAACGGGAACATCATTTTCTTCGACAACGGGAACCAGCGCAAGACAAAATACTCGCGCGTGGTAGAGTACCGGTTGGACGAAACGAACAAGACCGCCACCCTGGTGTGGGAGTACCGCCACACCCCCGACATCTATGCTTCAGGGCAGGGATCTGTGCAGAGATTCCCGAACGGAAACACGTTGATCGGTTGGGGGGATGCAAGCTTGCTGGGACAGACTGCGATTACGGAAATCCATGCAGACAACACGTTGGCGTTTGAGCTCACTCTACCGATGGGTTACCGAAGCATGCGCGTCTATCGCCTCCCATGGAAATCCACGGCTCCGACGGCAACATATACTCGGTACGAAATGCTTCAGGGGAACACATATTCCTTCAGCGACACGACAGCTTCCAGTCGCACGGGAGTTCGCGTGAAGTTCAATGAAATGACGACAATCCCCTACAACAGCATGACGGTGCAGAGATTTGGCATTGCCCCGGTGGCGCCACAATTCGCCGGAAGATCGCCCTGGATGGCATCGCAGCACGTGACGCTTTCGCAGTTCGGCATTGGAACCTTGAACGCGGATATTTTCTTTGATGGGACGATGATCACGGCCGCGACTGCGCCGGATCGCATTACGGTCTATCAGCGAGAAACGATCAGTGCGGGGATGTTCTCACCTCTTTCGACCACGTACAATTCCTTGAGGAATGAGGTCGTCGCTACCACATCGAAACTTGGAGAGTTCATTTTCTGCTGGAGCGACACCGACACACTGGCAAGTGTACCCAAGATGATTTCGCCCACCGACAAAGACAGTGTGAACCAAAAACTGCCGCTCGCTTTTGTTTGGAATCCGCGGGGCTCTGTGACCGGCTATCAACTCCAAGTGGCTTTCGACTCATCGTTCACAACTCTCGTACTCAACGATTCTCTCCTGACCTTACCGACGGATACACTGAAGAACATTGTCAGTGGCAGAAAGTACTACTGGAGAGTCCGAGCACGCAACTATGGACAGATGAGCAGTTGGACTGCAATCAGCAGATTCACGACCATTGCGCCGTACATCGCCCTCACGTCCCCCAGTGGTCGGGAAGCCTGGCAGCGAGGGAATCAGT
>JAPLFP010000014.1 GCA_026390585.1 Ignavibacteriales bacterium | reverse complement strand
GACGCAAGTGACGAACTATCCCTGGGACGGTGGAGTCAAGCTGGTGGTCGAACCAAGCAAGACGGAGTCGTTTGCCGTCCGTATTCGCATTCCCGGATGGGCGAAGAATCGTCCCGTTCCCAGCGATCTGTACCGATATCTGGATCAAAGCGACGAACGAGTCGCTCTGCGAATAAACGGCCAACCAGTTGAGTTCGGTATTGAAAAAGGATATGCGGTTCTCGATCGAACGTGGAAGAAGGGAGATGTGGTCGATATCAATTTTCCGATGCCTGTCCGGCGTGTCGTGGCGAACGAGAAACTCCTCGACGACAAGCAAAAGGTAGCGCTCGAGCGAGGGCCAATCCTATTTTGTGCGGAGTGGCCTGATAACAAAGATGGAAAGGTTGTGAATCTCGTACTCCCCGACAATTCGCCGCTGAAGACGCTGTTCAGAAATGACCTCCTGAACGGAGTTCAGATTGTGCAGTCGACTGCTGTTTCTGTTCGGCGGATGTTGGACAACGAACTAGTCCTGGATCCTCCACAGAATTTTGTTGCGATCCCGTATTATGCCTGGGCGCATCGCGGGCTTGGACAGATGAATGTCTGGACCGCACGGGAAGTGATGGCAGCGCGTCCGTTGCCTGCACCGACAATCGCGTATCTCAGCACCGTCACCGCATCTGACAAGCGTCGCGCCGACGCAATCAATGATCAAATGGAACCAGAGAATTCGAACGATCATTCGATCCCATACCTGCATTGGTGGCCACGGAAAGGGACGACGGAGTGGGTGCAATACGATTTCAAAAAGGAAGAGTCGGTCTCGCGAACGGAGGTTTATTGGTTCGACGACACCGGCACCGGCGAATGCCGCCTGCCCAAATCGTGGCGTTTGCTCTACAAGGACGGAGATCAATGGAAACCAGTCGAAGGCGCCACGCCGTTTGAAATCGACAAGGACCGGTACTGCAAGATTTCTTTCAAACCCGTGAGGACAACAGGATTGCGCATTGAAATGCAATTGATTCTCGACTATTCCGCGGGTATCTACGAATGGAAGGTCGAATGAAACTATGAACAAAACGATCCCTTCTCTCTTGTTCCTCGTCACTCTTCTCGTTCTTGTGCAAAGCTCTATGGCGCAGTGGAAGATTCCCTCAGACGCTCCACTTCTCACGAAGTGGGCGAAAGACGTCTCGCCGACGAACGCTCTTCCGGAATATCCGCGCCCACAAATGGTTCGGGACGAATGGATGAACCTCAATGGATTGTGGCAATACAAAGAGGCAAAGGAAAATGAGGATCCACCTTTCGGAGACAATCTCTCTGGAACGATCCTTGTCCCATATCCGATCGAATCGGCTTTGTCCGGGGTGATGAAAACTACGGAGAGGCTCTGGTATCGGCGGACGGTGGCGCTTCCAAAAGAATGGGCTGGTCGGAAAGTGGTCCTGCATTTCGGAGCAGTCGATTGGGAGGCGCGAGTATTTGTGAATGGCCTGGCGGTCGGCCATCACCGCGGCGGATATGATCCCTTCTCGTTCGACATCACGGCGGCACTCAAACCTGACGGAGAGCAGGAGATCGTTGTCGGTGTCTATGATCTGTCAGATGGAGGAGATCAGCCCCGAGGCAAACAGGTGTTGAAGCCGTCGGGAATATGGTACACTCCCAGCACCGGAATATGGCAGACGGTTTGGCTGGAACCGGTCGCGCCTGAACATGTATCAGCGCTGGTTCTTGTCCCGGATGTGGATTCCACCATGCTTCGGTTAACGGCACTGAGTACAGGGGAAAGTAATCGGTCCACGGTTCACGTTGAGGTTATCGACGGAAACGATCTCATTGCTGATGCCGAGGGAAGAGTTGGTTTGGAGATTCCCATCCCGATCAAATCGCCTAAACTCTGGACTCCAGAAAGTCCCTTTCTGTATGTTCTTGAAATCCGTTTGATGGTCGACGGAAAACAGGTTGATGTCATCAAGAGCTACTTCGGCATGAGGAAGATCGAAATTGCCAGCGACGAGAAAGGCGTGAACCGGATACTTCTCAACGGAACGTTTGAGATGCTGGTCGGCCCCCTCGATCAAGGCTTCTGGCCGGATGGCATCTACACTGCGCCGACAGACGAAGCGCTGCGATCGGATATTGAGATGACAAAGAAGCTCGGTTTCAACATGGCTCGCAAGCATGTGAAGGTCGAGCCTGACCGATGGTACTACTGGGCGGACAAGCTCGGTCTGATGGTGTGGCAGGACATGCCTAGTGGAAACAACAGGACGAACGACTCCAAGATGCAGTTCGAAACAGAGTTGGCAAATCTGGTCGTGACTCATTACAACCATCCTTCGATCGTCATGTGGGTTGTCTTCAATGAAGGATGGGGACAATACGACACGGAGCGTCTCGCAGCGTGGGTGAAGCAGTTGGATCCTACACGACTCGTCAACAATGCCAGCGGATGGACGGATAAGAAGGCGGGAGACGTTCTCGACATTCATCATT
>JAPLFP010000195.1 GCA_026390585.1 Ignavibacteriales bacterium | reverse complement strand
ATCTTCAAACAACCCTATTTCCGGACTCACGCTCGCAACGACGGTCGTAGCAGCATTGACCATGGTACTCGTCGGGGTCTCGGGATCTCAAGGAGTCGCAGCGGTGCTGGGTGTCGCAGCCGTCGTATGCGTTTCGTCCGCAGTCGCTGGTGAGATGCTCCAGGATCTGAAGGTTGGGCACATCCTCGGTGGCACGCCGTGGAAAATGCAGGTCGGCGATATCATTGGTGTGATCCTGGCCGGCCTGGTCATGTTCTTCCCGCTTTACGTGCTACATAACTCAGACCTTGCACTGAACCCGACAAACGGCGGTTTTGGAAGCGCTCGCTTGCCAGCACCTCAGGCAGGTTTGATGGCGGCTCTTTCGCAGGGTATCGTTGGCGGTGAGATGGCGTGGCCGCTTGTCATCGTTGGCATCGCGATGGGAATTTCCATGATCCTGATCAAGGTCAGAAGCCCCATGCTTTTCTCCGTTGGCATGTATCTGCCGTTGGGCACGACCTTCGCGATTTTCACCGGTGGCCTCATCCGAGGTATCGTCGATCGGATCTCGAAGAAACGCGGTCACAACGATGCTCAGAAGGCACGTGTGGAGAATGCAGGGATTCTTGCTGCCTCCGGATTGATTGCCGGAGAGGCGCTCATGGGGCTGCTCATTGCCGCTACTGTTTTCATCCGTGATCGTGTGGTCGACAAGCCGGAGTTTTGGGCTTTGGAAATCTTTAACGATGTTGCACCATATCTAGCAATCGCTTTCTTCGCTGTTCTGGCATTCTATCTCATCTTCATGCCGCTGAAAAGCGCAGGATCACCTGATGAGCCGGCGCCACCAACGGCGATGATGTAGTAACAGTAGGTTCCTGATGTTGAGCGGAGTACGCTGCCAAGCTTGCTCCGCTCATTTTGTCGATAGAGGTGCAGGTGCCATCCGATGATGAGACGTAGAAAGAGACAAACCATCAACCTCCTCGAGCTCACGCCCGAGCAGCGAGCGCCATGGGAAACGGCGGAGAATGGAAACGTCGTTGTCCTTATTCCGAAGTTTCATCATGAGCTGTTGGTGAAGTGGCTCGTTCCGCGCCTCAAGTATCCCCATGTGCGTGTCAAGCTGGACAAGCTGGGAAGTTTCGTTTGGAAGCAATGTGATGGACGAACCACGGTAGCAGAAATGGCCGCGAGATTGCGGACCGAATTTCAAGATTCGGCAGGATCGGCTGAAGACCGGATTCGTACGTTCCTTCTCATGCTCGAAAAATCAGATCTCGTAAATCTCAATGCTCATGAAACAGAGAAGAAGCAACCATGATATTCTAAGGAGACTACCGTATGTCAAACCCCATTGAAGGATTGAAACCCGAAGGCGTGTGGAAGTATTTCGCTGAGATCAGCAAGATCCCGCGCGGCTCGAAGAATGAGAAGCAGATTGCTGCCTATGTGATGCAAAAGGCCAAGGAATTCGGGCTCGAGGCAAAACAGGACAAGTTCATGACAGTTGTCGTTCGTAAGCCGGCTTCTCCCGGCTACGAAAACCGCCCGATGGTCTGTTTGCAGGGCCACCTGGACATGGTCTGTGAAAAGAACAAGGACAAGGTGCATGACTTTGAGAAGGATCCCATCGAGCTTGTCCGCAATGGTAATGTGATGATGGCAAACGGAACGACGCTGGGCGCCGATAACGGAGTCGCCGTTGCGACGAACCTGGCGATCATGGAAGACAAATCGCTCGTCCACGGGCCCTTGGAATTCCTTTTCACTATTGATGAAGAGACTGGACTGACGGGCGCCACGAATTTGAAGCCTGGTTTTGTGCAGAGCAAGATCCTCATGAACTTGGACTCGGAAGAAGAGGGTGAGCTCTACGTCGGCTGCTCGGGCGGAAAAAACACGACAGGTATATGGAAAGTGAATTTTGAAAACGCGCCAGGAAACACCGTCGCTGCGATGATTCGCGTGAAAGGATTGAAGGGGGGCCACTCCGGCCTGGAAATCGACAAAGGGCGCGGCAACTCCCTCAAGATTCTCAACCGGACACTGATTGGTTTAAGCGATCTTGGTGTTCGCATCGCGAATATGGAAGGTGGGAACAAGAGCAACGCAATTCCGAGAGAGTCGGAGGCACTTGTCTACATCCCGAAAGCGAAGCTGAATCAGGCAAAGAAAGTAGTGGGGGCATATCAACACACAACAAAGGCTGAACTTGCAACGGTCGAACCAGACCTTGTCGTTGAGCTTGAAGTCCTCAAGAATGTGAAGAAGGGAAAGGTGATTAAGAAACAGCTGCAGGCGCTCGTTCTCAAGACGATCGCCGGTTTGCCCCATGGCGTCATCAAAATGAGTGCCGATATTCCCGGGCTCGTTGAAACCTCCACCAACGTTGCGGTGCTGAAGACGGAGAAGGGAAAAATCACATTGATCACCAGTCAACGCAGCTCTGTCGCGTCCGAGATTCAGGAGATATGCCAGACCGTTGCCTGCGTGTTCGAGTTGGGTGAGGCCAAAGTGGAGAAGGGGGAAGGGTACCCGGGATGGAAGCCGAATCTCGATTCGCCAATCCTTAAGGTCGCAAAATCCACGTACAAATCGCTCTACGGAAAGGAACCGGCGGTCAAAGCCATTCATGCCGGCCTCGAGTGCGGAATCATCGGAGAGAAATATCCCGGCATCGATATGGTCTCTTTTGGTCCGACCATGCAGGCAGTTCACTCGCCGGATGAGAAAATCCACATCGATACCGTCGAGAAATTCTGGAATTTCCTGCTGGCAATTCTGAAGAACATCAACTAGCGGCATTTCCATTCACGGGCAGGCAAGAGACTTTTGCCTGCCCATTTCTTTTCATTTTTCTCACGAGAGCCTATGTTATCTCCACCAAAAACGAATGAACAGGGGAAACCTCAGCCGTCGGCACTCTTCCGATGGATGGTTTTGCTGTTCATCAGCCTTTCGATGTTCGGCAACTACTACATCTATGACAGCATCAGCCCGCTTGCCGATTTGCTCAAAGCCCAGCTCGGATTTTCCGATTCACAGATCGGTTTGTTGAACGGGATCTACAGTTTCCCGAACATCATCATGGTGCTGGTGGGTGGGATCATCATCGACAGGATCGGGACGCGGAAATCAGTCTTCATCTTCACCGTGCTGATCATGCTTGGCGCACTTGTGACAGCTCTTCAAGGGAACATCTACATGATGGCAGCTGGACGGCTCATCTTTGGCCTGGGGGCTGAGTCGATGATAGTCGCGATAACGACGATCATTGCCCGATGGTTCAAGGGCAGACAGTTGTCGTTCGCGTTTGGCGTAAACCTCACCGTCGCGAGACTCGGATCGTTCATGGCCTTGAATGCTCCAACCTGGGGCAAGGGCCTCTATCACTACTGGCAGTCACCGTTGTGGGTGACGGTGGGGGCAGGCGTCTTTGCGGTGATCTGCATCGTGTTCTACTACTTCATGGATGTTGTGGCGAATCGCAAATTCGATATGCCGAAGGAGGGGGGGCAAGACAAGGTTGAGCTCAAGCAGATTTTCAATTTCGGCGTTTCATTCTGGTACGTTACCGCACTCTGCGTGACATTTTACTCGGCGATGTTTCCTTTCCAGACATTTGCTATCAAGTTTTTCGAAGAGGCACACGGGACAACAAGGGAGGTTGGTGGCAATTTGTCGAGTATGCTGACGCTTGCTGCAATGGTGTTCACGCCACTGTTTGGATTGCTTGCCGACAAAATCGGAAAGCGCTCTTTCTTGATGATGCTCGGAGCGCTTCTCATCATCCCGGTCTATCTCATCATGGCATATAAAGTAGACCTTGCCACGCCGCTGGGCTTCTCTGGTTCATTGACATTGAACCTGGATTTCTTTGATATCCATTCGGTCATACCTGCCTATCTCGTGATTCCCATGTCGATGATGGGGATTGCATTTTCACTCATCCCTGCTGTCATGTGGCCATCAATCGCCTATATTGTCGACGAATCCAAACTCGGGACCGCATACGGTTTGATGACGATGATACAAAATATAGGTTTGTTCGGGTTCAATCTTCTGATCGGGTGGGCCAACGACTTTTCAGCAGCAAGCGCAACAAATCCCGGAGGGTACAATCTCGGCATGTGGATATTTTCGTCGCTCGGCATTTTTGGATTCATCTTTGCGCTGCTGCTGAGGCGTAACGAGAAAGGGCCGAACGCACATGGGCTGGAGACGATCAAAAGCGGGGCGAAGTGAAGTAGGATGGGAAGCATCCTCGAATCTGGGGTATTTCCGATTTCCGACGTTCGAATGCCGATTTCAAGTCGGTAAAGGCCACAAATAGGAAGAGACGCTCAATAGCTCGAGTCGCGACGAAAGAGGCGATGCGCCGCTTTCCGAAACAAGGCGGTGGTGAATTGTAAGCTCCATCACCAATCATAAATTGGAAATCGCAAATCCGCAATCTCATGAACCTCCCACCCACATTCCACTCCGCTTTCCTCCAAGAATAGGCCTTTGCCCGAAATGCACGATTTGCACGTTTTCTAAGGCTCTCCTGGGAACTTCAACGAACCTTCTCTGCGTTGAGAATGAGGATCAGGCAACTCAGGTGTGTGAACTCTTGCAGAAATCAGGAACAATGTCTTCTCAAAAGAATATCCTCCTTGTCATAGCAGCCGTCGTGTTGGTGCTCGTTTCGTTTGTCGTGCATGCTCAGGAAACAACCGGCAAAATCACCGGCAAAGTCGTCGATGGCATGACGAAAGAGCCCATCGTTGGCGCTAACGTTGTCGTCGGCGGTACGACGCTGGGAGCCTCAACTGATATCGAGGGGCGTTTCTTCATCCGCGGCGTCCCAATTGGCACCTACTCTGTTCGTGTGTCGGCCATCGGCTATCTCGCCGCTACGATCACGGATGTTGTCGTCAACGGTGCGAAACCAGCCCAGATCTCTGTGAGTATCATGGAGAATGAAATCAAGATTGAGGGAGTCGAAGTCACCGCTGGATACTTCAACAAGATTCCCGATACTCCGCTCAGCACTTTGTCCCAGTCGAATGAAGAAATCCGCAGGCTTCCCGGTGGTCTCGAAGATGTCGCGCGCGCAATCGCGATTTTGCCGGGCGTTGCCCAGGTCGATGCCGGGAGAAACGACCTGATTGTCCGCGGCGGAGCTCCATCGGAGAACCTCTTCGTCGTCGACAATATTGAAGTGCCCAATATCAACCACTTTGGGACACAAGGGTCCAGCGGCGGACCACTGAGTTACATCAATCTCGACTTCGTCGAGAACACCTCCTTCTCGACCGGCGGTTTCGGCGTAAAGTACGGTGACAAGCTCTCCTCGGTCTTGAGCATTTCTATCCGCGACGGAAGAAAGGATCAACTGGGCGGCAAGGCAACAATCTCAGCGAGCCAATTCGGCCTGAACCTCGAGGGACCGACGAGCTCATCGGGGAACTTCGTGTTCTCTGCGCGGAGAAGTTATCTGGACTTCATTTTCAAAGCGGCGGGATTTGGATTTGTTCCGGAGTACTGGGATTTTCTTGGAAAGATGAACTACCAGCTTGGTCCGAAGGACCAACTGGACATTCTTGGCGTCGCTGCGCTCGACAACGTGAAGTACTTCAACGACACGCAGGACAAACGATTCGACAACTCGCACGTCATGGGAAGCGACCAAAATCAGGCGGTGGGCGGAATCACCTGGCAGCATCTGTTTGACAAAGGATACTCGACGATCACGCTCGGTCAGTCATACGTCGACTACAACTTTCAACAAAGTGATTCGAACCTTGTTCGTATTTTTTCGAATCAGTCTCTGGAACACGAATCATCATTTCGGGGAGAGGCGTTCTTCCACGCATTCCAATCAACAGAAGTCTCGTTGGGGATCCTTTCAAAAGTCGTGAGGTTTAGGAGCGACATTCTCCTCAAACCCGTTGAAACCCGTTTTGGTGATTCATTGGCTGTGGATGCTTCCTACAGAACCACCGCATTCAAAGGCGCCGCCTACGGTCAAGTATCCCAGGTTTGGGGAAAATCACGACTAACGGTCGGGGGGAGAATTGACTATTTCAACTTGATCGACAAATTCGCGTTTTCGCCGAGAGTCTCTTACACAGTTGCATTCTCACCGACGTCCAATCTCAACTGGAGTGTCGGTCGTTACTATCAAGCGCCCTCATATGTTTGGCTCGCAGCCAATCCTCAAAATCGATCACTGAATTTCGTCGGCGTCAATCAGTACGTCATC
>JAPLFP010000375.1 GCA_026390585.1 Ignavibacteriales bacterium | reverse complement strand
AGATTAGTCAAAGACTTTCACCCAGAGCTCCGGGTAGACACAGGTGAAGCACAACCTGTCAATGCCAAAGCTCGGGAGAGAAAAATGGGTAAAAAACACTAAGAGGACAAATGTCCTAATAGTAAATAAGGTTCTGGTAGATTCCTGTTTTCTTGGTGAGGGTTCCAAGGCAGAAAACGGGAATCTACATTGTTTTCTTAGAAAGAAGTCCGTCTTCTTCATGAGAACTCGGGGTAGAAGACGGACTTCTACCTGTTTTCGAAAGGATATCGCATGTCAAACGCGGGCAAAGTTTTGTTTGCTTTCGTCTCCCTGGCATTTTCTCTGAACGCCCAGACGAACAAATCTGCAACTATTCCCCATTTGGAAAAGCAGGGGACTACGAAGCAGCTCATCGTGGATGGTAAGCCATTCCTGATGCTCGCGGGCGAAACCGGAAATTCCAGTGCCTCCGACCTGAAGTATCTTGATGAGATTTGGCCCAAGATCGTGAAGATGAACCTCAATACGTTGCTCGTCCCTGTGTATTGGGAGCTGATCGAACCGAACGAGGGGAAACTTGACTTCACTCTGGTGGACGGCGCCATCAACGGTGCGAGGAAAAACAACATCAGGCTGGTGTTTCTCTGGTTCGGGACATGGAAAAACAGCATGTCCTGTTATGCTCCGCTGTGGGTGAAGACAGATCAGGCAAGATTTCCGCGTGCCCGCGATGCACAGGGCCGAGCTCAGGAGATCCTGACCCCGTTCAGCAGTGAAAATCTGAATGCCGACAAAAGGGTCTTTGCTGAACTCATGAAGCACATCCGGATGGTGGATGCAGACTCTCATACCGTCGTGATGGTGCAGGTGGAAAATGAGATCGGCATGATCCCAAGTGCGAGAGATCACTGCAAAGAAGCCGACCGGGCTTTTGCCGCGAACGTTCCGGCAGAACTTCTTCAGTATCTCCAGAAAAACAGGGAATCGCTGACACCCGAGCTTCGAAAAGCGTGGGGAGATCCTGGTTTCAAGACATCGGGAACATGGGAAGAGGTATTTGACAAGGGATTGCAGACGGACGAATTGTTCATGGCATGGTGCTTCGCCAAGTACGCCAATGCAATTGCGGAAGCTGGCAAGAAAGAGTATCCGCTTCCGATGTTTGTCAACGCCGCTCTGATACGCCCCGGCTACAAACCCGGACAATATCCGAGCGCCGGCCCGCTCCCTCATCTTTTCGATGTGTGGAAGTCGGCTGCTCCTGCAATAGATTTTCTCTCCCCGGACCTCTATTTCAAGAATTTTGCAGAATGGGTCAACAAGTACGACCGTCCCGGGAATCCACTCTTTGTACCGGAGGCTAGTAACGCTCAGAGCATGGCCAACGCGTTCTATGCGATCGGCCAGTTGAACGCTATGGGCTATAGCCCGTTTTCCATAGAATCGTTGGAGCATCCGGAAAACAACCAGGTGACAAAAGCGTATGACGTCCTGAACCAACTCACCCCTTTGATCCTCGCCAACCAGGGGAAGGGAACCATGGTCGGCGCCCTGCTCGACAGCGCCAACCAGAAAGCCGAGCTGAAGCTCGGCGACTACGTATTCACCGTCCGTCAAGAATACAGCTGGCCATATGCGACGCGGGCGGAGGGGGAGATACCGCGATTCGGTTGCATGATCATCATGGTGTCGCCCAACGAGTACTTCATTGCGGGCTGCGGTGTGATCGTAACGTTTCAGACCGTTTCCAGTGATGGCACCATCGCGGGCATCGGCACCGTGGATGAAGGGCGTTTCGTTGACGGGAAGTGGACATCGGGTCTGCGCATGAACGGTGACCAAACCCATCATGGGAGACACATGAATCTCCCCGGACACACGTTTGGCATTCAGAAGGTCCGACTGTATCAGTACAAATGAAATTGAGGGGGGATTTCCGTGGTAACCAAGAATGGGGGCAAGCCTCGAAGACAGTCGCTGGTGGTTCTGTTGATGCTCATGACACTGACGTGTATCGGGAGCGTCGGTTTTTCCCAATCGATCGATTCACCGTATGAAGTAGCAACGTGGCAGGGTTTCAGATCTGCAGCCGTCAGCTTCACGTTTGACGACGGAACTCCCAACCAGTCCACCGTTGCTGTGCCGATGTTCAACGAATACGGGTTTAAGGCCACCTTCTTCACGGTCATCAACTGGGGGCCCAATTGGACTGCCCTGCAATCGGCTGCGAACAGTGGTCATGAGATCGCAAGCCATACGATGTCGCATGCAAGCCTGGGCAGCATCTCAACCGATCAGTACGCCGAGCTAAGGAATTCGCAGGACGCCATCAATGCCCGGATCGCCGGGCAGAAGTGCCTGACGATTGCCTATCCCAACTGCGTTGTTGGAGACAAAGCGCTATGCAGCCAGTTCTATATTGCAGCCCGGATATGCTCAGGTCAGATTGAACCCAGCACGCCGGCAGACTTCATGGCGATCAGCTCCTTCGTGTGTGGAACACAGGGATCGATCCAACGTTCCGAAGACTTCAGCAACAAGGTGGCTGCGGCCGTCAGAACGAAAGGCTGGGTGGTGTTCCTTATTCATGCGATTGACGGCGAGTCCGGATATTCTCCGACAAGCTCAACGCAATTGCGCGGTGCGCTCGATTCACTGAAGTCCCACATAGACACGTACTGGGTGTCCTCCTTCGTCAACGTCGCTCGGTATGTCAAAGAACGCAACAACGTGTCGGTGAAGGAAATAGCGGCAAGTGACAGCACCCTCACCATGCGTGTGACAGACACACTTCCAGACTCGATCTACAACTACCCGGTCACAATCCGCAGACCCCTCCCTTCCAACTGGAGCTCCGTTACTCTAACACAGAGTGGCAAGAACATCAGTGGCCAAGTCGTTGTGGAAAATGGCACGAAGTATCTTATGTTCGACGTCGTTCCCGACAATGGTGACATTGCGTTGCGGAAGAGCACTGCAACTGCTATTGGAAGTTCCTTCAACACGGTTCCATCACGAACCATGCTGATGCCGAACTATCCCAACCCTTTTAATCCCTCAACGAGTTTGGAGTTTCAAGTTTCTAGTTCGGCGTTTGTTTCGCTGAAGGTGCTTGACGTTCTGGGAAGAGAGGTTGCAACGCTCGTGAAGGAAGAGCGACAACCGGGAACATATACTGTACGTTGGGATGGTTCCGGCTTTCCGAGCGGCGTCTACTTTTGCCGGCTGCATACCGGCTCGGGCACGGAGACGAAGCGTTTGGCGTTGGTGCGCTAAAATCCGGCGGCTGCGACAATGAGAAAGCTTGATATCGAGAAGAGGAGATCGATTCTTTATCAATTCATCAAACGGGCACACTGAGAACTGGCGCAAAGGGCAACCGGACAGAACTCATCGAATGACGAAGAATCTGTCATGAGAAGAATGATAGCATGTATACTCCTGATATTCTCTTCAGTAACTCTCTTTGGTCAAAACCGCGCTGAGTACGCATCCACACCTCCCATGGGATGGAACAGTTGGGATTCTTATGGACCAACTGTCACTGAACAGGAAGTCAGGGCGAATGCAGACTATATGTCCACTCATCTGAGAGAATATGGGTGGGAATATGTCGTGGTCGATATCCGGTGGTACGTGGAAAATGACAAGGCTCACGGATACAATGAGAAAGACCCCGTCTGCACGATGGATGATTTTGGCAGGCTCCTACCTGCGGTGAATCGGTTTCCTTCTTCTTCCGATGGTTCGGGGTTTCGACGGCTGGCAGACTACGTCCACAGCAGGGGTCTTAGGTTTGGCATCCATATCATGCGCGGAATTCCGAAGTTGGCAGTTGAAAGAAATACTCCGATTGTGCGAAGTCGTGCTACTGCAAGAGATGTTTACAGCATCGAACAGCCATGCTCCTGGTTAGGAGACATGTATACTGTCGATGCGACTAAACAAGGCTCCCAGGAGTACTACAATTCACTCTTTGATCTCTATGCATCGTGGGGGATTGATTTTGTGAAGGTCGACGACCTGTCTAGCCCTTACCACAAAGATGAAATTGAAGTGATCCGGAAAGCCATTGATGGTTGCGGACGACCGATGGTTCTGAGCACATCGCCCGGCGAAACACCCCTGGAACAAGCGGGTCATATCAGCAGTTACGCCAATATGTGGCGTATCATCGACGACTTCTGGGATAACTGGTCACAATTGCGTGCACATTTTTCACTGTTTCAAAAATGGATTCCATACATGGGACCGGGTCATTGGCCCGATGGCGACATGCTTCCTCTGGGCAGAATAGGAATTCGAGCAGAACGGGGTGACAGCCGGATGAGCCTGCTCACCAGGGATGAACAATACACGCTGATGTCGCTCTTCTTGATATGCCGTTCGCCTCTCATGTTCGGAGGCAATCTACCCGACAATGACGCGTTCACCTTGAGTTTAATCACCAACGATGACGCGCTCGATGTCTTGAAATCAAGCAAAGACAACAGATTGCTCTTTGATGATGGACAAACAATCGCCTGGACCGCCAATGATGTAAAGAACAATGACAAATATGTGGCGCTCTTCTATGCTGCCGATCAAAAGCCAATCATAGAAAGCAGAGCCGTTTGGAACAGCAAGCTCATCACATATGAAGCCGGAAAGCAGAGCACTCGTGTCAACGTGGATATTGCTGGAGCACGAAAACTATACTTGGTAGTCACAGACGGAGGAGATGGCAGCAATTGGGATCATGCTGATTGGATTGAGCCGAAACTCATAGGAAAACAAGGATCACTGAGCCTTACCGACTTACGATGGATCAGTGCTACTGCTGGTTGGGGAAGCGCTTCAACAAATGTGAGTGTAGGAGGAAACAAACTCATAGTGGACAACAACGTCTATGCGACTGGTATCGGTACTCATTCAACGTCAGTTATTGAATACGATATCCCCGAAGGATACGAATCCTTTTCCGCTTTGGCCGGCATAGACAAGGAAAGTATTAATCACACGGAAGGAGCAACCGTCAAATTCCATGTGTTTACCAGCTATCCCAGCGGATCCCCTCCAGAAGATTCTATCAGAATATCATTGAAGACGGAGCAACTGGGTTTTCAAGGTGCCTGCAGAGTTCGCGACCTGTGGGCAAGAGAAGATGTCGGACGTCAGGCGAACGAAATATCCTTGTACGTGAGAAGGCATGGCGCACGGTTGCTGAAGATCAGTCCTGTTCAATAACCTGCCTTGGTCCTTCTGAGTCGTGTGTGGAATGATGAAATGAAGCTACCTCATCCGGTAATGAAGCAGATACTGACAACACGGGGTCGAATATGAGAGTAAAAGAACATTGCAGCCTGCTTGCTGTTCTCTTCCTGCTCTGGATCCCAGAACTATCGACCGTGGCGTTCGCTTACGGCGAACCAATAATGAGTAATGATTCAACCCGGAGTACATGGAGTGCCGACAACGGCAATGGAACGTTCACCAATCCTATTTTCTATGATGAGTTTTCCGATCCCGACGTGATCCGGGTTGGCGATGATTACTATTTGACCGGGACTACGATGCACGCCATGCCTGGCCTGCCTGTGCTGCACTCAAGAGATCTGGTCAACTGGAAGTTTGTCAGTTATGCACTGGATCAGCTGGACTTAGGACCTGAATTTCGATTGGAAGACGGAAAAGATGTTTATGGTCAGGGCATTTGGGCTCCTTGCTTTCGCTTTCACAACGGGACATTCTATATTTTCTGCAATGTGAACAAGAAGCGAACACAGCGCTTCACGGCAACAAATCCCGCCGGACCATGGACTCGAACCGAGATGAACGTCTCTCTTCACGACCTCTCTGTCCTTTTTGACGACGACGGAAAAGTTTACATGGTGTGGGGATATGATGAAGTACACATAGCAGAGTTGAACAGAGAGCTCACAGATATCAAACCGGGTACCGAGAGGATCGTCATTCCAAAAGGGGGCGGAGCCGGCGAGGGAAGTCACTTCTACAAGATCGCTGGCAAGTATTTTATCACGATGGCGATCTGGGATCCAACGTGCTATCAGGTGTGTGCAAGAGCAGAACACCCCTTCGGACCCTATGAGATCACGGTCATTAGCTCTGGCGAGAATCTCGGCATAGGCACTGGATGGAGAATTCCTTACTCCACCGAGCGACATCGCTTTGAGACGATTCCTCCTCCTGGAAACTACATTGGCTGCGACAGATTGCATCAAGGCGGCATCGTACAAACACAATCCGGGGAATGGTGGGCATTGTCCATGATGGATCACAATTCTGTGGGAAGAGTCACGTGTTTGTCGCCCGTCACCTGGGAGAACGGCTGGCCCTATCTCGGGCTGCCGGGTAATCTTACGAGGACACCTGTCACATGGATCAAACCGAACACGGGGTTTGTGACAAATCCTTCGGCGCCGTACGAGCGCAGTGATGATTTCTCGAGCACAACCCTCAAGCCAATTTGGCAATGGAACCACGTGCCCGTTGCCAGTCATTGGTCACTGACCGAGCAACCCGGGACCTTGTGTCTGAGGGCGTTGCCGGCGGAGGATTTCTGGCACGCACGAAACTCACTCACCCAGCGGGCGATCGGTCCGGAATCCATTGCCACAGCCGAGCTCGAAGCCCACGGGCTCAAGAAAGGGGATGTTGCCGGTCTCGCCCTCTTGAATTATCCATACGGATGGATTGCCCTTGTGCGCGAACGCGAAGGATATGAGATTCAGCAATTTGACCAGCGGACAAACCTGATCGAGCGAACAGAAGGCGCATCTCATATCTGGCTGCGGGTTCACTGCAATTTTGACATTGAGCTTGCCCAGTTCAGTTACAGCACAGATGGCGAGAAGTTTGTTCCTCTTGGCGCGGCGTTTATCATGGGATATCAGCTGAAGACATTTCAGGGGGTGCGGTTTGCGCTCTTCGACTACAACGCAAAAGGATCTCCTGGCGGTGTCGCTGCATTCAATGGACTTGATGTCAGCGAACCACGCCCGTGGGGATTGACAAAACCGATCCCCTATGGTGAGATTATCACCTTGACAAATCTCGGCGACAGCACTGTTTTGGCAAACTGGAAGAACGGTCTTCGCCCTGTACCGGCAACGGATCCTCTGGCAAAGAGCGCAGCGGCTCAGTTCAAGGTTATTGACAAAGGGTACGGCCGAATTGCCCTTCAATCTCAACTCAGCGGCGGCTTTGTTTCCGTGGGAGGAAGCGGGCAAATGGGTGAAGTCCGCCTTGAGAAGAACGAAACCGGAGATGCATCTACGTTCCAATGGCAGGACATGATGCGCGGCGATGTGATGCTCATGTCGCTGAAAACACATCGGTATCTTTTCGTAGACCCAAATGCCGGAAGCCTCTGCTCGGCGGATTGCCGTGGACCACGGCCGGACAGAAAAGACGGTTCCTGCTATGCCTGGACCAAGGCTGGCGGTCAGAAGTAGACCATGCATGTTCGCAGATAATTCCGTTACCAATAACTACTGTTTGATCAGCTGAAGGCACATATGAAACACTATGACGGTACTAATGCAGTTTCTCATGTTCCCACGGGGATTCTTTTGATTGCTCTGTCGATCGGAGGTGCGCTGAACGCTCAATCGCAGACGTTTTCAGTACGAGGGAATGTGATCGCATCAAGATATGCTGTGAAGAATGCTTCGGTTACCTTTCTTGATAACGCCGACACTACACGGCGATTCTCTGCTTTGACAGACGCCTCGGGCAACTACCAGATTGGCCTACCGACATCCGTAGAATCCAATGCAAATACTTCTCCTGCAAGATTCGAACTTGCTCAGACCTATCCAAATCCGTTTTCTTCTACAGCGGCGATACCATACCAGATCAAGAAAGAATCTTCCGTTCAGATTGCGATTTATGATATTCTGGGGAGGGCGGTGAGAACGTTCAGCGTCGGGCAACAGTCTGTCGGTTTGCACAGTGTGCTCTGGAATGGATGCAATGATCTCGGAGAGAGGGTTGCGAGCGGCGTATATTTCTACAGACTGGATGCCGGTGGCGAATCCCGGACGAGGAAACTGATTTTCAATCAAAGCGGCAGGAGCGTGGTTTCTTTTCCGCTGAACTATTCCTCACAAAGCGCTCAAGTACCGTCGTTTGAGAGGACCAATATTCAAGGAGGATCGTATACCATTCGTGTTGAAAACACATTCTCCACTTCACCTTTCATTATTCCCGTCGAACTCAAGAACATTGTGTTGCAGCGCGATACGACAATGTCTTTCTCCGTAAACTATCTGCCGTTGGCAACAATGAATTTGGATAGCGTGCGCCAAATCATAAGGGGGTTTGGGGCAGCTAGTCCATGGTATAGACCCGTTATGGCACTTTCTGAAGTCGAAAGTGCCTTCGGTACAGCGAATGGTCAGATAGGTTATTCGATCCTGAGGATAACGGTTGAACCCGATAGCAATCTGTGGAGTAAGTATTTAGCATCCGCAAAGAAGGCACAGGATATGGGTGCGATCGTTATCGCCTCGCCTTGGTACGCCCCTACGAACATGGTGGAAAACGCAAACAATGTGAGCAGAGTTCGATACGATATGTATGCAGCATATGCCGCGCATCTGAATTCCTTCACGAGATTTATGAAAGCCAATGGAGTAACTATTTATGGTCTGTCCGTTCAAAATGAACCGGATATTACCGACCAATGGACGAGCTGGACTCCCGCTGAAATGCTTACATTCATGAAGCAAAACGCAGGTGTTCTTACAGACACAAAAGTTATGGCGCCCGAATCATTCCAATTTAGGCGCAATATGTCCGATCCAATACTCAATGATTCTGCCGCATGTGCAAATACAGATATCGTCTGCGGTCATATTTACGGGGCTGGTTTGAGCTCGTATCCATTAGCGATATCAAAAGGAAAAGAAGTATGGATGACTGAGTACCTCATGGGTGAGAACAATTCCGGAAATAACTGGTCCTGGGCTCTTACACTTGCACAAAACATCAATGATGTGATGAAAGCTGACATGAGCGCTTATGTCTGGTGGACGATTGTGCGATATTATGGACCGATAGGTGATGGAGAAAGAGCCGCTAGCCCTCAAGATCCAAATGAAACCTATCCTAGGAAGGGTGAAGTCACCAAAAAAGGCTACGCTATGTCTCAGTTCTCCAAATTCATTCGACCTGGCTACTACAGAGTTGAAAGCAGTATATATCCTCCTGTCACAGGATCCGGGGTTGACGTCACGGCGTACAAAGACCCCCTTTCCTCAAAAGTCGTTGTTATTGCGATCAATAACAGCTCCACTCCGGCACAATGCGCATTTAGATTGAACAATGGAACAAGAAGGACTTTTACCCCTTACACAACATCTGCAACGAAGAACTGTGAGCAGGGGAAGGTCTTTGATGTAACAGACGGCAGCTTCACTCTTACTATGGAACCATCAAGTATCACTACATTCGTGCAGAATTGAAGCGCGGTTCAACAGTTGTTTGAACCATCGTGGAGCAGGTATGAATGGAAGAGAATCGCCAAGGTGGATCAGCCTCACTGTTCTTTTATTGATTGTTCCAGGTCAGATTCACGCCGGTGCAGATTCAATCCAGACAAATGTACCCGCGTTGAAAGATGTGTTCGCACATGATTTCAAGATCGGATGTATGTTGTCTTACAGACATGTCGGCTTTTCAGGTGACCCCGTTGTTCCCGGACAGTCAGAGGTTGTTGATCCTCTCGGAGGATACCTCTTGAAATTCCATATGAACAGCATGACCCCCGGCAACAACATGAAAGCCCAGTTCACGGTGAATATTGATTCGAGCGCCATGGCTTACAGGGCGGCGGTAACTCAAGCGAAAAGAGATTCAATAGATGTTCATCCTGTTGTGCGATTCAATGGAGATATCATAGCGCAGCTCAACTGGGCACGAAGGCAGGGATTTACCTTCCGAGGACACACGTTGGTTTGGCATAACCAGACGCCTGCTGAGTTCTTTCGTTCGGGGTACACTGTCGCCGGAGCCCGACTAAGCAAGGCGGCGATGGTTCAGCGGATGGATAGTTACATACACGATGTCATTCGATTGATCCATGAAGGTTGGCCCGGGCTACTCTCTGCTATGGATGTCGTCAACGAAGCCTTGACCGATGATACCGCCGGTACAGATCGTACCAATAGCGAATGGTACGCAACGTTCGGCGACAACACGTACGTCATGAAAGCGTTTGAGCTGGCCCGCAAATACGCGGTGCAGTATGGCGAAACTCAAATGAAGCTCTATTACAACGAGTACAATACTGACTACGCGAATAAGGCGGACGGTGTCGTGAGACTCTGCGCTCCCATCTTTCAAGCCGGCTACCTGGATGGGATCGGCATCCAGGGGAACGGAACCGTCAGTTATCCCACTGCCGCAGCATGGATAGCAACCTACAACAAGTTCTATCCAATATGTGCTGAGATGTCGATAACGGAATATCACGTCGACGTCGATACGGCCAGTCCCACCGCCAGCGATTTTATCGCACAGGCAAATCAATACGCCATGTTATTCAAGTGTTATCTTGATCGGAGCAGCCTTTCGGGCCGCGGCAAGATTGTGAACGTTAGCAAAGGCGGGTTCAGTGACAAATATGACGCGTTTCCAAAAGTGCAGTCCGCTTTGTGGGATTCGACAGACCGGTGTAAGCCAACGTTCTATGCTATTGTCAATGTTGGTATGAATTACCATGCACTGGATTCCCTTATCTCTTACGCAAATACGCTCCACGGAGGCGACTATACAACCTCCTCTTGGAGGAGTTTTTGCACAGCTGTGGTCTCAGCAAAAGATGCAATGGCTGCAGACTATTCTGCATCACTCTCTGCGGCTACTGCCTTGGGCGTGGCAAAGAGTAACCTGGAGACTGCCAGCCGCAATTTAGTCCAAACTGTCGTCAAAGCATTTGCTTTGGCTCAAAACTATCCCAATCCGTTCTCCGCCAGAGGCGGATCCGCCTTTGGCGGAAATCCGACAACAGTGATCAATTATCAGCTGCCAGCAACGAGTACCATCAGCCTCAAACTCTATGATCTCCTCGGGCAGGAAAAAATGACATTGTCTGAAGGAATCCACCAGGCCGGAAACTACAATGTAACGCTTGATGCAAGAGGGCTTGCAGCTGGAGTATACTTCTATCGCTTGCTTGCGAACGAAACAGACAGTGGACAGGCAAGTAGTTACGTCGAGACAAAGAAACTCATGGTATTGAACTAGCATCATCATAGTAACGTGAGAAGAACACTTCTTATAGAACTTTGTGTTTGTCTACTGCTGGGGTACTTTGGATATGCACAGTCACCCGGACGCAGCGGCATCACACCTCTCCATCGTCGACGGACACATTGATGGAGGAGGCATCGGAACGTACCCGATGAACGCGAACAAACGTGAAGAACTCCGGATAACAGAATCTCTTGATTTGATCCGAGTTCGTACAAAAAGGACAACAAGACATGAAGAAATACTGGTTGCTCATCTTCACACTTGTTCCATCTCTTGCTCTTGCTCAAAACATCGTCATCAACGAAGTGATGGCTTCAAATCAAAGAACAATCTTTGATGAAGATGGCGATGCATCGGATTGGATTGAATTATACAATAGTCAAAATACTTCATTCAATATTGCTGGATATTACCTCACTGATGATTCTTTGAATCTAAAAAAGTGGCGTTTTGGCAATACCAGTATCCAACCGGGCGGCTTTGTATTGGTGTATGCATCGGACAAAAACCGTCAGGGAACAATCCCCCACACGAATTTTAAAATAAGTGCATCCGGCGAGGCTGTGCTGCTTTCTGATTCCAATGGTGTTGTTATCGACAGAGTCGCTGTTCCAGCTTCGGCGGCAGATATTTCATATGGCAGAATAAACGACGGACTGCTTCCCTGGGTATTTCAACAACCGACTCCCGGATCGAAAAACGCAGGTACTCAGATCGAGGGTTTTGCAGATACCATATCGCTCTCGCGCCGCGGCGGATTTTATTCATCGCCAATTTCTTTAACCCTATCGGCAGGAGACAGTAGAATATTTTATACTCTGGATGGGAGTGCTCCTGATTCAACCAAAACCAAGTATACAGCGCCGATCGTTTTTGCGAAAACCACTGTTCTTAAGGCGATCAGTCTCAAAGAAAAATATTTACCCACTCGTCCTATCACCCACACCTACTTCATCAACGAATCGACGACGCTTCCGGTCATTTCACTTACGGCCGATCCCTATGATCTTTTTGATCCCACTGCAGGAATTTATTCGAACTTCACGATGGATTGGGAACGTGCCGCCCACGTGGAATTCTTCGAAGACAATGAAAGCCCGGGATTTTCGGAAGACTGCGGGATCAATATTCATGGTTCCCAAAGCGCAAACTGGGCGCAAAAGTCATTTGCCGTGAAATTCAAACAGGAATATGGTATCTCGAGGATCGACTATCCGCTCTTTCCAGGTTTTCCTGTTACCAAGTTTGACTCCTTCGTCTTGCGCAACTCCGGTAATGATTTTCAGTACACGCACATCCGCGATGCGCTGATGCAGCGGCTCGTGAGAGATCTCAACATCGATTATCTCGAATATCGTCCTGCGACCTCATTTGTCAATGGCCAGTACTGGGGCATCTACAACATCCGCGAAAAAGTCAGCGAGCACTATGTAGCCAACCGGTATGGTGTGGACCCTGACAGCATCGACATGCTGGAAAACAACATGATGGTTCTTCACGGCGATTCTTTGCATTACCGGCGTTTGATCGACTACATTAGTACGCACGACATGTCGACAGCGCAGGCCTACGCGTATCTGGATTCCGTCATCGATCTGGATGAGTGCATTTTGTACTTTGCGGCCCAGGCGTACTACGACAACATGGACTGGCCAGGAACGAACATCAAGTTCTGGAGGGAACGCAACCCGAACGGAAAATGGAGTAAATGGCGGTGGATTCTCATTGATCTAGATTTTGGATTTGGCCTGTATGCCCACGGCGCATGGGAAGACCATATTGCGTTCATGTTCTCTCTAACTGAGACGCGTTATTCAAATCCGCCTTGGGCAACACTGTTACAGCGGAAGCTGGTACAGAATCCGATCATCCGGAATCGATTCATCAATCAAATTGCAGATTTGCTGAACACGAATTTCAAGAGTGCACGGGTGGTTGACTCGATCAATGCCGTGGCGAATCATATTGCAAGCGAAATTACTAAGCACAGAGCACGCTGGAATCTCACGGGAGAAAACCTTACTAAAATGACTACGTTTGCGCAGGATCGCCCGGCATATTTGCGCACACACGTCCGGAATTACTTCAAGTGCGGAGACGATGGTACCATAACGATTCAAGCGACAGGGAGCGGTTCTCTTCAGCTCAATACTCTCACATTACCCTCCTCGAACCTGCCGTTCAGCGGCATCTATTTTCAGGGAAACGCCGTTCATCTAAGAGTAATTCCCGCCGCCGGGTACAAATTTGACGGATGGAGCGGAGATAGTAGTTCGAAGAACGATACACTTTCTTTGTTCATTGGTAGAACAACAAACATCACTGCAGCCTTTTCTATCGACAGCAGCGGCTCAAAGGGTATTGTGATAAACGAGATCAACTATAATTCTTCTGACCAGTTTAATTCAGGAGATTGGATTGAGCTGTATAATACAAGCAGTCAAAGTGTCGATATCAGCGGCTGGATGTACCAAGACAGCGACCCAGCACATGTCTTCAGGTTCCCGACTGGAACAAAACTAGGTCCCGGTCAATATGTAGTCTTGTTGGAAGACAGTAGTTTGTTTAAAGCACGTTTCCCAGAAGTCAAGAATTATGTCGGACAAATGGATTTTGGCTTGAGCGGTTCCGGAGAGTTTATGAAACTCATGAATGATAAAGGCGAGGGAATTGATTCTCTTACGTATGACGATCAGGCTCCATGGCCAACAGAACCGGATGGGAACGGCGTAACGTTAGAATTGAGGGATCCTGGCAGTGATAATGCTCTCGGGGAAAATTGGAAAGCGTCTGTTGGACACGGTTCACCGGGGAGAAAAAACAGTATTACAACCGCTATCGATGAAAAGATGAATAGAATAATTCCGGATACATATGCATTAATGCAGAATTATCCCAATCCATTCAACCCGACAACGGTGATCAGTTATCAGTTACCGGTAACGAGTACGATCAGCCTTAAAGTCTATGATCTTCTCGGGAAGGAAATAGCGACATTGTTCGAAGGAATCCACCAGCCCGGAAACTACAATGCAACGTTTGATGCGAGCGGGCTTGCAGGTGGAGTGTACTTCTATAGAATGCATGCCAACGAAATAGATGGCGGACAAGCACATAGTCACGTTGAGATAAAGAAATTAGTCGTATTGAAATAGTATCATCAGAATTACATGAGAATAACATGAGAAGAACACTTCTTATAGAACTTGGTTTTTGTTTACTGCTGGGACACTATGGATATGGTCAGTCGCCCTCATTCAAAACATATGTGAATCCGGTGATCCCCGGCGACCATCCGGATTGCACCTTAACAAAAGTCGGCAATGACTTCTATACAACCGGCTCATCGTTCAATCCAACGCCGGTCATCTATCACTCCACCGATCTGGTTCATTGGGAAGCAATTGCCCAACCTGTAAGCGCCGCCTGGCAAGGCTATGGCGATACGCCTTCGGGAGGATGCTGGGGAGGTCAGCTCGTCTATTACAACAAGAAGTACTGGGATTTCTTTTCGCGTTCGAATGTCATGTATTTCGTGACCGCCGATGATATCACAGGGCCCTGGACCATGCCGACAGCAATGACTAGTCCCGCCATTGTGCCCGGCCTAGGATATGACAACTCGATCTTCATTGACGATGACAGCAGCTGGTATCTGTTGGTCAAGAACGGTCAGGTCAACAACTGGATCGTGCAACTGGGAAACGATGGTCAGCCCAATGGCAGGATTCTCAATATGTGCTGGATCAACCCTGCCCCCTCCTACCCGTTCAGTTGGGCAGAGGGCCCTGTCATGTGGAAATACAAGGGGAACTATTACTACAGTTTCGCGCGCAATGTTGCCGGAGGACAGATCGTCTTCAGAAGCAGCGCACTTACAGACGACCAGAATTCGTGGGTGAATCTTGGCAACTTCTTCAATGAAAGCGACCCCCTGAAGTCGCAAGCGTTATTTCAAAACCCGAACCACTCCTCGGCGGCGGTGATGCTCAATGACAGCACGAGCTGGGTTGTCCATCCGTTGTGGCGCAATGCAAACAATAATGAGTGGTACGGTCAGGGGCGGCAGGGACTGATGAACCAGGTTCGCTATGATGCGAACGGGAAACCCACAGTGGACTATCCTGTCAATGTTTCCATGGATGCACCCAAACTGCCAAGCAGCGGCATTTCGTGGATGGTGCCGCATTCGGATTTCTTCAACTCTGACAAATTGAATCCCGAATGGTCTTTCTTGGGATATACGCCGGGCAGTTCATACTCTCTCACGACGCGAAGCGGATGGTTGACTCTATCGCCAAAACGTAAACCGAATACGATCATCAAGAACGACGGCGAACACAACTATTCCATCATTACCAGATTGGATTTCGGCGCTCAGTCGGTGAGTGATCAGGCCGGGATCTGGATTTTCAATGGCTTGCAGACTCTCTATGCAAAGTTGTACAGCTCCGTTGATAGTTCCGGAAACAAGATTGTCGCTTTCAGTTACAGCGCTAGCTATTACGAAACGAAGAATCCTGTGGCGAGCGGAGACAATATCCTCCTGCTGAAGATCGTACGTGTAAATCATGTCCTTACAGGATACTTCAGCTTGAACGGGTACGACTGGGTTCAGGTGGGAAGCAGCATCAATGTCGCCGACATGGAAAACCTGCAGTCGAACTACAACGCATGGACGGGAAACCGGCAGGGGCTGTTTGTGCAGGGAACGAATTCAGCCGACTTTGACTACTACATCTACCGCGACGCCTATACACCCATATTGGCGGAGTGCCCCGCAAACCAATACGGTACTGCTATTCCCTCCTACAGAAGGAGTGCCGTTGTTCCTTTGGACAATGTACACGATGGCGATTGGGCATTGTATGCAGGAGTGGAATTTGGAAACAAAGAATATGCACAAATCCCTGATTCTCTCGCAATTGTCGCGTCATGTGCTTCTTCGGGCGGTCTCGTTGAAGTGTGGCTTGACTCACTCGATTCGAAGAGCAAAATAGCAGAGTGCAGCATCAGCAATACCGGAAGCTGGGATACCTTTAATACATTTACGGCCAAGATGCTGACGCCGGTTTCGGGCAACCATGATGTGTATCTGAAATTCAGAGGCACGGGTTCCGACAAGCTCTTCATGCTTCAATGGCTCACGTTTGTCGGGAAAACAAATCCCACCTCGTCCGTTGGCAAGTTGCAATCCGATCAAATTCCCGGCAGGTTCACCCTGGACCAGAACTACCCGAATCCGTTCAATCCAATGACGACTATTGAGTTTCGAGTTTCGAATATCGAGTTCGTGTCATTGAAAGTGTTTGATGCCCTCGGAAGAGAGATCAGCACGCTGGTCAACGATGTACGACAGGCGGGAACATACACGCTCGGTTGGGATGCATCATCGCTCCCGAGTGGAGTGTACTTCTACCGGCTGTGGGCGGGCGATTTTGTTGAAACAAAGAAGATGATACTGGCAAAATAGTTTGGTAAGAAGTCCGACTTCTTCACCGACAATCAGGACAGAAGTCGGACTTCTGCCAACAGCAAAGGAGCTATAATGAAGGTGATTCAATTGCACGAACGATTCACAACGAAGAAATGGTCTACCTCGTTTGCCCTGAGGATAGCAATCGTTGCTTGCGCGGTCACATTGATGTCTCCGTTGCTCGCTAGTGCCCAATCCGACACGATTCAGACAAATGTGCCGGCTCTGAAAAATGTGTTTGCCAAGGATTTCCATATCGGTTGCCTCTTGTCTTACAGAAACATTGGCTTTCCAACCGATTCGCCGGTAACGGGGCAATCCACGGTCGTAACTCCAAACGGTGGGTACCTGGTGAAGTTTCATATGAACTCCATGACACCCGGTAACAATATGAAACCGCAGTACACGGTCGATTTGGCCGGCAGCCTGGCAGCATACAACGCGGCCACAACCAGCCAGGCAAAGGATTCCATTGATACGCATCCGATCATACGCTTTAACGGAGACATTATTGCACAACTCAATTGGGCGAGGAGACAGGGATTCAGATTTCGCGGACACACATTGGTGTGGCACAGTCAAACTCCCGGTACAGGGTTTTTCCGCTCTGGTTATGCAGCGACGGGAACGCGCTTGACCAAAGCGAAGATGACCGATCGCTTAGAGAACTACATCAAAGAAGTCATACGATTGATCCATGAAGGCTGGCCGGGATTGCTCTTCGCCATGGATGTCGTGAATGAAGCCGTGAACGACAATACCGGCACAGACCGCACCACTGACAGCGAATGGTACCAGACATTTGGTGATAACAGTTATATCATGAAGGCATTTGAACTGGCCCGCAAATATACGGTTCAATACGGTGAGAGCCAGATAAAACTCTATTACAACGATTATAATACTGACATCGCCGCCAAGGCCAATGGGATCGTAGGAATCTGTGCCCCTGTTTTTCGTGCGGGATACCTTGATGGGATCGGTATGCAAGGTCACGATGACATCAGTTATCCGACCGCAGACGCATGGATAGCATCCTATAACAAATTTGACGCGGTCTGTACTGAGATGGCGGTGACCGAATACTATGTAAACGCGTGGACTCCTACTGCTACTCCAGCCATTCGTGCCATGCAAGCAAACAAGTACGCTCAACTATTCAAAATATATCTCGACAGGAGCTACTTTTCGGGCCGGGGGAAAATCATCAATCTTACGAAGGACGGACTGAACGATCAGTGGACCTTCAATCTGAACTCTTCGTCCCTTTGGGACTCAACTAATCAGTGTAAGCCTGCATTCTACGCCGTTGTCAATGTGGGAATGAACTATCATTCATTGGACAGCCTCATTTCCGTTTCCAAGCTCCTTCAGCAAAACAACTACACGGCGACATCCTGGGGAAATTTCTCCGCGGTCCTGGCATCAGCCAAAACGGCAATGTCCAACAATTATTCTGAGACTGTGTCAGCTGCTGATGCTTTGGGTGCGGCAAAGGACAACCTGAAAGTTGCGATTGCCGGATTAGTCAAGTTTGTCAGCCTCGTCGATGGAAACACCCCTCGAGCCTTCGCGCTGAGTCAGAACTATCCGAATCCGTTCAACCCAAGCACGAATTTCGAAGTGCGCATTGCCAATCGCGAATTGGTACACCTTTCCGTATTTGACGTTCTCGGTCGGACCATTTCGACGCTCATCAATGAGGAGTGTCCAGCCGGTGTATATGCTGTTCGCTGGGACGCTTCGTCGCTTCCAAGTGGCGTCTATTACTATCGGCTTCAGGCTGGAGCATTTGTGGAGACGAAACAAATGGTGCTGATGAAATAAGGACATTTGTCCTCCCACTTTTTTGCATCTAGAGTTGAGGGGAACTACCTTCAACTCCAGAGCAAGAAGTAAAGTAAAGGAGGACAGATGGAAGCAAATGGACGGTGGCGGTCAGTTCATCGACAAGCGG
>JAPLFP010000170.1 GCA_026390585.1 Ignavibacteriales bacterium | reverse complement strand
TCTGGATGTCGTGAAGCTCATCCTGAAAGCACTCGGTAAGCCCGAAACGCTCATTGCCTTCGTGAAGGATCGACCAGGTCACGACCGCCGGTATGCAATCGACTCCGCTAAGCTCGAGAAAGAGCTCAACTGGCGTCAGAGTTTCTCTTTTGAAGATGGCATCATCCAGACGATCTCCTGGTACCAACAGAATACCGGCTGGTGGCAGCGGATCATCAGTGGAGAGTACAAAGAGTACTATAAGATGATGTATGAAGGAAGATGATTGGGAAATGCAGAAGTCAGGAGTCAGGAGTCAGAAGTCAGAAGTCAGAAGTCAGAAGTCAGAAGCCAGAAGCCAGAAGCCAGAAACCAGAAACCAGAAGCATGAAACAGTAATCAGAAATCGAAAATCACAAACTGGAAATGGCTCTATTCACTGTTTACTATTCACCAATCACGATTTAACCATTAAACCGGCTTGAAAACAATCATTAGCGTCGTTGGGGCCAGGCCGAATTTCATGAAGGTCGCCCCGCTCCATAAAGCATTTCAGAAGCACGCTGGCAGCGTCCGGCACCTGATCGCGCACACGGGACAGCACTATGATGAGGCGATGTCCAAGATCTTCTTTGGAGATCTCGAGCTGCCGCAACCTGATTTCTATCTCGGCGTTGGATCAGGATCGCACGCCCAGCAAACCGCCAGGATTATGGTGGAATTCGAGAAAGTGCTCGAAGAAGTCCATCCCGATTTGGTGATTGTGGTTGGCGATGTGAACTCTACCGTTGCCTGTAGTCTTGTCAGCGTTAAAATGGGGATCCCAGTAGCGCACGTTGAGGCTGGATTGCGAAGCGGCGACCGCACGATGCCGGAGGAGATCAATCGTCTCCTGACCGATTCAATTGCAGACGATTTGTTCGTGACAGAGCCCAGCGGGGTCGCGAATCTCCACAGAGAGGGAATCGACGAAAAGAAGATCCACTTGGTGGGAAACGTCATGATCGATTCCCTGATTTACTATCGCGAAAAGGCGAAGAAGTCGACGATCATGGAGCGCCTCGGCGTGAAGGCGAACAAGTTCACACTGGTCACGCTCCACCGACCAAGCAATGTGGATACCGAAGAAGGATTGGCGAAGATTCTAGCGATTTTTGAGCGGATTGCATCACGCTCGGAAATTGTATTCCCTGTCCACCCGCGGAC
This sequence comes from Ignavibacteriales bacterium, assembly GCA_026390585.1. Lineage (GTDB taxonomy): Bacteria > Bacteroidota > Ignavibacteria > UBA10030 > UBA10030 > UBA9647. Next base: position 48,146 of record JAPLFP010000170.1, on the reverse strand, counting down.
AAAGAAGATGCTCGCTCAACACGGGTTGGGTGCGCGTGCAGACGCGATCCCGGGCCTCAGGCTTCTCGATCCCATCGGTTACCTCGATTTTCTCCGTCTGCTGGACAATGCCCAGCTTGTGCTCACGGATTCGGGGGGCATTCAGGAGGAGACCACATTTCTTGGCGTCCCATGCCTCACTCTGCGCGAGAATACAGAAAGACCGATTACGTGCGAGGTTGGCACCAACGAGTTGTGCGGACTGGATGTCGAGAAGGTTGTCAGTCGGAGCGAAGTGGTTTTTGCGGGCAACAGAAAGAAGGGACGCGTCCCTGATCTCTGGGATGGCAACGCAGCAAACCGGATTGTTGACGTGCTCATAAGGAAAATCTAAGGAGAACGCATTATGATGCAATTGCACGCGCGGAGATTGGCGGTATTGACGCTCATTGGATGCTCCGTCGCTCTCGCACAGGTGAAAGACCAATCGCAGACGCAGAGCCAGTCGCGGGACAAGGGTGTCGAGCTGCCGCCACAAGGTGGTAGCGTCCTTTCAAGGGAAGATATGTCGGCCCGGCTTGGATCCGTGCCGATGGAAGGGCCTATCCGTCCCGACCGATATGTTGTCGGGCCTTCGGATATTTTTCAGCTCGGTCTGTGGGGACCGTTCAGTGTGGTCTATCCCGTGACTGTGACTCCCGAGGGGACGATCATTATTCCTACGGTGGGTGAGGTCGCTGTCGCCGGGATGAAGCTCTCCGAAGCGAAGATTCTGGTGACGCAGAAGATGCGGACCAAATATACTTCCGGAGATGTCACGTTCACACTTCTGAAGCCACGATCGATCGTTGTAACGCTCCGAGGGTCTGTCGTTAAGCAAGGCCAGTATGTTGTCAATGCTGTTGACCGTGTCGAAAAACTGTTGTCCCTCGGTGCTGCTATTGAGACTCCGCAACGCAGTCTGACCGACAAACTGCTGATGCAGAGTTCTCCTGAAGCTTCGAAGCAAGAATCGGTCAAACCCGCGAGCGCTATCCCGGTGGAGGGCAACAATGGGCGAGCTTCGACGAGAAATATCGTGCTGATGCGGAAGAACGGCGATACGATAAGGGTCGACATTCCCAAATTCTATGCGACAGGGGAGGATGCCTGCAATCCATTCCTTCTCGACGGCGATGTAGTTCTGGTTCCGCCGCGCCAACTCTCGAGCAACTCCGTTGGTATTTATGGTGCGGTCAATACCCCCGGTCTCTATGAATGGGTGGAAGGCGACAGCCTTCTTTCGCTGGTTCAGATCGCTCAGGGTGCGATGAAGGGATCAGACCTCGAGCACGTCAGAATCCAGCATGTAAACGACCGAGGAGAAAAAGCGGGCGATGTTCAGGTCAATCTCCTCAACATTCAAAAGAGTTCAGAACCGGATATTCTTCTTCAAAGAGGGGATCGCATTATCGTCCCGCTCATCCCCGACAACAGGAGTATTTGCACTGTGACTGTGGAAGGCGAGGTGAAAAAGCCGGGTTTGTATCCGATTCTTGCCGGACGTACAAAACTCTCTGAGATTCTCGAGCTTGTCGGCGGATTCCAGTACGATGCATTGCTGAGCGGGTCCTTTATCCTTCGCCGTGACGAGCAGGGGGCAGACTTGTTTGGTACCCAGATCTCTCTCCTGCAAAACATACGTTCACAGCAGCTGACATCCGCAGACAGCGCCTATTTCTATCTGGACATGAGAACTTCCCGTCACCCAGTTCTGGTTGATTTCGTGAAATTGGTTCAGAATCGCGATTCCACACAGGATGTCGTTTTGAGAGACGAAGACATCATCTATGTCCCCTCTGACAACCGGACTGTTCTTGTCATCGGTCAAGTGCAGAAGCCGGGATACATACCGTATGTGCCTGGGATGCGCTACAAGGACTACGTTGCCAGAGCCGGCGGTTTTTCAGAGCTTGCCATCAGCGGTGATACGAAAGTGATCAAGAAAGCCACGCAGGAGTGGCTTGATCCGAGTGACACGGTCATTGAGCCGGGTGATCGGATCTGGGTGCCCAAAGAGTACATCAAGGACACCCGACAAACGTGGCCAATAATTCGGGATATCATCGCGGTGGTGGCGTCCGTCGCGACCACGGTCTTGATCGCTATTCAAGTGACCAAGTAGCGGAGACTGAGACGAGAGGTCGTTTGCGGTCGCATTCAAATCTGGCCATGGTCACAAGTGACCGTCGGGCGTTGCTTACTAGTCGGCGCGTGCTTCTGGATAATCCGCCATACCAATTCAAGATGGCTTTATGAGAGTTGAATCTGAAGCCGATAGGCGGGATGTGGTTCACAGCATCTCGATGGAGACACGGGTCAAAGAACGTATGACAACTGACGAAGCCATTCGACGCGCCGTGGAGATATTCCCCTTTGAAGGCTACATGTGCACCCCGCATGATAAGACCGTAAAGGGAGCATATTCAAATATCGCCGATATGGCACGACGTTATTTACAGCCCGGCAGCGCGATCTTAGATTTCGGCTGTGGACCATGCGACAAGACAGCCGTCTTGCAGTTATTGGGTTTTCATTGTTCTGCTTATGACGACTTGCAGGATGATTGGCACAAGTTGCCAGGGAATCGAGAGAAGATACTCTCCTTCGCTAAGAACTGTGGCATTGATTTCAAGGAGGCGCGTGGAGGAATGTTGCCGTTTGAGAAGAACTCATTCGACATGATTATGCTTCATGATGTCCTGGAACACCTTCATAATTCACCACGTGACCTGCTCAATGACTTGCTCGAACTAGCCAAACCTGAAGGATTGCTTTTTGTGACAGTTCCTAACGCAGTGAATATCAGAAAAAGAGTAGATGTCTTATTTGGTAGAACAAATCTACCTCCGTTTGAAGGTTACTATTGGTATCCCGGGTCTTGGAGGGGACATGTTAGAGAGTACGTCATGAATGATCTGGTTCACCTCTCTGAATATCTCGATCTGGAGGTGTTAGAACTTAGAGGTTGTGACCACATGTTAGAGAAACTGCCGATGTTCAGTCGCCCTGCGTATCTCCTTGTAACAAACCTCTTCAAAGGGTGGAAGGATTCTTGGTTGCTTGTTGCGAGAAAAAGAAAAGGTTGGTCTGCAAAGAAGACCCTGCCTCAAGATGCACTTGCCGGAGTTTTGAGGAAGAGTACGAGATACGACTACACAAAGTAAAACCGTTGACGAGCTCCTTAACACGGCAGTTCGGTTTGCCTGAACTAGAGAGTGTGACGTGCTGCATCGTTCGTATGAGCTGAATGCCAAGTTTCAGAAGCACCAGACGACGAAAGAAACGCATGGTACCTCGTATCGCACCACGTTTGACGCTGACTTTCCCAGGATGAGAGTCAAAGGAGGATTCTAGATGACGATGAATGATAAATCACAAAACGAACAACCGACCAGCCTGAGAACCGTCAATGTCCTCGACTATCTCGTCGTGATCACCAGGCACAGAAAGTTCGTCTTTGGCTTCGTGGCGATTTCGGTCTTGCTCGCGGCGATTGTGCTGTTCCTTGTCATGTCGAAAATGTACAAAGCCACAGCTGTCATTATGCCGCCGAAACAGCAGAATTCGCTCGGCCTGTTAAGTTCCGTTCTTCGCTCCAGTACCTCCTCTTCCCTCAGAAGCCTGGGTCTCGGGGGGCCGGCCTCTGATGAGCTGTTACAGTATCAGGCGATTCTGAAAAGCCGCCGCTGCATGGACGCGGTCATCGATCGGTTTGATCTCATGCATGTCTATAAATCCTCAACGAAATACGATGCGGTGAAGGAACTGGATGATAATTTGACGCTTGCTCTCGGCAAGGAGGAAGTGTCGCTTGAGATTACTATGTATGATACCGATAGCCTGCGGGCTGCCCAGATGGCAAACTACTTTGTTGAGATGCTCAACAAGATCCATACCGAGATGTCCACCGCGGAAGCACAAAGCAATCGTCGATTCCTTGAGCGTCGCTATTTGCAAAATCTCCGGGATCTCAAGGATGCAGAAGACAGTCTCAAGACCTTTCAGAAGAAGACCAGGATCTACTCCATCCCTGAACAACTGAAGGCAGGCATCGAAGCAGCAGCCGACCTCCAGGGTCAAATTGCGCTCCGAGAATTCCAACTTTCGATTCTCTCGAACGCAACAACCCCCAACAATGAGATCCGACAGCGGTTGGAAATTGAGACAAATGCCTTGCGCCAAAAAATGGCCGCGCTTCAAGTGGGAGACGAAAAGAAGAATGGGCAATTTCAAATCTTCCCGCCATTTGACAAGGCTCCCGAGCTCGGTGTGCAGTATTTCAGATTCTTCAGACAAGTGGAACTCCAGGGAAAGATTTTGGAGTTGATTCTGCCACTCTACGAGCAGGCGAAGATCGAAGAACAGCGGGATACACCTTCCATGTTGATCCTCGACAATGCGACCCCGCCCGAGAAGGCATCGAAACCGAGAAGGCTCCTCATCACAGCCATTGTCTTTGTCGTGAGTATCGTCATCGGAACGGTCCTGACGTTTTTCGTGGACTATCTGGAGCGGGCGAAACGCGGCGCCGAGGAGCAGGATCGTGAGAAAATGCGCGTAATCAGGGAGTCATTGAACCCCCGCAACTGGTTGAAGTAAGAGCCGGATCGACAACGCACCTTGGTCTCAGCAAGTCAAACATATCATCCTGCGCCGTCAATGTTCGACGTACCGCTGAAGAAGTGGATGGTCTATTCCTATCTCCTCGCGAGCCCGTTCTACATGTTCGCCATCGTGACGACTCGGGACTGGCCGGCTCTTTGGATCGTGGGAGCAATGTTCCTGGTTTTCTTGGTTCAGTTCTGCAATTCGGGTTTCCGGTTCTGGCTCGACAGCTCTGCCTACTCACTTCTGTTCTTCTTAGGAGCGTATGTGTTAGGCACGGTTGTGGTGGGATTCACCGATTATTCAATGACTTCGTTTGGACGCTCGCCCCTGGACAGAGCCATCACCACGCTCATCCGCGTTGTGTATGCCGTAATCGTTTACGGTCTGTTCATCAATTTCCTCGGTGATGCCGACGACAAAATGCTCAAGCGTGTCTTCGTCCTTCAGGTTGTCTTCGGTGCGGTCGTGGCGCTGTTCGGCATCGTGCAATATATCACCGCCACCGTGTTTTCATGGGGAGGATTCATCAGTCTTGAGCCTACGAATGAGACGTTCAAGATGGGCTCTAGCTTTTTCAGATTAGGCTTCGCGCGGGTGTACAGGGCCTCCGCGATGTTCCCGGAACCGTCGGCGTTCGGTTTCTTTCTGGTGCCTTTGTTCATCAAAGTCATCCTCTCATTCATGCATAATGTCATTATTGTAAGCAGGAGGTTTCATCTGACGCTCTTGGCAATTTTTGTCTTGGCAATTCTGTTTAACTCGTCTCTCACTGCGCTATTCTCCTCTACGATTTTGATGATCATACTGTTTAGCTCCACGTTTCGTGGCTCGCGGGTACTGTTGTGGGTTTCCGTGTTCGCTATATTGGGTTTGGGTTTGATCCTGCTGACACCGGTAGGCGGTCTTTTGCTTGACCGTGTCAATCGCGTTTTTCAGTTCCAGGATGTGTCGACGCTCGATCGGCTCTTTCGCGTTTATGTGGGGGTAAGGATTGTCATTGAGGCACCGGTTTTCGGTGTCGGCCCTGGTCTCTATGCATTTTTCTATCCGCAATACGGGGGTCTGGATCCGTCCGCATTGGCTACTCCTTTGAATGTCTGGCTGACATTCCTGACGGATGTCGGCCTCGTCGGATTCATTCCGTTTGTGTTCTTCCTGAAGAGCGTGCTCGGTCGCGCGAAGAGGCGAGAGAACCATCACCCGCTTGTCCGAGTCTATCTGTGGAGTACTGTGAGCTTCCTGCTTCTGCTGACGACAGTTGATCTTTGGTATCTTGAGATGTTCTGGTTTGATGTTGCGATGCTGGTCGTGCTTGCGAACGGCCCGTTTTCATCTCCAGAACAAGTTCAAGAGAAAGTGGCGTTGGCATGACGGAAGCCGCGGTATCGCGAAAATCTCTGTTTCGAAGTTTCCTCACCCTTTCGTTCGGAAACGTCACTGCTCAGTTGCTTCTTCTTGTCGCATTTGCTGTCTTGGGTCGGGCACTTGGCCCCGAAGGATTCGGCTGGTGGTCCTTCAGCTATGCGATCATGCTGTATTTATTTCGCCTTGACGAATTCGGGCTCGAAGTCATGGGTGTCCGTGCGATCGCACGGGGTCAAACACCGGCTGTAATCCACATCTCCACGGTGCTGACGACGAGGTTGTTCCTGGCAATCATCCTCTTCTCCTGTGCCTCGTTAGCGAGCGCTACCGGAATTATTCCCGCACCGGCCAGGCTCCTTGTCATCATCCTGTCCCTCGCTGTCTTTCCGTTGGCTCTTTCTCTGGAATGGGCCTATGAAGCAATTCAGAGGTTTGAGTTTGTTTCATTGACGCGTGTCATGAAGGCCGTCCTATTTGTCGGTCTTGTGCTCGCCGTTGTCCATTCAAGAACAATTTCGACGAGCTCCGCCATCTTCTATGTCCTAAGTCTGGCGGTGCCGGCCGTCTACCTACTCTTTGATTCTCTGCGCCGCTTCGGAAGAATACGTTTTCAATTTAGTTGGCGTGCGTCCATAGCGCTTTTAAAAGAATCTCTGCCGGTTGGTGTGGCAACGTTTCTGTCGCAGTTCTGCCTTTTTTTCGCGACTCTGTACCTCGGCTACATGGCAACCGCGACCGACATTGGATTGTTCTCGGCGGCTCATCGATTGATCGTTTTTGTCTGGGCATACGGAATTGCGGCGTCGAACCGAGTCCTCCTACCGACACTTTCGAGACTTCATGGTGATTCACCAAAGGACTTTGATCTGCTCGTCATTCGTGCGACGAGACTATTTCTGGTGTTGGCACTTCCGATCGGTGTGCTTGGCGCGCTGACATCTCAGAGTATTATAGTTCTCGTCTACGGCGCATCATATTCGATGGCATCCCCCGTCTTCACGGTGCTCTTGTGGGTTCTTGTGATCGCGATCTCTCGTTCAGCGGCTGAGATAAGCTATTGGGCGTCGGATCGACAGCGACTCTATGTCACCCGAATTCTTCTGTTGGTTGTGGCTCACAGCGTGGCTGTTCCCATTGGATACGCCCTTGACGGTATTCGAGGTGTCGCCATCGGCATGCTTTGCGCCGAGTCACTCTACACCGGGTGGCTTGTTCTGGGTTCAGGAATTGTGTGGAATCGTTCCATCGTCATCACCGTTGGAAGGGCACTCGCTGCCGCCTTGATCACATTTGTGGGATTGCTGTTGGCCTCTATGTCTATGATACCGACCGTCATCATCGGCCTCGCCGCCTACGGCGGATTATTGTTCGCCACGGGGGAGATTAGTGCAGCAGATAGGGAGATGGTCCGGGGACTGTTCAGGTTGAGGTCGGTCTAGCAGGATTGTTGAGCACGTGGTAATCGTTTCAAAGGAGAGAAACTAATTGAGAATCGCTATCAACGCCCTGAGTGTCTATTCTGGCGGCGGATTGGTGAGCATGAGGAACCTTTTACCGGCGTTGGCACGCGAACGCGGAATCGATGAATGCATAGTGATCGTTTCAAAGCACCAGGAGAGAGTCTTGCAGGTGATCCCGAAGGAGTTTCGCACTTATACGGTGGCACTCGATCCACGCAACGCATATTTGCGCATCGTGTATGAACAGGTTGTCTTGCCGTTCGTTCTGATGAGCCTGAAAGTTGACTGGTTGTATTCGGTTGGAAGCATGACGTCAATCCTTGCCGGTTGCCGTGTGATGCTTCTCATCGAAAATCCAAATCCATTCCTTCCATATCAAGTCGGCTGGGATATTCGCGGCAGAATCAGAAACTTCCTGCAGCGCGAGATTGCCCGGCTCTCTTCTGCCCGCGCTACATCAATTCGATTTCTCACCGAAAATTCGCGGGACATCATCTGTCGACGTCTTGGAATCGATCGGGCGAAAACCTTCGTCCTGCCCCATGGAGTCGAACAAACCTCGGACCAGGAAGTCTCCACAGCGGAGGTTGAGACCCCAAAACCGCCGTACGTGCTGTGCGTATCGAACATCGATCCTCATAAGAACATGCAGGTGCTGCTGAATGCATTTGAAATAATTGCAGAAAAGTACAAATACAACGGGCAGCTGGTGATTGCAGGCGCGCCGACATACGAGCCGTATTTCAAGAGGCTGCTGCAACTCAGAGACACATTGCGATCGGCATCGAGGATTTCCTTCCTTGGCTGGATCGAGCCTGCGGTCATGCCCTTTCTTTACAGACGGGCAGATGTCGTAGTGATGCCCTCCCTCGCGGAGACATTCGGAATTCCTGTCATCGAAGCAATGAAACACGGTGCCCCTGTAGTGGCTTCCAAGATTCCGGCCGGAAATAGCAACTACTTCATCCCCTTTCGGGAGATTTGTGGGGATGCCGCTCTGTATTTTGATCCCTTTGATCCGGCCGATCTTGCCTCCAAAATACATTCCGTGCTTTCAGATCCCTCGGTTCGCTCTCGCCAAATCGCCGCCGGCAAGGAACGAGTGAAAGCATATACATGGGAATCGACGGCGAAGTCCATGATCGACGAACTCAAGAGAATCGATAATGAAACAAGTCGTTGAAGAAATGAAAACCGGACGCGTACGCGTCGTTGAGAATCCGTCACCGATGTGTGGTGCAAATGAAATCCTTGTCAGGAACGTTTCATCGCTCATTAGCCCTGGCACCGAGAAACTGATGATTGAGATGGGAAAGAAGAGTCTTGCCGGCAAGGCTCTCGCCCGCCCCGATCTGGTATTGATTGCATACCAGAAAGCTAAACGTGAAGGTTTTCTCAATGTGTTCAAGGAAGCGCTGTCGAGACTCGATGAGCCTGTCCCTCTGGGGTACAGTGCGGCGGGAGTTGTCATGGAGGTCGGCGCCAACGTCCAGGGATTCGCAGTTGGTGATGCTGTCGCGTGCGCTGGCAGCACGTATGCAAGCCATGCAGAGATCATCGTGGCACCACCCGAGCTGTGTGCAAAACTGCCAAGATCAAAGGGAGGGAAAACTCTTTCTTTTGAGGAAGCTGCCTTCGTGATGCTTGGAGGAATTGCCATGCACGGTGTGCGATGTGCTGAGCTCACACCTGGAGAGAACGTCGTCGTGATAGGTCTGGGTCTCATCGGGCTCTTGTGTGCGCAGATATCTGCTGCGTATGGCTGCAGGGTCATTGGCGTTGAAGTCAATGAGGGAAAAGTGAAGTTGGCAAAAGAGCTTGGATGTACCCAGTCGTACCTGATCGGGCGTGATGACATCGACAGTATTGTGTCAAACCTGACAGGAGGAAAGGGAGCGGATGCTGTCATTCTCGCCGCCGCGACCAGAGATAATTCCACGATCGAAATGGCTGAGCGAATTGCCCGCCAGCGGGGAAGAATTGTTCTTGTGGGGGTCTCCGAACTCACTCTCACACGAAAAGCGTTCTGGGACAAAGAGCTTACCTTTACGGTATCCAAGGCGTCGGGGCCCTCCCGGAGCCTGGTCCCCTCGTATCCGGCGCTTCCATTGGAATATGTGCGTTGGACTGAACAGAGAAATCTTGAGGAATTCCTTCGTCTTGTCGCCATGGGATCCGTCAACGTAAGCAAGCTTGTTTCGCATCGATACTCTATTGAACAAGCGGAATCTGCTTATGCGATGATTCTTGAAGGCAAAACAGACTTCGTGGGTGTCCTGATCAGCTATCCCAATGAATATCCGACAGCCACGATGGTTCAACTCAAGAGTCCTTCATCGACCAAGAAGGAGGGGGGCAAGGCAGCTGGCGAACGCACAGCCGTTGGTTTCATCGGAGCCGGAATGTTCGCGCGGAATGTTCTTCTGCCTGCCTTAAAAACGGTCAAAGGAGTTCGATTGCGTGGAATCTCCACGAAATCCGGCTTGAGTTCGCGCCATACAGGAGAGCGGTACGGCTTTGAGTACGCGACCTCCGATTACACGGAAGTGTTGGCCGATGATCAGATTGGTAGCATTCTCATTTGCACGAGGCATCATCTGCATGCGAACCTGATTGCTGAGGCGATCCGCAAAGGAAAGAATGTTTTTGTCGAAAAACCCATGGCGATAATGCCCAGCGAGATCGACGTGCTGGTCGATGCAAACCAGTATCTCCGACCGGATCAGATGTTTATGGTCGGTTTCAATCGTCGATATTCGACACTGACGGATCGACTTCTGTATCACTTGAGGAACAGAATAGCACCGTTACAGGTCCATTATCGGGTCAACGCCAGTTTTATTCCTCCGGATCATTGGACTCAGGATCCTGCCATTGGGGGTGGTCGCATCATCGGAGAGGTATGTCATTTCGTCGACTACCTACAGCTGCTGACAGGATCCGTGCCGACCATGACGTACGCCAGCGCCATTTCTGGGTCGCTTGGGAAATACAAACCCGACGACAATGTCGCAATAGTTCTTTCTATGGCAGACGGCTCCGTCGGAACCATTACCTACACGGCTTTGGGGACGAAGAATTTTTCGCGCGAGAAGGTGGAGCTTTTTTGGGATGAATCTGCCGCAGTCATAGAAGATTTTCGAATGATGCAATTCGCAAGCGGATCCGGGAAGGAACGCAAGAAGCTGTCCAGCCAAGACATGGGCTATCGGAAAGAACTAGCGGAGTTTTTCCACGGGACAACCGCCACCTCCCGGAAAAACTTCGCAGACGCTCTCGCCACCACGAACACAACGTTCGCGATTGTAGAATCGCTCAAGCAACGCAGACCTGTGGATATCGAGGAGGTCAAGCGAGTTCAATGAGACTTATACTCGTTAGCGCGTATTTTCCACCTGAAGTCGGATCGGCATCTCATTTGTACTACGAGTTGGGCTCCGAACTCGTCCGCCGCGGCCACGAAGTTACCATTCTCACAGGGTATCCTTCGTACAACATTGACAGAAGCTCCCTTCCTGCAGCGTATCGCTCTGGTCGGTGGATGAAGGAACGAGTGAACGGGATGGATGTCATCAGAATACGCACGATAGGTATGCCGCGTCAGATCCCGATCCTTCGTGGACTGGGACAAGTGACCCTCGCTTTTGCCCTCTGTTTGTCGGGTCTCTTTCTTACGCGAGGAAAGTATGACATCGTGCTGGTATATTCGCCCCCTCTGTTCCTTGGATGGACTGCTTTGGTCTTGCGCCGGTTTAAGAATGCAAAAGCCATTCTCAACGTGCAGGACTTGTTTCCGCAGAGTGCCATCGATCTCGGAGTTCTTCGAAATTCGTTTCTTATCAGGACCTTTCGACGCATTGAGGCGTATTTCTATAGAGTGACAAATCTGGTCGTCGTCCACTCGCCGGGAAACAAGGATCACGTTCTTTCATGCGGAGGATCGGATTCTCGCGTTTCCGTCATCCCGAATTTGGTGGACACCAGGTCCATCACCCCGGGCGAGAGGAACAATGCGTTTCGTACTCGCTACGGCATCAACGCGGGCGACTACGTCGTGTCGTTTGCCGGAGTGATCGGTCTCTCACAGGACATCGACACGGTCATTGATGCCGCGAAGCTCCTGAAGCGCCAAAGCGATATTGTTTTCTATATCGTGGGAGATGGAATGGAGAAGCCGCGCTTGATGTCAAAAGCACAGGGAATGGTCAATGTCCGCTTTCTGCCGATGCTGCAAAAAGAGGAGTATATCGAACTGCTTCATGCATCCGACATTTGTCTCGCCACGCTGCGCAAAGAAGTCAAGACGCCTGTGGTGCCGAGCAAGATCATGAGTATCATGGCGGCTGGGCGGCCATTGATTGCCGGCTTGCCGCTTCACGGTGACGCTCCAAAAATTGTCGAGGCTGCTCGCTGCGGAATATGCATCGAACCGGAAAATCCAGAAGCGCTCGCTGCTGCTGTGCAGACAATCCATGCAAACCCACAACTCGCGAAGGAGTACAGCGCGAACGGACGACAGTTCGTTGAACGCAACTATTCCCTCGAGGTTTGCACGACACTGTTCCAACAAGCTTTTGAAAGAGTACTCACTGAAGACAAACGGGGACAAAACACATGATGACGGATTTTCAACAAGCGTACAAGGGGAAACGAATTCTCGTTACTGGCGGGGCCGGTGCGATTGGATCAAACCTGGTGAAAAAGCTTTGTGAGTCTGAGGCTGCATTGGTTCTCGTCTTGGATGATCTGAGCTCCGGGCAACGTTGGAATCTGCCCGCTGCCCCCAATATGATGTTCGTCGAAGGCAACGTCCAGGATGAGGTCAAGTTAAAGAGAGTTTTCTTTGAAGAACCGCAGTATGTTTTTCATCTCGCTGCGTTTTTCGCGAATCAAAACAGTATCGATCATCCAGAATCTGATCTCATGACAAATGGCATGGGGACACTCCGGGTTCTCGAATATTCCAAGCTCACAAAGGTGGAGCGCTTTGTTTATGCGTCGTCCGGCTGCTCCATTTATGGGAGTTCGGCCCCCTTGCCCCTGCGTGAAGAGTTCATGTCCCTCAACCTCACCACGCCGTACCAGATTACCAAGATGCTTGGGGAGTTGTACTGCAATTTCTATTACAATCATTACAGTCTGCCGGTTGTGAAGACCCGGTTTTTCAATTCGTACGGGCCCGGCGAAGTGCCAGGACAATACCGCAATGTGATTCCGAACTTTATCTTCTGGGCGCTGCAGGGTAAAGCCTTGCCTATGACAGGCACGGGCGAGGAAACCCGCGACTTCACTTATGTGGAAGATATTGTCGAGGGTGTCATGAGGGCTGGGCACTATGAGAAGGCAATCGGCAATGAGATGAATCTCGCTTCGGGCGCGGAAACGCGCATTCTGGATCTCGCGAATCTCATCAATGATTTGACAGGAAACAAAGCTGGCATCATTTCCTCAACGCGACGTAAGTGGGATACAAAAAGCAGGTTGCTGGCGTCGATCGATCGTGCCAGAGAGGTGCTGGGGTATGAACCGAAAACGCAATTCAAGGAAGGTCTTGAGAATACCATCCGTTGGTTCAGAGATGAGTGGGATCATATTAAGTCTGCGGCAAGCTTTCCCCCGGGCATGTCGTCCGCGGTACGAGACCTGCCGAAGAAAATGAAGTGATGCAATGAAATCACCGAGGGCCCTGGAAATCCCGCAATGAGCAAGCGTATTGAGCGCATTCTTCTTTTTGTTCTCGACTTTTTCACCATTAATCTGGCGTACGTCGTCTACTATCTTTTGCGCGTGCGGAGTGGATGGATCACGTATCCGATCGAGCCTGAGTTCTTCATGCCCATGCTCGTCATCTACGCTTACTGGGTGTTGCTCTTCGCATTTTTCGGTCTGCATCGCTCCTGGTACGCGCAGTCTCGCCTGGATGAGCTCGTGACCTTCTTCCGTACGACCGCGGCCGGCGTTCTTGTCCTCTTCTTCCTCATCTTCATCGACGACGTTTCAACAAGCCCGCAATCAGGAACCAGAGTGCTCATCGTTGCCTACTGGCTTCTGCTGTTTGGTTTCGTGAGCATGGGGAGACTCATCATCCGTGCAGTGCAAAAACAATTGTTGCAAGCAGGAATCGGATCGCGGAACACATTGATTGTCGGCTGGTCTGCGAAGGCGAGAGAACTCTGTGATATGGTTCTGAAGTATCCGGCATTGGGCTACAAGGTCGTCGGTTTTGTGGAGGCTGGAAAGGCTAAAGGGGCAAAGCGCCAGCGCCGTCTGGAGTACAGGACGATCCCGCTCGTAGGCTCATCGGATCATCTCTCATCGCTCATTGAAAAGCACAGCGTCCGCGAGGTTCTCGTCGGGCTTGATTCCTATGAACACGACAAGCTGATCTACATCATCAATGAATGCACCGGGTATGAAGTCGGCCTCAAGATGATGGCGGATCTTTATGACATTGTGAGCGGACAAGCGCGGATCAGCTCAATCTACGGAGCTCCTCTCATCGAGGTCATGCCGGAGATTATGAAACCGTGGGAGGAATCGCTCAAGCGCATTGCGGATGTTGTTGTCTCCATGCTGATTCTTGTGGTGGGACTGCCGTTCTGGCTGACGGTCGCAGCGATCATTAGGCTCAGTTCCCCTGGACCAGTTCTCTACAAACAGGAGCGTGTGGGGAAAAACGGCAAGAATTTCAAGATGTTCAAGTTTCGATCGATGTACACCGACGCAGAAAAAAAATCGGGCCCAGTGTGGGCTTCGAAGCGGGATCCCCGCGTGACGAGCGTTGGCAAGATAATACGCAGTCTGCACATCGACGAAGTTCCGCAATTCATCAACGTTCTTCGCGGTGACATGAGCCTGGTTGGCCCGCGTCCCGAACGCGCATTCTTTGTCGAGAAGCTTGCCGCGGAACTTCCTCTCTACAAACGCCGTCTGAAAGTCCGTCCGGGAATCACTGGTTGGGCGCAAGTCAAACACAAGTACGACGAGTCAATCGAAGATGTGAAAGTGAAGTTGAAGTATGATCTTTTTTACATCGAGAACATGTCGTGGCGGATGGATTTGAAGATTCTTTTCAATACATTCTACGTTATGCTAATGGGAAAAGGACACACCTGATATGAGTACGCCGAATATTCAAATGGTTGATTTGACCACGCAGTACAAGAAAATCAAGCCCGAAATCGATGAAGCGATTCATCGCGTCCTGGATTCCGGCCACTACATCCTCGGAAAAGAAGTTGGGGAGTTCGAAGCTGCTGCCGCCAAGTATCTCGGGACAAAGCACGCCATTGGCTGCGCATCCGGCACCGATGCGCTCCAGGTTGCCATGATGGCTCTCAACATCGGTCCGGGAGATGAAGTCGTGACAACCCCGTTCACGTTTGTTGCGACCACTGAAACGATCGTTCTTCTCGGGGCGAAGCCGGTCTACGTCGATATCGATCCCTTGACGTTCAACATAGACCCGGGAGCACTCGAAGCTGCCATTTCACCAAGAACCAAGGCAATCATGCCGGTGCATCTGTACGGCCATGCTGTGGATATGGATCCACTGATGGCGGTTGCGCGAAAACACGGAATCCCGGTCATCGAGGACACTGCTCAGGCCATGGGGAGCGAGTACAAAGGGAAAAAAGTCGGAGGGATTGGAGAACTGGGTTGCATCAGCTTTTATCCGAGTAAGAACCTCGGGGCGTTCGGTGATGCGGGGATGGTTGTGACCAACGATGATACTCTCGCAGACAAAGTCCGGACAATCATCATGCATGGATCTCGCAAACGGTACCATCATGAATCCATCGGTGTTAACAGTCGCCTCGATACTCTCCAGGCTGCCATTCTTAACGTCAAACTGAAGTACCTAGAGCAGTGGCATGAAGCGCGCCGCACAGCTGCTCGTTTCTATAACGAGCTGTTCAAGGGAGCAAACCTCACAACCCCCTTTGAGGCGCCATACACGCGGCATATTTATCACCAGTACACGGTGCGGTTAGGAAATCGCGACAAAGTGGACGCGTTGTTGAATGAGAAAAAGATCCCTCACGCCGTTTTCTATCCGATTCCCCTGCATTTGCAGGAGGCATATTCGAGCGTTGGAAAGCCAAAGGGATCCTTCCCGGTCACGGAGCGAGCCGCGGCTGAAGTTCTTTCGCTCCCGATGCACACGGAGCTGACGCAGGAGCAGCAGAGGACGATCGCGTCGGCGGTTGTTGAGTCGCTTTGAGCGTTGCATTGCTTGAAACCTCCCCTTGATCCCCTCCTTCAGAAGGAGGGGACAAAGGGGTGGTCAGTTTGTTTTGTCTAATAGCTGCAAGCTATTGAATATTCTGGGGTGTCAGGAACCACTTCCTGACACCTCCGGTGCGAGCTTGTGGCAATTGTGGTGTCAGGGTATGGACCCTGACACCCGGGTCTTAGCGTGGCGTCAGGAGTTTGCTCCTGACGCCACCAGGCAATCTGCTGGGACGCGGACTCCATTGTGTCAGGACCAAAGTCCTGACACCCCAGTCATTGATTCACGAATCACCAAGAATCAAAAAGACGGACTCTATGAAACGCTGCCTTGTTGTCATACCGACATTCAATGAAGCTGACAATCTCCCCCAACTTCTGCCAATGGTGCTGAAGCACGGCGATCATTTCAACATCCTGATCGTTGACGACGGTTCTCCTGACGGCACCGGGAAAATGGTGAAAGAGATGCAGAAGACCGAGCCGAGGATTCACCTCATCGAGCGACCAGGGAAAATGGGATTGGGAACAGCCTACGTTGCAGGCTTCAAATTTGCGATTGCCAATGGCTTCGACTTTGTCTTCGAAATGGATGCCGATTTTTCGCATGACCCTGCTGAACTCCCTCGCTTGCTTGAGAAGGCTGAAGAATACGACCTGGTCATCGGATCACGCTACATTCAGGGAGTCAATGTCGTCAACTGGCCTATGAGAAGGCTGCTCCTCAGCTATTTCGCGAACATCTACACGAGAGTCATTACCGGGATGCCGGTGCGCGACGCAACCGGCGGATACAAATGTTTCAGACGAAAAGTGCTGGAGAGCATCGATCTCGATTTGATCCATTCGAATGGCTACGCCTTTCAGATTGAAATGAACTTCAAGACATGGCGAAAAGGATACCGCATGTGCGAGATCCCCATCGTCTTTGTCGATCGACGGATCGGTGTTTCGAAAATGTCCAAACGCATCGTTTACGAAGCCGTGTGGATGGTGTGGAGATTGAAGATCAAAAGCCTGTTTGAGCGCAGATGATCTCACGCAAAGGCGCAAAGGCGCGAAGAGAGATTAGAGAATATGTATGTCAGAAAATGAGATTGCGACGGTAATAGTCGATGCTGCATATAAAGTTCACGTCGCGCTTGGTCCGGGGTTACTTGAATCTGTCTATCAGGCCACATTGGAGTATGAGTTGAAGAAACGGGGTTTAAAGGTCTCCCTGCAACAGGCACTTCCTGTGGTATATGAAACTGTCAAGCTAGATCTCGGATTTCGGCCGGATTTGATCGTTGAAGACAAAGTTATCGTTGAGTTGAAATCAGTCGAGGAAGTTGCCCCGGTTCACAAAAAGCAGTTGCTAACGTACTTGCGCCTTGCCGATAAACGTTTGGGCTTGTTAATCAACTTCGGGGACGTGCTAATCAAGCGGGGGATAACTCGAGTTGTCAACAGTCTTCCCGAAGACTAAGCCACTCTCATTCTGTCCTTTGCGGCTTTGCGTCTCTGCGTGACATTTTTTTCATGCCGGCAAAACGAAAACACATACCGCCCCTCATTTCCATCATCATCGTCAACTACAATGTGCGTGACTTTCTTCATCACGCCCTTGTGTCTCTGCAAAAGGCAATGAAGGGGATTCGTGGAGAGATTATCGTCGTCGACAATGCGTCGGACGATGGCAGCGTCGAAATGGTGCGTCGACGCTTTCCTCTCGTTCACTTGATCACAAGCAAAGTCAATCTTGGATTTGCGAAGGGGAACAACCTCGGCCTCAAACGAGCGCAGGGGAAATTCCTGCTTCTCATCAATCCCGATACTCTTGTGCAGGAAGATACGCTTCGTGTGATGATCAAATTCTTCCAGGAAAATCCTGATGTCGGCCTGGCCGGCTGCAAAGTGCTGAATCCGGACGGCACGTTTCAGCTCGCTTGTCGGCGGAGCTTCCCGCGTCCATGGGTTGCATTTTCAAAGATGATCGGACTTAGCGCTCTCTTCCCGAATTCACGTTTGCTTGGCCGTTACAACCTGACCTACCTCAGCCCTGACGAAACGTACGAGATTGATGCGGTCAGCGGCTCGTTCATGATGGTCTGCCGTGAGGCATTCGAGCAGGTCGGAGGACTCGATGAGGAGTTCTTCATGTACGGGGAAGACCTCGACTGGTGCTACAGGATTCAGCAGGCCGGATGGAAGAACTACTACGTTCACTCGACCCAGATCATCCATTACAAGGGGGAGAGCACGAAGCGGAGCAATCTGGACGAAATCCGTACCTTCTACCAGGCGATGCAGCTCTTCGTGCAGAAACATTTCAGCAGTTCGAAACTCTTCGCGTTTCTGATTCGTGCGGCAATTTCCATCTCCTCGCGGCTGGCCATGATCAAGGCCTTTCTCCGACCGCTCACCGTGGCCGTCGTTGACATCGCCCTTGTGGACCTTTCAATTCTTCTGGCAGAGTTGACATGGTTCGGTACCATGTTTCGGGTCCCGAGCTACGCGTATCCGATCGTCTATACCGTCCCATCTATCATTGTTGCGGGGGGACTCTATTCAGCCGGCGTCTATACCCATCGCCGCATGTCGATTTCTCGCACGATGGTCTCCACGGTTGTGGGCTTCATCGTCATTTCAGCGCTGGTCTTCTTCTTCAAGGACTACGGGTTCAGCAGGGGAGTGACCATCATCTCCGGGATGCTGAGCGCAGTCTTCCTCCCTGGATGGCGCCTGCTTTTGCGCGTGTTGGGGAGAAGTTCGTCGGAAGGTCGAAGGAGTATTCTCGGCCGCCGTACGCTCATCGTCGGAACGGACAAATCAGCGCAGGAATTGTTGCGACGGCTGCGAAGCCGGGTGAGCGACGGATATGACGTGTTGGGATTTGTCGATGTCAATCGTAGGAGAATCGGAGAAGACCTGGCGGGACTCCCGATTGTCGGCAGTACTGAGAACATCGGCAAGGTCATTCAAGATATGAAGGTCAGCGATGTCATTTTTTCGACGCAAACTCTTTTGTATGCCGACATCCTCTCGGTGATCGGGCGAACGCATGCACAATCTGTCAACTTCCATCTGGTGCCGAACACGCTTGAAGTGATCATAGGCAAGGGAAGCGTCGATTCACTGGATGAGCTGCCTCTCGTTCAAATCACGTACAACATTGAGAAATCCACAAATCGCACTCTGAAGCGGCTCTTTGACATTTGTCTGTCGGTTGTTCTTTTGATTTCGATCTATCCTTTCCTATATTTGAAAAAGGCCTCGACGGGAAAAACCCGCTCGGAGTTTATCCTGCGTGTTCCGAAGGTTTTTGGCGGGACATTCAGCCTCGTCGGACCTCCCGACAATAGCACCGCGAAACCTGGCTTGAACCAGCAAAGTGTGCTCTTCCTTGGTAAACCCGGCCTCACGGGTTTGATACAGCTCCAGAAAAATCGCGTGCTGGAGGATCAGGAGAAAGAACAATACAACCTTTACTACGCAAAGAACCAATCCATTGCGTTGGATGTTGAGATCTTGCTGACGACCATGCTGCGGCAACGGCGTGAAGTATAAGGATTCATGCCGCATCACGCGGCAGAAGGAGCCTTTCGATGGCAAAAATGGTACTGGAGTTTGAGAAACCGATTCTTGAGCTCGAACAGAAGATCGAGGAGATGAGGAAGTACGCAGACAACCTCGATATTGCAGACGAGATCTCGACACTCGAAAAGAAGGTGGATCAGCTCAGAGAATCGATTTTCTCCAACCTGACTCGCTGGCAGCGTGTCCAGCTCGCCCGGCATCCGGATCGGCCGTACACGTTGGACTACATCAATCTCATGACGGAGGATTTCGTTGAGTTGCATGGCGACAGGTTGTTTGCCGATGATAGGGCCCTCGTCGCTGGGTTCGCGCGTCTCGGCGAGCAGATTGTTTTGATTCTGGGGCAACAGAAAGGAAGAGACACGAAATCCAACGTCTACCGCAATTTCGGTATGATGAATCCGGAAGGATATCGCAAGGCACTCAGGTTGATGAAGATGGCGGTCAAATTCAAAAGGCCGATCATCACGCTGCTCGACACGCCGGGAGCCTACCCCGGCATCGGGGCTGAGGAGCGGGGACAAGCTGAAGCCATCGCCCGGAATCTCTTTGAAATGTCTCACCTGCCTGTCCCGATCATCGTTGCGATCATCGGGGAAGGTGCTTCAGGGGGTGCACTCGGTATTGGCGTTGGCGATCGCATCCTGATGTTCGAGAATGCGTGGTACTCGGTGATTGCGCCGGAATCATGCTCGAGCATCCTCTGGAGAAGTTGGGATTACAAAGAACAGGCTGCCGAAGCATTGAAGCTGACGGCGGCGGACCTCCTGGAACAGGGGATCATCGACCGCATCGTACCTGAGCCTCGGGGGGGTGCGCATAGAAACCATGAACTGTCTGCATCAATACTCAAAAAGATCCTGCTGGAAGAACTCAAGGCGCTCGCCAAGATGAAACCCGACAAACTCGTCGAAAAGCGTGTGGAGAAGTTCTCGAAGATGGGAGCATGGAAGGAATAGGGACGAGTTGGCACTGAAGAATTCAACGACCATCCGTGTCCGGTATGCAGATACCGACGCGATGAAGGTAGTGAACAACGGAAAGTACTTTGAGTACTTTGAAGTAGGCCGGTCGGAGTTGTTGAGATCCCTCGGCCTGCCGTATTCGGAAATCGAGAAACAAGGAATCCTCGTCGCGGTCGTTGAGGCATTCGCGAAATACAGGAAATCTGCACGCTACGACGATCTGCTCACCATCGAAGCGTCGGTTTCCGAGACGCCTGTGGCGCGCATTCGTTTTCAGTATCGGATCTTTGACGAAGGCGAGACGGAGCCCATCGTCGAGGGTTACACCGTTCACAGTTTTCTCAACGAAGCCACAGGTCGGCCCACGCGGCCACCAGCCATGTTTGTTCAAGTGCTGCAAGAGGCGATGAACAACTCTCGGGGGAATAATGCTTAAACCTGAACTCCTCGCAATTCTGTGCTGTCCAAAATGTAAGGGGGACCTCGACTACAAAGCGGATCAGCAGACGCTCACATGCAAGTCGTGCGGACAGGTGTATCCGGTGAAAGACGACATCCCCATCATGCTGGTCAACGAGGGCGGGAAGAGCTAGAAGCCATCTCAAACCAACAGTTCAAAGAAAAAATGTCACGCAATGGCGTTGTTCTCGGTGTCTCTCTGGATTTTCTCCCTGTCTCTCTGTGTAACGCTTTGGTCGGTGACACAGAGGTACACAAAGGAGCACAGAGTTACACAGAGGAAAACTCGTTTCGTCCCTGCGTGAGTGCTTTTTGAGAGTTCTGGTCTCTTCTTAGCGCATACCTCATCTATGCTCGATCGCATCTTCAAGCTGGGAAAAGAATCAGCCATCTACGGCCTGAGCTCCATTGTCGGCCGGTTCCTCAATTTCCTGCTTGTCCCCTTCTATACGAACTTCCTTTTCAAGGCAGAACTCGGTACCGTCGGCTATTTGTACTCCTACATAGCCTTTGCGTTCGTGATCTATGGGTACGGCATGGATTCAGCGTATATGCGCTTTGTCGCGTCGCTGGAATCGGGCGACAAAAAGCAGACGGTCAGCGCGCCGTTCTTTTCCCTTCTTGTCACGTCATTTCTGTTTTCGCTGCTGATCTATTTCTCTGCAGCTTCGATCGGAGATCTCCTCGATGCCGGGCCGGAACGTGCGGACCTGGTGGGGCATGCAGGATTGATACTCTTCATACGCTATTCCGCATGGATTTTGTTCTTCGACACGCTCGCTATCGTTCCATTCGCGTATCTGCGGATGGAGAACAAGGCAAAACTGTTCGCCGGCCTGCGTGTTCTCAATATCGTTATCACCGTCGTGCTGACGGTCATCATGTTCGTCTTCTTTCAGATGAGGGTCGATGTAGTGTTCATCGCGAATCTCATCGCGTCTGCTTTTACCGCACTTGTCCTTTTCTGGATTGTTTCCCCTCAGCTGACGTTTCGCATTCCGGGGAAGCTCTACAAGGAAATGCTCCGTTTCGGGCTCCCCTATATCCCTGCCAGCCTGGCGGGAATTGCAATTCAGGTCATCGATCGGCCGATCCTCAAAGCGTTGACGAACAACGATACGGTTGGGATCTATACAGCCAACTATCGCCTCGGAGTCTTGATGATGCTTGTCGTAGGCATGTTCGACTACGCATGGCGTCCCTTCTTTCTCACGCACGCGAAGGACAGTGATGCCCCGAGGCTGTTCTCCAAAGTCTTTACGTACTTCGTCTCGCTTCTGATGCTCGTTTTTGTTACCGGGACGATGTTTATCGATGATATCGTCCGGATTCGATTGTTCGGCGGATATTTTATCGGCCCCGCCTACTGGGGGGGCTTGAAGATCGTTCCTATCATTCTCCTGGCGTACGTTTTCACAGGTGCATATGTGAATTTCGTCGTCGGTGTCTACCTGGAGAAGAAGACGAAATACCTGCCATATGCGACAGGGGCAGGAGCCGCTGCAAATATCATCGCAAACTACTTGCTCATTCCGCCGCTTGGAATTATGGGCGCCGCCATCGCAACGCTCATCAGCTACATCGTCATGGCTGCCGGAATCTATTTCCCGTCTCAGAAGTTCTATCATGTAGAGTATGAGTGGGGCCGGATTCTCCGATTGTGCCTTGCCACAGGAGCTGTCGTCGGCCTGTTCCTGGTCATCCACCCCGACCCGGCAACGTTGAGCGGTATTTCCACGAAACTGGCGTTCACAGCTCTCTTCATCGTCCTCGTGTTCGTTCTGAGAGTGTTCGACAGCGCCGACATCAAGGAGACGAAAGACGCGCTCGCTCGAATGTTCACTCGAACATAAGTTCCGGTCCTTACGCCCGCCCGATCCCAACTTCAAGATCAGCATCGCACCTGTGGTGCTGTTGGCGGTGATCTTGTGGGCATGCGGAAGCCAGAAGGAACTGGATGAAGCAACTCCCGTTCTCATCGGAACGGTGTACGTCATCGGGAACGAACCGTTCACGGACCTTTCGATTCAAACGGATGACCGTAGGGTTCGCGTCATTCAGAAAGACACGACAGAATTGTATCGCAAACTGTGGAAGATGCAGGGACAGAAATGCCGAATTCATTTCCGTCCGCCGAACGTAGCTTTGGATTCAACACACATCATTCTTGAGCAGTTCGAACTTGTCAAAGAATAGAACCTATCTCAAAAACCCTCAGGGTCATTGCGAGGAGTCCCGCTTCTTCTCTTCGGGACGACGAAGTTCCGCTCTATGAATCCTGCCTACAGGCGGAATCCAGAAGCGGGACAATCTATACATGTACAGATTGCTTCGCAGACAGCGCTCGCAATGACACTTTTGCCAGAAGTCATTGCAGGAAAGAACAAGCATTTTTGAGATGACTACGAGGAACATCATACGGTGGGCCGTCTTGCTCTTGCCGGTGTGCTCAGGTACACTGCGAGCACAGGATATTGCGCCGATGGAAATCGGCAGTCGCGCCATATGCGGATCGTTCGAAGTGAACGACCCGAAGACAATCCAGGAAGCCTGGCTGAACACACGGATCCAGCATCCGGGCCTTGTCGAGGCGATGCAGCAATGGAGATTGCAGAAAGGGGCGGTTGATCCAAGAGTCGGAGACCAGAATCTCTTCTGGGTCTACAATATTCAGAACCGGAGTTATGACACAATTCGTGCCGAACTCAAGTTCATCGGGTCGATCAGCTACATCTGGGTCGCCCTGTCGGAGTGGAACAACGGGCATGTCACGTCGGCTGAAGTTGATGCCATGGCAAATGCACTCGAGCGCTCCACGAGTCGTACCTCACTTGACTCAACCATGGGAATTCTCTCGATCGATCGCCAGGTCTGTGGGAATCCCCCGAATGTCAACTCGAGTTTTCAGAAGGGGAAGGGGGATGGAAAGACCCATTTCCTGGTCTGTGACATACAGGATGGATTCACCGGGTCAAACAGCTACGTTGCGGGCTTCTTCTATGCTGTCGATGTCGATCCGAGCAGCGGAGCGACTTCCACCAGCAACAGGAGAGACATGCTCTACATCGATTCCTATCCCGGGATCTACTACAACAGCACTCGCCGAACGTCGGGCGCGCTCTCTACATTGGCTCATGAGTTCCAGCACCTCATCCATTGGAACTACGATCCGTACGAGATTACGTTTTTCAATGAAGGCTTGTCGGAGTACGCTGAATATCTCTGCGGATTCACTCTCCGCAGTCCGTCGGGGTACCTTTCTAACACAAATGTCGCGTTGACGGGGTGGGATGGGACGCTGGAGGACTACAGTCGTGCAGCTCTCTGGACGAGATATGTCGGAGAACAGTATGGCCTGCTGTTTCTCAAGAACTTGACACAAAACCTGTACTCCGGCATCCAGGGATTTGAAGCATCGCTGACTCAATCGGGAATCTCAACGACGTTTGCAGCGTCGATGTTGAATTTCTTCACCGCCAACTGGATGGGGTCCGGTGGACAGGATCCTGCCTATCGGTACAAAGGTCAGATGACGGTGCGGCCGAGTCTGAGGAGGGAGTATCTCGATCCGAATACCAAACAATCAGACACTCTGAAGCAGCAGGGGGTTCAATACATATCATTTTCGGGTGCGCGGAATTTTCGCATTACCTTTGCAGCTCCCGCTGGAGTGGTTGTTCGGGCGATCGAATCGGGTCCCGCTGCTGTGCGAGTTCGGGATGTAACGAGCGGTGTTGAGTTCACCTCTCCGGATCTTGGGACGACATATTCCTCGATCGTGTTCGTTATCATGAACACTCAGCCTGTCTTGCCAACAATATATTCCTACACTTCCTTCGGCGAGCTTCTCCATTTTCTCGTGGAGGAAAAGTATGACGGCGGAACGCCGCATACGTTTTCTCAGGGCAACGCTCCATATTTGGGATTCGGCAACAATGCGACAACCCTCGGAATGGCGGTACGATTTCAACCGGCAATGAAATGGAATATCCTTCGAAAAGCCCGGATGATGCTCGCATTCAACCAAGAGTTCTCCAACGGCACCGCGCTTCCGACGGACAGGATGAATTTTGTCTTCCACGTCTGGGGGGACCGTAACGGCAGACCGGGCTCAGATATCGTCACACCGTTTCTCGTCAATGTCGACCGCACTGTCAGTCCGTTTGGGTCATTTGTTGACATCGACCTCTCTGCGTATGAGAAAACTCTGACAAACCTCTCCGGGCCGATCTATGTTGGGTTCATGGAAGATCTTGGAGATTCGGTAGGGACGTATTTGGCAGTTGACAACTACGTGACCGAAGACTACTCCTATGTGTATCGTGGGCCGAACTACAACAGAGCGCCTCCCAATACATGGCAAACGATGCGTGAAGTAAGTGCCATGCAGCCAATTCCCGGCCAGTTGGACGGTTTCAATTTGATGATCAGGGCTGTGTTCGAGTACAGCGACTCGAGTGCGGCACCGCCGCTGACGATCGGATATCTGCAGAATCCGTTGTTGAGCGAGTACATCGATGTCGTTGCAGCCAGTTCGGCTGAGTTAAGATTAGGTAGTGTGAGCGGCACGTTGTCACAAACGAGCGGTTCCTCGACGCTTCGGTTCAATGCAATTTCCGGGACGACAAAAGCATTCATCGACACGACGCAGAAATTGAGCGGGAGTGGGGCTGTCTCCCTGAGAGTACGGGCCGCAAAGAAGTATGGTGTGTTCTACGCAGATACCACAATCTCTCTCAACGCAAGACTTCTCAAAACCGATGCCCCTGCCACCGTTGCGTCGCCGAGCGGATCTGTGAGCATCACGTTCGATGCGGGATCGGTGAAAAAACCAATATATGTCACCCTGTGTGATGGCCTCAACGATTTGCAGCCTGGCTCTACTGCATCGTCCAAACTGCTGAAGGCATTCTCTCTTGGCCCCGCTGGCATCACGCTGAATCGGGCCAGCACCGTGAGCGTCTCCGGTCTGACAGACGAGAACAGCCTCACCCTTGCGATGTTGCAGGATGGCAAATGGCTCTCCATCCCAACAACGTATGTTCAGAACACGGGAGAGCTGCGCGGTGTGATTGATCGGCTTGGTGTTGTCGGCATCGTGAAGAAGACGGATGTCGATGACGTCGTGGCGAACATCCCGACACAATTCTCACTCGAACAGAACTATCCCAACCCGTTCAATCCGACAACCAATTTCGAATTTCGGATTGCCGCTGCCGGATTTGTTTCTTTGAAGATCTTTGATGTTCTCGGAAGAGAGGTTGCGGCGCTCGTGAACGAGGAACGGCAGGCGGGGACCTACAGGGTTACATGGGATGCATCGAAACTCCCGAGCGGTGTGTACTTTTACCGGCTCCTCGCCCGCCGTGCTTCTGGCGGGCAAGCCGGCGATGCTTCGACGGGTTCGACAAGCTCACCGCAGGCAAGCTCAGCACGAGATTTTATGGAGACAAAGAAGATGGTGTTCGCGAAATGATGAAGATCGTGCTTCATATCTTCCCCAGCCTTCTGCTCCTGCTTCTTGTTTCCTGCGGTTCAAGCCGCAACGAATTCAAGGGATCAGATTCCGGAGGCACACGCTACCGGGCGTTGGCTGCTCAGGAGTATGGCCAGGCGGTGGAGTTCCTGTTCAACGACGCACAGACCGCTGTCGTGTGTCTGAAGAAGTCAAAGCCAACTGCGAAGGATCCGCAGCAACAAGTATCCTTTTTTGTGTTTGATCTTTCAATCGATAGCGTCATATTTGAAGATGAGATTCCCAATGGCTCCGTCGGTTGGAGAGACAACTTCACTGTTTTTGTAAACACAGTGCCAGGGAATGAGAAGAGCGATGAAGCGTCGGCCGGACAGAAGTCAGGTTATCTCTTCGATCTTCGAAGCAGAAAAACAAGAAGTCTCGATGCAGCAACCATCCAATAGCCAAAACAGGTAACGCGTAGATGAGCCGTGCGTTGTCATATCTCGCTTTGTCGGTGCTGGTCAGTGCGCTGTTTATCGTCATGGTCTGGCGTTCAAGCGGCGACAAGGGTGTTGCTCAGGATGCGCGCCAGGCAACTTCGTTGGAAGACACGTGTGGGGTTGAGAAAGAGGTGGACGCGATGGACGCGCCACAAGAATTCGAGCGCTACCACCGGGAGATCCGCACGCGCGATGGAGAAACGGGTCCATCGTATCCGATAAATTACAAGATGATTGAAGTGAACAAGGCCAGAGAAGCCAAGGCGACTTCCTTCTTCAAGTACAACGGACTCCCTTGGGTGGAACGAGGGCCCGGGAATGTCGGAGGACGAACGCGTGGTCTCATTGTCGACCCGGACGATCCGATAAAGAATACCTGGTTTGCCGGTTCAGTAGGTGGCGGCATTTGGAAGACCACGAATGCTGGAACAACGTGGGTGAACAAAACCCCGACCATACCCAACTTGGCGACAGTCACGATCGCGATGGCTGCATCGAATCATGCTATCATCTATGCGGGAACCGGAGAAGGATTCTTCAACGGAGACGCGGTTCGGGGCGACGGCATCTGGAAGAGCACCGATCGTGGAGAAACGTGGATTCAACTATCATCTACAGCTGGCAATACAGACTTCTCGTACGTCAATCGAGTCATTGTTGATCCTTCAAACGAGAATATCGTGCTTGCTGCGACAAACGCCGCAATCCTTCGCTCGACGAGTGGTGGTAGTAGTTGGAACAGAGTTCATTCCGGCGGAGGGAGAATACAGCAAATTGTTGAGAATCCTCTGAACTTCAACGTGCTCTACGCAACGCGCAATTCCAACGGCGTTTTGAAATCCACCGATAGGGGATTGACCTGGACGAGTATCGTCAGCGGCATCCGGACAGGTGCGAGGTGTGAACTGGCAGTTTCACGCGCTGACACGGCTCGCCTCTTTCTGGCGATGGAGGCCCCTAGCTCAGTCTCCGATCTGTATGTTTCGGATGACGGGGGCGGCGTATGGGCGAGAGCTACACAGTCAAGCGGAACACCGCCGAATTGGCTGAAGACTCAAGGTTGGTACGACAACACCATAGCTGCTCATCCTTATGATCGTGATATTTGCTTCGTCGGCGGCGTGGATATGTACAAGATTCAGATAACCGGGGCGGTGACACAGGCTGCAGGAGTTCTCAGTGTTGCGCAGACCAATACCTCGGGCTTCCTGACTTTTGTGAACAGCACCTTGCCGTTTGGCGGGGGAGGCATCGGCTCTGGAAAAGATTTCTATGGCACAACGACTGCTCCCTTGAATCTCGTCGATTCGGATTACGTTTCGGTTGAGATCCGATTCGGCCCCGGGGTCAGTCAGAAGGCACACCGGTTCAAGAACGGAGCGAACTTCCAGTACCAGTATCTCGACTATATCAGTGTGCCGTTCCAGGTTTGGGATGTGGTGAACAACCGTCAGTTGATGGCATCCTTCAGGGATTCGGATACTTCCGGAGTGTTTAAGCTGGTCACGTACGACGCAATCAATGATCAAAGAGAGTACATCTTCGTACACGCTGTTTCGTATGATCCCAATGGTCCGAACGCGAACATCGCAACCGTTGGTGGAGAGCGCTACAAGAACATAGACGCCATTTGGCCGTCACTGGTGAGTGGTCAGGTTTGGAGTCCAACTCTCCCGCCAGCCTCCACGTTGCGGATCAACAATGGTCTCGTTCCGGGTCGTGTCAGGACCACGACCCAGATGACAAACTGGACTCAAAGCCAATCATCCACCTATGTCCATGCGGACCATCATAACATCGCCATCATACCGGTCGATCAGGCGACTCAGAGTTTTCGGATCGTCCATGGAAGCGACGGTGGCATTGCCACATCCACAAACGGCGGCGTCACATGGTCCACGCCGAACCTCGGCTACAACACAAGTCAGTTTTATGGCGTTGACAAAAGACCTGGAACCAGTCAATACTTCGGTGGGACGCAGGATAACGGCTCATTGCTCTCCACGATCAATCCGGCAGCAACCTCGATATGGTCCAATCCTATCGGCGGAGACGGTTTCGCGAGCATCTGGCACTACAAAGATCCATCAAAACTGATCGGATCACTCTACTACAATCAGATCGAAAAATCTATAAATGGCGGCGGCTCATTTCAGTCGGCGACCACGGACTTGTCCGACATCGGGAGCGTACTGGGTCCATTCATCACGCCGATCGCGAAATCCAACATCGATCCGGACCTGTTGTTTGTCATCGGAAGCCTGGGGATCTGGAGATCAGACAACTTCGGGGACAACTGGACGTTGTTCCGCGTCGCTGCTGCAAATTGGGGATTTGGCTCAGGATCAAATGCTGCGATCTCCCAAGCGGATCCTCAGATCGTTTGGGCGGGTTACATGATGTTAAACGGCGGAACAACACGCAATATCTTTGTGTCAACAGATGGAGGCGTATCCTTCAGCCCAACGAACAACTACATAGCCAGTCTCGGCCGCCTGTCGGGTCTCGCAACCCATCCAAGCCAGCCCAGGACGGCTTACGCTCTGTTCTCGATCTCTAGGTACCCTAAGATTCTCCGCACAACCGATCTTGGGCAAAGCTGGCAGGATATCTCAGGATTCGCTTCAGGGACGACGACCGTGAGCACCAACGGCTTTCCGGATGTGGCGACGTATTGCCTGCTTGTCATGCCTCATAACCCGAATGAAATCTGGGCCGGTACAGAAATTGGATTATTCATTTCGACGAACAACGGAGTATCCTGGACGTACGCAAACGATGTTCTACCGGCAGTCTCCATTTGGCAGATGCGAGCGGTTGACGATGAAATCGTTGTAGCGACCCATGGGCGCGGAATATGGACAGTGAAGATCCCTGCTCTCCTGACAGCTCCGCCTCCCGTCATGACATTGTCCCCCCGGCTGAACAAATCGACACAACGGTCAGACGGCGTGCTCTCCGTCAATATCAGCCTTCGCTCTCCTTACGATTCAACGCAAGTTCTTCTGAAGGGGCTCAACATTGCCACGCTTGCTGCGAACGCACTTGCCAAAGATACGCTCGTCCCATTCCAGGTAGTAAAGGCAGAGTCGTTGACGATGAGCGTCACTTCCTACAAAAATGGCAGACCGTATCTCTCTGTCCAAAGAGGAATGAATGTAGGTGCTCCAAAGCCTGTTTCCGTTCAGGAGGGGAAGTCGACGCTGCCGACCGCGTTCTCGCTCTCTCAGAACTACCCAAACCCGTTCAACCCCAGCACGATCATCCGGTATGGAGTTCCGGTGGAATCAAAGGTGACGCTAGTGATCTTTGATATGCTTGGACGGAAGGTCCAGACATTGGTTGACGGGCAGTTGAAAGCGGGAGTATACACCGAAACATGGAATGCGTCCGCATTGGCAAGCGGGGTGTACTATTATCGGATCGACGCCCGCGATGTGACGCCGGGATCTGGCAGAAGGTTCAGTGAGACGAAACGGCTGATCCTGATGAAGTGAAAGCTGTCTCGCAAACGATTTGCGCTTCTCTGAGGCCTTTGCGGTTTGAGTTTTGTCGCAGAGAACGCGAAGAATATCTTGCGCGTCGACTCAAGTCGACGCCTTTCGGAAAGCGAAACCCTTCGGGTTTCGTCCAAATCCAGCCGTCTGATTCATCAGATGGCGCCAGAGGCACGCTTCTTAACAAGCTTGGAGTGATCTATTCATAGGAAACGTGACATGAGATTGTTTCTTGCTTTGAGCGTCGTTGCTGTCATTGCAGGTACGGGATGCTCAAAGGATAACTCGTCCGGTCCTGAACAGAACCCGTCAGACATGGACTATGTTGCCATGGGTTGGAGTGACTTCGAGGCTCAACGGTTCGATTCCGCCGTGAACAATTTCACGCAGGCGTACAGCAGCCAGACGAGCACGCCTCTTGTTCGGGGAGAGGCTCTGAATGGGCGCGGTTGGTCGTACGCCTACAAGCGCGATCTCGTGAAGTCAAGCGGAGATTTTGTTTTCGCGATTGGTCTGAAGGAAATCAGCCCGGCCGCACTGAACGATGTCCGGGCAGGGGCTGCCTTCGTGCTATATTCGCTGAATGATTTTTCTTCCTCCATCACGTATTCAAATTCTGTTCTGACAGAAGTTCCCTCCTATACATTTGCCCACGATGCGAAGGTGACGGCGAAACGTTTGCGTCTTCTTCTTGTGCAGAGCTACTATGCGAATGGCCAATTCTCTTCGGCAGCGAGCCAGATGGATGTCATCGATCCGGCTCGAGCACCGCATTCATCAGATCCTTCGATTCTTCTCGCTTCCATCACTGCAGCGTTGAATTCGCTCTGACATTTGCCACAAGGGCACCAAGACACAATATGAACTTCGAGTCCTCGTGTCTTTGTGGCAAGTTTCTCACTGCACCTTACTCAAGGGCGTTGAATGTCGCGGCTTTCTTTGGTATATTATTGTTGACTATCATTGAAGAAGGGGTGAACATTGGCTGAAGAGAAGAAGATATCGAGCTGGGTACCGACGAATCCTTTGTATGATCCGGCTAAACCGATGCAAGTGGGAGGCCAGGCAGTTATCGAAGGGGTCATGATGCGTGCTCCCGGCTCCGTGGCGACGGCGGTCAGGCGTGCCAACGGAGATATTGTTGTGAAGCAGGAGAAGTATGCTTCGGTTGTTGAGAAATACAAGATCCTCAAGCTTCCCGTACTGCGGGGCGCCATCGGTCTCATCGACATGATGTATCTCGGCATCAGGACGCTCAACTACTCCGCCGAAATCGCCATGCTCGATGTTGAGGAGAAGAAACATCCCGTAAGCGGAAATGGAGAAACGAAGACCCAGTCGAAGCTTGCCCTCGCAGGGACGCTCGTCCTGGCGCTCGCCCTTAGCGTAGCGATATTCTTTGTCCTCCCGATTCTTGTGACTACGAAGGTCTTTCATTTTGAACAAAGTGCATTCGAATTCAATCTGGTCGCAGGGCTGATCAGAATCACCATTCTCTTGGGATATCTCTCAGCCATCGCATTGTCGAAGGAAATCCAGCGGCTGTTCCAGTTCCACGGTGCCGAACACAAGACGGTATTTGCCTTTGAATTGACCGATCAACTCATACCGCGCACGGTGCAGGAACGAAGCAGATTTCATCCGAGGTGCGGAACGAGCTTCCTGTTGATCGTAATGTTTGTGGCAATCCTCGCATTTGGCCTGCTCGACGCCGTGACTATCGCGCTTGTTGGGAAGATCACGATCGTTACCCGCCTCCTGACACACCTGCCCTTCATCCCTGTTGTTGGCGGAATCTCGTATGAAGTCATCAAGTTCTCAGCCAAGCACACAACCACCTGGTGGGGGAGGATGATGATTGCTCCCGGACTTTGGCTCCAGCGGGTGACTACCCGCGAACCGGACGAATCTCAGCTTGAAGTCGCTATTGTTGCCCTGCGATGTGCCCTGGGGCTGGAAGATCCGGCGAAGTACACATTGCGAGATCCACTGCCGGTTGAAGAAGCCACCGTTGCATCCGGTAACTAACGATTCTTCTTCTGACACAAGAGTCCCGAATCCCTTCAGAGAATATGTTCGACAAAGTAGAAAAAATGGTAGAGCGGGCGCTGGAGATCCAACAGTTGCTGTCGGATCCCGCCGTCATGGCCGACCAAAGGCGCTTCCGTGATCTTGGAAGAGAACTTCGTTTGCTGGAACCGATCGTTGAGGCGTATCAGAAATTTAAGAAAGCCAACAACGATTTCAAGGGGAGCAAAGAGCTCCTTGAATCGGTGAGCGACCCGGAGCTCAAGGCAATGGCGCAGGAGGAGTATGACACGCTGAAGATTCAGCTCGTCGGCCTCGAGGAGAGGTTAAAGGAACTTCTCGTCCCGGAAGATCCCAACGACACAAAGAACTTCATTATGGAGATCCGTGGTGGCACCGGTGGCGAGGAAGCCGCACTCTTTGCCTCCGACCTTTACAGAATGTATACCCGCTATGCCGAGCGTAAAGGATGGAAAGTCGAGTTGATGGATTGGAATGAGACGGGCAAGGGGGGGTTTAAGGAAGTAGTGTTTGCTGTCTCGGGTGACGGAGCATACGGTTTCATGAAATTCGAAAGCGGGGTCCACCGTGTGCAACGTGTCCCCGAAACGGAAGCTCAAGGCCGCGTCCACACATCAGCTGCGTCCGTCGTTGTGCTGCCTGAAGTCGAAGAAGTAGAGATCGAGATCAACCCAGCAGACCTTCAATTTGACACCTACCGTGCAGGTGGAAAAGGCGGGCAGAACGTGAACAAGGTTGAGACCGCCGTGCGGATCACGCACAAACCTTCCGGCATCATCGTGGCGTGCCAGCAGGAACGCTCGCAGTTTCAGAACCGGGAGCGCGCGATGAAAATGCTCCGTGCCAAACTCTATGAAGCGAAAATGAACGAGCAGACCGCATCCGTGGCAGCAACAAGAAAGTCGATGATCAAGAGTGGCGACCGGAGCGACAAGATCCGGACCTACAATTTCCCGCAGAACCGTGTGACGGACCACCGGATTGGCCTCACACTCTACAACCTCGCGCAGATTATCGATGGTGATTTGGACGAGCTGATCGAGAAGCTTCGTGTTGCGGACAAGCAGGAGAAGTTACAGGCGGAGGCCTGATTCAGGCTCCCTGGCGTCTTACAGGAATCGTTCTCACCCTACCAAAAAACCTCTTCAGCAATTCTTCACTCTCGCGGTCGCAGACCCCTGATACCACATGGACGGTGTGATTCAAACGCTTGTCATGTGTGATGTTGTAGAGGGTGCCGCTGGCTCCAGCCTTCGGGTCGAACGATCCAAAGACCAACGCAGGGATGCGTGCGAGGACAATGGCGCCTGCGCACATCGGGCACGGCTCAAGGGTAACATAGAGCGTGCAGTCGTCCAGTCTTCGTGATTCGAGGTGATTCGCGGCTGCGGTGATGGCGATCATTTCCGCGTGCGCTGTAGGATCCTGAAGTCGCTCGATCTGATTGTGACCGCGTCCGATGATCTTGCCGTTATGAACAACGACCGCTCCGACGGGAACCTCTTCCTGCTCAAAGGCTTTCTGTGCCTCAAGCAGGGCGTGCTTCATCCACTGTTCGTTTAGAGTCATCCTTCTTGGAGGGTGTGACAAGATCGCCGACGGGAGAGTCAACCGTTTCGATACCTTGTGCGTGGGCAAACTCACGGAGCGTGGCGGCAATCCGTTCGGCGCCGTTCTTCACCATGATGAGGTTCTCGAGATCCTGCTGGTTGTTCTCTGCTTTGCGAAGTGCCCGTTGTACGTAGAGGAGAATAATCGTGAGAGGGTTGTTGATCTGATGCTGCAGCGTTCGGATCATCTGGTGTGTTGTGGAAAGTTGCGCACCTTTGACTTCAAGCTCTTTCTCATGTTCGAGACGCAATCGTTCCTGCGTGTTCAGTCTGTTCCGGTACTCGATGACCTTGACCAGCACTACGGCGAGCAGCCACATCCAGATCAGCGCGTCGAATCTCTCCAGCGTGCTCAGGAAACCGACACTGTGTGTCTTCTTGAAGTCCCTGTAGAAATCCATCGTCGTGATGAAGAAATACCCATAGATGATATACCCCGACAGAAGGGCAGGGTGCTTGATGAAGAAGTCCCTGACGGGTTTATAAATCGTATGGAGTACTTTTTTCGGTCCGGCGAGCATGTGGAATACCTGAGTGCAAGCTTAAGTTATCAGGCAATTTGCACAAAATAATTCCTGGAAGCAACGCCATTGACGCAAGCACAAAACGGAATGGCCAAAAATCACCACTTCCATAGTGTCAGAATGTTGCGAAAAAATGGGTTCTCACGTGGGGTTGTGCTTTATGGAAGCATTTGCTAATCTTTGAGAAGCAGTGATGTGGCACCCAATCAACATCAGACCTTGACGCCAGACACGCACCGTGCCATCAAAGAAGTCCAACAATACCGACAGATCCAGTAAATCAATCCTTGACCTCGTCAATGACCAGTTCGAGATTGCGCGGGGACAGCCGCTCCCCCTTGGGGCAACATCTGTCCGCGGGGGAATCAACTTCTCCGTGTTCTCCAAGCACGCGACCGATGTCCGTCTCGTGCTCTTCGCTCCGGACCAGGTGGAGCCTCTGGCAGAATTCCCTCTCGATGCCCGCTACAACAAGACAGGCGACACCTGGCATGTGTGTATTCGAGGCGTCGATCCCGGAGTCGAGTATGGGTATCGCGTTGGGATGTTAGGGAACCCAAATCCACTTATCCACCGGTTCGACTTCTCGAAGATCTTGTTGGATCCTTACGCGCATTCCCTGAGCGGTGGTGAAGTGTGGGGGAACAAACGGACAAATCGTCGTGCGGCCTGGCTCCGCCGATCAAGGGTTGTCGACCACCAGTTCGACTGGGAATTTGATCAACCGATCAATCGGCATCTGGCTGATTCGATTATCTATGAGTTGCACGTTCGCGGGTTCACACAACATCCGTCATCTGGAACTCGCAAGCCCGGCACGTACCTCGGACTCACAGAAAAGATACCGTATTTGCAGGAGCTGGGAATCACAGCAGTCGAGCTTATGCCGGTCACAGATTTCCTCGAAACCGACTGCCTGGTTCGTAATCCGTCAACCGGCGAGCAGCTCATCAATTTCTGGGGATATCATCCTATCAGTTTCTTTGCGTTGAAGGCATCGTATGCCTCGGATGCCAGGCTTGGGGCAGAGGTTCGCGAATTCAAGACGATGGTGAAGGCTTTCCACGATGCCGGCATCGAAGTGATCCTCGATGTAGTGTACAATCACACCGGAGAGGGGGATGAGAACGGTGCGACACTTTCATTTCGCGGGCTTGACAACTCGATCTACTATATGCTCGAACCGGGAACAGGGAAGTATCTGAATTTCTCGGCGTGTGGCAATACGACCAACTGCAATCATCCCATCATGAGAGATCTGATTCTTGATTCGCTGCGATACCTCGTGACGGAGATGCACATCGACGGCTTTCGCTTCGATCTCGCATCGATCCTTGGAAGAGGAACCGACGGCAGTGTTCTGGCAAATCCTCCCCTCATAGAACGCATTGTGGCGGATCCAGTTCTCGCGAACGTGAAGTTGATCGCTGAGGCGTGGGACGCCGCCGGGTTGTATCAGGTCGGCAGCTTCCCGGGTTGGGGTCGCTGGGCAGAATGGAACGGCCGGTTCCGCGATGATGTGCGGCAGTTCTGGAAAGGATCTGCCAAGACTGTGCAGGCTCTGGCGACGAGGTTCTGCGGCAGCGCCGATCTCTACAGCGGAAACGGCCGGGCTCCGTATCACAGTGTCAACTTTGTGACAAGCCATGATGGCTTCACGCTGGCGGATCTTGTCTCCTTCAACGAAAAGCACAACGAGCCGAATGGCGAGCAGAATCGTGATGGCATGAGTGAGAATGATAGCTGGAATTGTGGGGTAGAAGGGCCGACGCGAGACCCTGAGATTGTGAACCTAAGACTCCGTCAGGTCAAGAATCTGGCGGCAACACTGATTCTCTCTCAGGGTGTTCCTATGATCCTGGCTGGCGATGAACTGGGCCGCACTCAGCAGGGAAACAACAACGCTTACTGCCAGGACAACGAGATCAGTTGGTTGGATTGGGGGATGTTGGATCGTAACAAGGACCTTCTGAGATTCGTCAAAAATCTCATCGCTATTCGAAAGACACATCTCCTTTTCAGGCAACGCGAATTCATTGGACACGCAGCAGAGGGGATTCCACGCATCATCTGGCATGGCGTACAATTGCATCGACCTGAATGGTGGCACCCGCACTGCCTGGCTGTCGAGGTTCAATTCAACGGACATGACTCGGACCTGTATTTCATCTTCAATGCATTCTCCGATCAGCTTCTCTTCGAGCTGCCGAAGACTTTGGAAGGGAAGCGCTGGTGCAGACTTCTCGATACATCTCTCAGTTCTCCGCAAGACATTGCTGAGAGAGACGAGGAAGAGCCGCTCAGTCTGGCGGAAACCTATCGGGTCGCACCTCATTCGCTTGTTGGCTTGATTCAGAAATGATTGAGAGCTGAGAGTATGTGGCTTTATCTCAATGATAAGTATGTCGAACACGACAAAGCGACCATTTCACCGTTTGATCGGGGATTTCTCTTCTCCGACGGAATCTACGAGGTCGTGCGGTTCTACCCTCCACGGGGGTTCTTTCAGGTTGAGGCTCATCTTGAGCGGATGCGATATGGCCTGGAGCAATTGCGTATCAAGGGAATTGACATTGGAAGAATACGACCGATCATCGAGGAGCTTGCGACAAGAAATGGTCACAAGGGTGCGCAAGCGATAGCATATATTCAGGCAACCCGTGGAGCGTACTTTCCCCGCCAACATTTCTTCCCTCCACCTTCCACTCCGCCAACCCTTCTGATTTCAACGAGTCCCTTCAAGCCGCATGCTGAGGAAATTGAAAAAGGCGTGCGGGTGCTTCTCGAAAAGGATATTCGTTGGTCGCGCTGTGACATCAAAACCATCGCCTTGTTGCCAAACATCCTCTCACGGCAGAGCGCAGTGGAACAAGCCGCCTGTGAGACGATCTGGTCGCGCGACGGCTTCATCACGGAAGGAACGCACACCAATTTCTGCGCTGTGAAGAATGGTATGCTCCTGACACCGCGAAAATCCAACTTCATCTTGTCTGGTATTACCAGGCAGGTTGTCCTTCACATCTGCCGGAACCTCAACATTTCATCTCTGGAGGCTTCCATCAATGAATCGGAGCTGAGCGGGTTCGACGAATGCATGATCGTCGGGACAACAACGGAGGTCACCCCTGTCGTCAAGATCAATGAGTTGGCGATCGGAAACGGCATGCCGGGAGAGATGACGAGAAGAATTCAGAAGGAGCTGTACAGGATTATTGCGGGAAACTGAGGGGGATTTTCGATTTCTGATGGTTCGACGCCTGCCGGCTGTTCTCGGTCCATCAGGCAGGCGCTCACCACAGGTTTTCGATTGCGCGCTTTTTGCGTCCCGCCGTTCTATGGCGGGAATCATTGAAAAACCGCCTAACGCAAATCGAAAATCATAGATCGGAAATCGAAAATGATTTGGTGCACCCAGAGGGAGTCGGGCCATTTTGCTGAGGGATGCTGACGAGGTGCGTGATCAGCGGTATAGCCGAGTGATTGTCGATTTGCGATTTTTGATTTGTGATTGAAAAGAGGCTCGGGCGAGACATAAACCCAAAATCATAAATCAGAGATCGAAAATCGGAAATTGCGTTGTGCACCCAGAGGGAGTCGAACCCCCAACCCTCAGATCCGAAGTCTGATGCTCTATCCAATTGAGCTATGGGTGCAAATGAATTTTCGATCGACGATTCGCGATTGCCGATTCAGATGGAAGAGCAAGAGTCGTCAATCTCTGCACGCCTACCCCTCGAAGAGGGGGTCCCGCGATAAAACCGATTCAGATCACCTAGGTTTCTTCTGATCGAATATATGGACGGGATGTCAAGATAAAGCTATAAGGCAGAAAAAACAACTAGGCTTTTTCAGATTGACCGCCGGGCATTGATCGGACGTTTTCGATATTGACTGTGAAGAGGTGCACTACCAGCCACGTCATGCGCTATAGACGACTTCTCTACGAACAAAATGCAAAGCCGACATTCAAGAGGCAGAACGTAGACGGACCGTAAACAGTCGCTTCGGCATGTCGATAAAGTCCAATGCACAATTTCGAAGAGGGCAATCGAAATCGTCCTGAGCAGGTTGCGATTGAAAAGCCCCAGCTGGACTCCGCATCTTATGCAGGTCAATCTAATTGTGGTTAGGCCATAGTAGATTTATGAAATCATCATATTAACTGAATCCTACAATGCCCGAGAACTCTGGAAGCAACAATAGTTTTACACATAGTCGGCTCCGCAGCTTTATATATGTGTGGCTTGCTGGATTCATAGGTTCTGTCTCTTACGTACCGGCTATACCAAAACTCATTCCCGAACATGTCCGTTTACCATTCTCGATGAATACACTCGTTGTGTTAAGTGTTTTTCAATCTGTCATTTTCATCACCATCTTTGCGGCTGTAGGAGCACTCCTTACACCCAGAATTGGTTTTCGAGCCTACCTTGCTGACGTTCCTATTAAGAAAAAGGTTTTCTGGATAGTACTCAAACGCCAGTTATTTTATGGAGCCCCAATAGGTCTGGCAGGGTCCATTGTTGCATATTTTATTGCGCCTGATTTTGTCGCTTATCTCAATATGTACCCATTTCTAACCCGCCTATTTGGTAGCCTAACCGAGGAAGTGATCATGCGTTGGGGGATTATGACTATCATAACATGGATTTTGTGGCGCATTTTTCAACATGGTATAGGAATTCCAAAAGAATCATTGATTTGGTCAGTTGTTCTTCTGAGTCAAATACTTTTTGCCATCGGTCATACACCTACTTTAATAAGATTTGGCACAACGAATCCAGTTTGGTGTGTATTTACAATTTTCATTGTCTCTCTGCCATGGGGTTGGTTGTTCTGGAAACACGGATTAGAATCGGCCTTCATAGCCCATGCAAGTTTTCATGCATTCACCGCCCTTTTTGTTGCTGTGAAGCTTTGAGTTGTTGATCGAGAACTGTATGTCGTCAAAGTCAAATGGACAAAGTTGAAAAGTCTCGTTGAGTCCGTTCTAAACAGGTTGTGATGAAGAAGCCCCAGTTGGAGTTGACTGGGGCTCTTTTGTTCTCCGACTTCTGACAGATTTGTCACAAGTTCACTTCTGCTGTCGTCACTCCTCACGTTCTCCGTTGTGTTGCCCTCATTTGACAATGGGCTGGTGACTCGGTAACTTGAGTTCAGAATATTTGTGCCTACGGATCTGGAAGATCTTGTTGGGCGTGATGGAGAAACCTCTGGATTCCGTTTGCGGATGAAAGAGGTTTTTGTGTTTGTATGGTTCCGTATCTTACACGGAGCAATCTAATTATTGTTGGGCGCATATCAAAAGCGGAAAATTATTTCCAGATGAAAAAAACAAGTAGGAGGTCCCTTGCCAAAGAACTTCATCGAATCACGAGAAGAAATGGAAAAGCTTCTTGTAGAAGAACGTGTAGGCTATTTGGGATTGGTACTTGATAATAGACCGTATGTTATTCCATTAACGTACGGATATTCGGAAGGAAAGCTAATATTCCATTGCGCAGTAGAAGGGTCGAAACTTGATATTATTAGGAAAAATCCTAACGTTTGTTTTACAGTAAGTCGACATTGTGGAGAAATGGTTTCACACCCTCAAGGAGCAGAATGCCACATTAATAGTGATAGTGCTATTTGCTATGGAAAAGCACGGATAATCGAAAATATCAAAGAAAGATGTCAAGTACTAAATATATTTAACCGTTGTTTGCAGCCAAAGGCAAGAGAGGTCACTATTGAAGAAGTTGAGAACTGTAATGCGGTAGAAATTGTTATTAACAAAATGACAGGAAGATCAGAGAGGGACGGAAAGTGCACATATTGGAAACATATAGTAACTTGACATCAGAAATGTCCCGCCTACCGTGCCAAGAAATCGTGTCGCCTGTGACCAACAACAACGGAAGAGACAATTGCATTTAGATCGAGTACGGCAACGGCGAGTTGTACGGATCGCGATCCGGTGTTCCGCATAATAGGCGGATCAATCGAATCAATGTCAGGCGACAGCAAACAATCATCCCACTCTTCAAAGGAGTACCCATGCAAAGATGCGTTTCTACACTTGTTATTATGGGACTCGCGGCGTTGCTCATCACATTCGCTTCCGCACAGGAGAAGAAACCGCTCGAACCTCCCAAGGCTGCACAAAGTCCCTCTCAGGAGCTGTTGTCCGAATGGTACTATGTCTTCGGAAAAGTTATTGCGATGGCCAGGGATTTTCCTCAAGACAAATACGACTTCAAAGCTCAAAAAGATGAACGGACCTTCGGACAAAACCTCATACACATTGCATCAGCTGAGTATAACATGATGAGTGCCATCACAGGAACACCGATGTGGCCCTTTGGGAGCGAAGACTCCTTGCAGAAGAAGTACACAACGAAAGAAGATATTGTCAAATTTCTGATACAAACAGCCGACGACGGTGTGAAGCTGATCAAGGAGCAAGGGGATTCGGGATTAACCAAGGAATATAAATATCCCTGGGGCAATTGGATGGTCCACGGCTCGTTCCTTTGGTATCTCATGCTTGAGCATACAGGCGAACATTACGGACAACTGGTGGTGTATTATCGTGTCAATGGGATGATACCTCCTGAATCACGCCCCAAAAAATAGTGATTATCCTTTCAGCCGAAGATATGGACAAAGCGAATGTTGCCGCCTAATGCGCCGCTCAAGCTGACGGAATGAGCTTAGATGCAATACTCTACACGAGCAGAGGTTC
The DNA here is from genome assembly GCA_026390585.1 of Ignavibacteriales bacterium. Taxonomy (GTDB): domain Bacteria; phylum Bacteroidota; class Ignavibacteria; order UBA10030; family UBA10030; genus UBA9647. The sequence continues at coordinate 7,092 of JAPLFP010000170.1, read as the reverse complement.
TGTAAATGTGAACGGGACACTTGAATTCGTTGTGAACAGGTTGTGATGAAAAAGTCCCAGTTGGAATTGACTGGGGCTTTTTTGTTGTGACCTTATCGCATTTTCCTCGTCGTGTTGCCCTTATTTGACAATGGGACGGCTACCACGTAACTTGATGTCAGAAAACTTGTGCCTACGGATCTAGAAAACCTTGTTGGGCGTGAAGGAGAAACCTCCGGATTCCGCGATTTTTGCGTCCGCCGTGCTTGACATTTTGGCAGAGCAGATGCGATGAAAGAGGTTTTTGAGTTCATAAGACTCTGCATCTTATGCGGGTCAATCTAATTGTGGTTAGGCGATTTGAAATTGTTCAATCTGGCAGTACACATATTAGATAGGTACATATAAGGAGGAACAAATGGCAAAATGCCCGTATTGCAAACAAGCTCTTTCTTTGGAAAAAACCAAAAGAGAATCAGCTGAGTTGACCGAAGAAGTACACAAAGATGTATCTGGTATTGTAAAAAAAGAAATTATGTACTCATGTCCACATTGTGATTCAGTTTTGGGATTCGGCTTTTTCATAGGCGGTCTCTTAACTGGTAGACCTTAAGTTGTTGCCTTGTCATATTTGGAGCTCTGTCGGCAAACCGCCTGACCAGCAACTCAAGCTGACGGAATGAGCCTAGATGCAATTCTCTAGACGAGGAGAGGTTTTGTAGATGTGAACGGGACATTTGAAGTCGTTCTGAACAGGTTGTGATAGAAGAAGCCCCAGTTGGAATTGACTGGGGCTTCTTCGTCTGTGACGAAATTGTCCAGGCCTATGGGCAAAAAGGCACTCGTGCTGATAGAATTAGTATCGCCATTTCTCCTCGGAGGGTAACTGGGAAATCATTTTTATTCTTTCTATCTTGAGTTGCGCTGCCAGAGAACCTTCTGCTCCTGAGAAGCATTCTTCTCGACGACGCTCTCTGAGTGGAACAATCTCTGCCTTTTTGCGTCAAAGAGAATGTTCTCTTCCTCATCATCCCAACGACCAGCTCTGTGGCAAATCCTATGAAGTGCGCTATTCTGTTTCTCTCGATCATCCTCCTGTTGGCTGCACCTGTTGCTTTGTTCTCCCAGCAGGGGACATACTATAACCCGCGCGATGACCAGTACAAACTTCTTGGCTTGAAGAGGGCGCTTGACGCCTACAACATCACAAAAGCCGAGTTCGAGCGGCAGAAATCGTTGTTCGACAGAGGCCTTGTTTCAAAAGCTGATCTTGAACGGGTCGAGAGCCAGTTTCGCGATTCAGAGGTAAACTATCAGCAATCGTTTCTTGCTGTTATCTATGAACGCCGCTATATCGCCATCCAGAAGGCGGTGAAGTCACAGCTTCCCAATGGACAGCGGCATGTGAAACTGACGCTGGCGAATATGACCAGCGGCACGAACGAAATCAAACGCATCCTGAACATCGAAGAGGGTCTGTATTCGCTGGTCCAGCCGGACGTGATTACGGACGTCTACGTCGCCCTGCTCAACGACGCGGGTGCGATCATCAGTCAACCATATGAAATCAAGATCGAAGCTCTCAAGGTTGGTGAGAATCCAACGATCGAGTTTACGTTGCTGCAGGATGTTGATGTCGCAACGGTGCGACTGATCTACTCGCAAAACCAGGACTCGAAGAAAATCTATTTTCAGAAAGATGCCGCCTCCAACCGCGTAGCGATTGTTACAGAACAATTCAGCCAGGAAGCTCCGCTCGCGTCGACAGCCACCTACAGAATGAGGATGGAGCTTTTCTCCAGCGCCGAGAACACCTTCCGGCTGGAAGTTGCTAATCTCCCTCTACAGCTGAATGTCTATTTCCAGGATCCCCAGACCCAGGCGCGTCTGACTCAGGTAAAGTACACACAGGGTGTCAATACCAAGGATGTGTCCCTTAACGTCCTCTTACCAGCCCGTGCGAACGACGAACTCAAGATCGACCAGCCGATCAAGTTCTATGTCTTTGCTATTCCTCAGCGGAGTGGAATAGTGATTGATCGCTCCAAAACGATGACAGAAGATCAGGTGCGCAGTATGAGTATCGGATATGCGCAGCTGGAGCTCGTTCCACGAGGCATTGGACAATTCCAAATCAGGGCGCAGCAGCTCTATTATGAAATCAATCCGGATCAGACAGTTTCGATGACGCTGGATATTGTGAACGAAGGCTCGCGCTGGCTCGACAACGTCCGCATCGACGCAGATCTTCCGTTGAACTGGACAAAGGTGATCGATCCGAATACGATCGATCGACTCGACCCGTCAGCGGAACGCCGGATCAGCTTCACGTTCAAGCCGGCTCCGGATGTTGGGGTGGGGAAGTATGACATCCGAGTTCGGATCTCCGGCCGTTCGGACAATCAGCCGCTCGAAGCGGAGCCGAAGACCGTCACGATCCAGGTCACGGCAAAGGCGAGCATTTTTGGGACGGCGGCTATCGTGATTCTGATCGTCGGGTTGGTGATTGGAATTGTGGTGTTTGGAATTCGCTTAACGAAAAGATAAGACAATCTCACGCAAAGACGCAGAGGCGCAAAGAGAGATTAAAGAATATGTATATCTGAGAACGAGATTGCCACAATCATCGTAGACGCCGCATATAAGGTTCACATAACTCTTGGCCCGGGTCTACTCGAATCGGTCTATGAAGCTACCTTAGAGTATGAGTTGAAGAAACGAGGTCTGATGGTTTCCCGTCAACAAGTGCTTCCTGTGGTTTATGAATCGGTGATGTTGGATGAGGGATTTCGGACGGATCTGATCGTTGAAGAGAAAGTGATAGTCGAGTTGAAATCAGTGGAAGAAGTTGCTCCGGTTCACAAGAAGCAGTTGTTGACTTACCTGCGTTTGGCCGACAAACGCCTAGGTCTTCTGATTAATTTTGGAGATGCACTGATCAAACGCGGAATTTCTCGCGTTGTCAATGGCCTTCCCGAGGATTGACCCAATCTCATTCCATCCTTTGCGGCTTGGCGTCTTTGCGTGACATTTCTTGTAACGGCTTTTTAGGGTTTCGGATTTCGTGCTTTAGGATTTATTTGAGATTTCGGATTTAGAATTTAGGATTTGTCTCTCTCCATCACTCATCGTCATCAACTAAGGGACCGTCATGGATCAACCCAACATTCTGGAAGCGCAGAAACTCACAAAAGTCTACGAAGACGGACTCTGCGCACTCGATCACGTCTCGTTTTCCGTCAAGGCAGGAGAGATCTTTTGTCTGCTTGGTGACAATGGAGCTGGGAAAACAACTGCCATCAACCTCTTCCTCGGTTTTCTGAATCCCACCGAGGGGACGCCGTTCATCAACGGAATCGACGTGACGAAAGATCCGCTCGCTGCCAAACAGCACGTGGCGTATCTTTCCGACGTGGTCATGCTCTATCCGAATTTCACCGCGCGGCAAAACCTCGACTTCTTCGCGCGCCTCGGAGGGAGGCACAACCTTAAACGGGACGACTACTACAATGCGCTGCGGCAGGTCGGTCTGCAGGAAAAGGCGTTCGAACAGCGGCTGAAAGGATTTTCGAAAGGGATGCGTCAGAAAGTCGGCCTCGCCATTGCCATCGTCAAAGAAGCCCCGGCCATCATCCTGGATGAACCAACAAGCGGATTGGATCCGAAAGCTGCCAATGAGTTTCTGGCGATCCTTCACCAACTACGGGCACAGGGCCGTGCGATTCTCATCAGCACGCACGATATCTTCCGGGCGAAGGAAATCTCCGACACGGTGGGCATCATGAGTGAAGGAAAACTACTGGCCGTCAAGACAAAGGCGGAGCTGGAGCATGAAAACCTCGAGAAACTGTATCTCGACTATATCCAGGGCAAGGTTGCTGCTTGATTCGCCAACCCCTGATGCGCCCACCGATCCATTGAAGAATATGAAGGTACAGCAATGCTAAAAATCCTTCTTGAAAAAGAACTCCGCGATATCATCTACTCGACGAAGTTTGCCATCACCTTCGCGGCTGCAGCAGTTCTCGTCCTGCTCAGCTTCTATGTGGGTATTCGCAACTACCAGGAGAGTATCCATGAATACGAGAGCGCGAAGACCACCAATGCTGCGAACATCGCGGCACAGACAGATTGGCATCAGATCCAGGACCGCGTTTTCCGAAAGCCGCAGCCGCTGGAAATCCTGGTCAACGGAGTAACGAACGACGTCGGGCGAACGACGGACATGAGGTCATCCGGTGAGTTGAATCTGATCAACAGCCGATTCAGCGTCGATCCGCTCTTTGCTGTTTTCCGGTTCCTGGATCTCAACTTCGTCTTTGTTATCGTTTTCAGCCTCTTTGCCATCCTGTTTGGGTATGATGCCATCAACGGTGAAAAGGAAGCAGGGACGCTCAAGCTGGTTTTTTCAAATGGCGTCGCCCGCGCAAGCTTCATCCTGAGTAAGCTGCTCGGAAGCGTCCTCGCGTTGGGGGTTCCGCTGTTGGTCCCTTTGCTCATCGGATGCCTCATGCTTCTCGGCTTCGGGATTCCGATGAGCGGCTTCGAGTGGGTGCGCCTCGGACTGGTCATCGTCGCCGGACTCCTCTGCTTCGGTGTGTTTCTGACGCTGAGCATCATGGTTTCGGCGATGGTGTCGCGGTCGAGCGTTTCTTTCCTCCTCGCGCTTGTTGTGTGGATATTCTCGGTCCTCATTATTCCAAAAGGCAGCGTCTTGCTGGCGTCTCAGATCGCATCCGTCCCCAGCATCGACGCCGTGGAAATCCAAAAGAGGAAATTTACGGCGGATCAAGGTCAGAAATGGTTGCAAGCATCGCAACAATGGTTCAGCTCTCGCATGTCATCAAGTGCTAGCGTGAACGATTCCGGTTTCGTGAATGCCATGGCGGCGTTTCAGGACAGTCTGCAAAAAGCCAGAGAGGACGCGAGAGCGGAATTCTACAGCAGGCTGGATGAGGATTGGCGCAATAAGAAAGACTGGCAGGAGAGGTGGGCATTCGGGATTTCGCGCGTTTCCCCCACCGCCGTCTTCCAGATTGCGGCGATGAACCTCGCTGGGACCGACGTGGGAATGAAATTTCGATATATGCAGCAGCTGAGCCGGTACCGGGATGCATTTGCAGAAACGATAAGGAAGAAGACAGGGTCCTCAGCGGACTACTTCCGGATTGTCATCAAGCGTTTCTCCGGCGGCCAGAACGATCAGGAAGAGAAGCAGAAGTCCCTGAACCCGTCCGAGCTTCCGGAATATGTTGAGCAGCCGAGGAGCCTTGGTGATGTGATGACCGCTTCGATGTTCGATATGGGATTGCTTGTAGTCCTGAACGCACTCTTTATCGGCGGCGCATTCTATGCATTTCTGAGGTTTGATTTGCGATGACAACTACGCGAGACGAAAAAAATCGTTTCACGCAAAGCCGCAAAGTCTGCTAAGAGTATGTTTTCTGATTTTCTTTGCGTTCTTCGCGCCTTTGCGTGAGAATTCTTAAGATGCTTGTGGTCACTCGTTATCGGTCTAACAAAAGGGCATGACAGTATGTGGAAAACCATAGCTGAAAAAGAACTGAGGGACCATCTTCAGAGCACGCGCTTCCTCGTCGCAGCAAGCGTTAGCATGCTGTTGCTTGTCCTGAGTATCTGGATGGGCATCACACACTACAAGGCGCGGGTGGCACAATACGAGCAGGGCGTTCAAATGACGCTTGACCTTGCTTCCCAGCAGAGCAACTGGATGACCGTAACGAACTCGGCCTGGCGAAAGCCTGATCCGATGGAGATCCTCTCGAACGGTGTCAATAGCGATATTGGCCGCTATTCCGACATTGGCCGCTATTCCGATATCCGACTGGTGCGGAGCGAATACTCCGACGACCCGATGCTGGCGGCCTTCCAGTTCCTCGACCCCACGTTCGTCGTTCTCATCGTCCTAAGTCTGATCGCGGTGCTGTTCACCTACAATGCCATCAACGGAGAGAAGGAGAGTGGAACTCTCAAACTTGTCTTTGCCAACAAGATCTCCAAGGCTGAATTTATCGTTGGGAAGCTCGTTGGAAGTTGGCTGGTCATTCTGGCCCCGGTGCTCATCTCATTTCTTATCAGCGCGCTTCTTCTTATCCTCATGGGGGTTGATCTGAACGGCTCGACCTGGGGCAGATACGGGTTCTTCTTCCTCGCCTCAGTCTTGTACGCGACCTGCTTCATGCTCCTGGGGGTCTTCGTTTCGGCGATGACCCATCGTTCCAGTGTGTCGTTCCTGGTCCTGCTTGTCATTTGGATCTGTGCTGTTCTTATCGTGCCGAAGGCAGCGACGATGCTCGCGGGCCGGGCTATGCCGGTTCCGACGGTCGATGAGATCGAAAGCAGACTGGCCAGCTACTCCACTCAGTCGCGAATAGAGTTCTTCAACGATATGGCGAAACGATCGCGCGAACGATTTCGATCCATAGGGGACATGAAACCCGAGGACCGGCAACAGGCGATCAAAGACTTTCAAACCGACAATGATGCGAAGAGAAAGGAAATGGAGCAGGGGATCACCGACTATTCTGCTCGTGTCTACGAAGACTACTACAACCAGAAAAGTCGACAGGAACTCCTTGCGTTCTCGCTCGCAAAGATCTCACCGGCATCGCAATTCCAGCTGGCCACGATGAAGCTGGGAGGGACTGACGTGGGGATGAAAAAGCGTTATGAGGACGCGATGAAGGAGTACAAAGCACAGTACACGAACTATGTGCAGAAGAAGGGAGGGCAAGGCATTAACATCAGGATGTCGACGGGTCGCGGGTCGACATCGGGTACAATGACAGGCCCACCGCAGGAGAAGATCGATATTTCCGAGATGCCGAAATTCAAGGACCCTGACTACTCATTCGGCACGTCGGTTACCGGAGCATTGCTCGACCTGGGATTGCTCGCGCTCTTCAATGTATTTGCCTTCGTCGCTGCCTTTGTGGTTTTCCTGCGTTATGATATGAGGTAGCAGGCAGCGCACGACTGAGGCTCATTCACACATTGCCACAAAGGAAAAAAGGATCCACACGCCCCCGTTCTGGGGGCGTTTTCATTTCGCCAGGTCGGGCCCGGCGAGGGTTCCTTTTTCTTCGCGTCTCC
>JAPLFP010000077.1 GCA_026390585.1 Ignavibacteriales bacterium | reverse complement strand
TTGACGGATACGAGATCAATGTGTCGTGTCCGAATGTGAGAGAAGGCGGTTTGAATTTTGGAACCAACTGCGCGATGACGCGTGATATTACCGCGAAACTGCGCGCGCTCACAAACAAACCCCTCCTGATCAAGCTGACACCGAATGTGACACACATTTCGGAATTCGCGAGGGCGGTGGAGGATGTAGGGGCAGATGCGGTCTCGGTCATCAATACGCTGATCGGAATGGCCGTCGATATCCATAAGCGCAAACCCCGGCTTTCGACGGTCACCGGAGGTCTCTCAGGTCCCGCCATTAAACCGATTGCACTTGCAAAGGTCTATGAAGTGGCGCAGGCTGTCAAGATCCCGATCATCGGCATCGGAGGGATTATGACAGCTGAAGACGCCGTAGAGTTTCTGCTTGTTGGCGCGACGGCTGTTCAGGTCGGGACGGCGAACTTTATCGATCCTTCGACGGGGGTGAAGGTTGCCGAAGGACTGAAATCGTTCGCGGAACAACAGGGGCTGACTGACGTCGGCCAACTGGTGGGTGCGATGCAATCCGATGTGAAGTTTTCCATTCTCCAATCGTGGCTCTGATTCTCTTCTTGACGACCCTTGCTAACCTATTCTGAATCTCTTCGCTTGCTTCTCAGTCTCGAGCGCCTGGGGATGAAATTCGGCCTTGAGGGTATCACGAGACTCTTGCGGGGCGCTGGCGATCCCCATAAAACCTTCCCAACCATTCATATTGCCGGAACGAATGGGAAAGGCTCAGTAGCGTCGATGCTTGCGGCCATTTTCACGGCCGCTGGGTACAAGACTGGACTCTATACATCGCCTCACCTCATCAGTTTCCAGGAGAGAATTCGAATCGATGGGAAGCCCATTTCGCAGAAGGCAGTCGCAGAGATTGTAACAGAGCTGCGTCCCTTGATCAAGAAGCACCCGCCGACGTTTTTTGAAGCGACAACAGCTCTCGCGTTCAAGCACTTCGCCGAAAGGAAAGTCGATATTGCGGTCGTGGAGACAGGACTTGGTGGCAGGCTTGATTCCACCAATGTAGTGAGACCTCTCATTTCCATCATCACCACACTGAGCCTCGAGCATACTGAGATTCTCGGCAATTCGATTGAAGACATTGCCCGTGAAAAGGCTGGCATCGTCAAGAAAAACACGCCGTGCATTGCTGGAGTCCGGGACATCAACGGGCTAAAGGTCATTCGGAACGTATGCAGAGAGCAGAATGCACCGCTGTCGGTGGTAGCAGACTACAGGACCAAAGAGCGCGAAAGCTCGCTCCGTGGGTCGGTACTCGATATTGATGTAGGCAATGTGTCATTCAAGCAACTCTCAGTTTCGCTTGCTGGGCATTTTCAGTATCGCAATTTGGCTGTTGTTTTGGAAACGGTGAAGCGGGTCCGCAGGATGGGGAAGTATGTATTGAGTGACGACGCGGTGCGTGAGGGGCTCAAGCACATTCAGGAACTTTCGGGACTGACGGGCCGTCTTACTACTGTGGTCGAGAAGCCGCTGGTCGTTGTCGATGTTGCACACAATGCGGAAGCCATGGCTCAGCTGGTTGAGACCCTGAGCCGATTGGGGTTGAAGAAAGTCACAGTGGTTTTCGGAGTCATGAAAGACAAAGACCACGCTGCAATGATTCGTTGTCTCACACCGATCACGGACCAGGCGATCGCTGTCGCCGCACGTTCCGACCGTTCACGCTCGGCAAGCGATGTCGCCGCAGCGTTTGCGGACGAAGGATGCCGCTTTCGAGCGGCGCTCAGTGTGCAGGAAGGTGTACACCTCGCACTTGCGACAGTACCGAAAAACCGTCTCATTCTCGTGACC
>JAPLFP010000379.1 GCA_026390585.1 Ignavibacteriales bacterium | reverse complement strand
AAAGTTGACGGTTGATAGTCGTCAATTGGCCGACTGTCAAGAGTCGGTTGATGGAAAACCGCCCATACGATGGCACCTTGCAGCTTTCACGGCAACCTGAAACAAAAATTCACATGTTCATTCGATTCCAGTTGGATTAAGCAATTTATACCAAGCAGCCCAATGAGGCTGTGATTGTGATGACGACAGGTTTTGATGAATTCGATAACAGAATCCATGACTTGGTTGAACGGGAAAATGAGTGTGATGACCTGTTCAAAGATATCAAGAATGGCAACGGCGAAAACTCACTGCGCTATTTTGCACTAAGAGATGCTTGCAAAGAGTTGAGAAAAGGAATTTTCAGAAGCGCCATGTCGGCAGGATTAACGCGGGAAAGCATCAAGATGGAGATCAAGGAAGTAAAAGGCGAGACGATCGCTACTAACGCGAAGTAGACGTAGGAAGAATCAGCAGAATCAACCGATTTCTTACAACAGGAACCAGTATGCCAATCAACTGACAACTTGACAGAACCCATATTCCAAAGACCTTTCAGTCAACTACTGAACTGAATAACCTGATGCGGATACTGGATGCGAGACAAGCTGCACACGAACCGGGCAAGGGTCTTCGTGTATATGATGAGACAGGACGACCCACGCAAGTGTACAGCCTCGCTCCTTGCAACAAAAGGCCTTGCAACTCCTGTGCGTAGACTGTCAGCGATGCGAGGGCATCCGATCGTGCTGAATCCTGTTTCGCCAAGGTTTCTCTTGCGATCGGATGCGACCGACGCCATCAGATCAGGGGTCATGGCCATTGATTGCTCCTGGGAGAAATCTGAGGGAGTTTTCATGGCACATTTCCCTGGCACAAACCGCAAACTCCCAGCCCTCATGGCCGCGAACCCAGTGAACTATGCAAGGATAGGAAGACTTTCGACGGCAGAGGCTCTCTGCGCTGCACTGCACATCATGGGATTCACGTCACAAGCCAGAGAACTTCTGTCTCCATTTAGATGGTGCAACACTTTCTTCGATCTGAACAAGGAATTGCTCATGAGCTACGCTCGGGTGAACAGCGAGAAAGGGATTGTCAAGATAGAAATGGAATATGGCCTTGAGAAATCGGACACAGATGTCTAGAGCATGACTGCGAGAGCGTGCATCAGGGTCGAAACGAAATACCATATGACGTCGCCGAACAGCAGTGAGATCCCTAACCCCAAAGTAACGAAGACCAGGAAGGGAAGGCCTGGGCTTGCCCATACCCCTGTAGGGAGTAACCCCAGCTCCGCTGCTCTCTTGATCTCCTCCAGCTGTTTGCTGTAATCCAGATCGACTCTGAAGTGGAACTCGTAACTCCGCTCAACCTTTGATTCCTGTAGATGAATTGATTCCAACAGGAAGAGGTAAGGCTTTGACTCTAATTCATCGATTCGAACCCGGTATCCCGTGAGAAAAGCTGTCGCCTTGTGAAGCAGGCTCTCGTGTTCCAGACCCTCAAAGAGCGTGCGTCCTCGGTGCATTCTCAGGTTCCTTTGGATTGGGTAGAGAACCACGCACAGTGATGCAACGTAGGCGTTTGAGAACACAACGACCGGAAAAAGTGGATCAACAATATGGAACAGGTTTCCACCGAGTGCCGGGATCACGGGATTCATGAGTGCAAGACAGATGAAACCCTTCCCGTCCGCGCCACCCCAAAGCCCGAGGTATGGCAACAGTAGAGAGATGGCGACCGTGATGGCGATTGAGAGCAAGATCTGTTGCCACGAGCCTACCTGCGCAACCAATCGGATCGCTGTGAGCACGAGCCCCACCGGATAGAATACGATCCACAACCGATCGGAAACCTCCCTACTCAC
>JAPLFP010000172.1 GCA_026390585.1 Ignavibacteriales bacterium | reverse complement strand
TTGGACGCCGGGTGATCCGTACGAACAGGCGGGCAAAAAACTCTATCAGAAGAATTGATATTGAGGATTGTGATGCGGAACGCTCTGCTTCTGATCGTAGCTCTGATCGCTGCTCATGGTAGCGTCCAGGCTCAGCAACATGTTCTTCAAGCTGGGATCGATGTACTGAACTACGAGTTCACCATCCAGCTCCCGGATGCTGGACGGCACATTGATGCTCACGCCTTGATCACTGTCCGAAGATCATCGGCGTCGGACAATGTCGTTTTTGACCTGGTGGGCCTTCAGGTTGATACGGTCTCGGTGAATGCAAAGCCTTCCGCGTTTCAAAAAGACAAGGCGACTCTCAGGATATCTCTTGGCCCCATATCCCGCCCGAGTGCTGATACTCTCCTCGTTGATGTCCACTACTCCGGAGAGGTGGAGGATGGACTCATCATTCAGACTGACAATAAGGGGCGCTGGCGCGCATTCGGCGACAACTGGCCGACGAGAGCGCGCTTATGGCTTCCGACTGTCGATGATCCGGCTGACAAAGCGACGGTGACGTGGCACATCATTGCTCCGATCGACCGCAAGATAGTTGCGAATGGGGAACTGATTGAAGAGAAGGTCATGAGCACGGAAAACGGGACTGTGGGTGGGAAGAAGAAGATAACCACATGGAGAATGTCGAAGCCCATTCCTCCATACTTGATGGTCATTGCAGCCGCTCCACTGGTTTCATATGATCTTGGCCTGACGGCAAGAGGGCTGAGTGAATTCCCACCAGGAGTCAAACAATCGGTCTATGTCTTTCCCGAACAAGCGAACTATCTTCCCGGACCATTTGAGCGAGCAGGTGACATCGTCGAGTTCTTTGCGCGGACAGTTGCACCATTCCCGTACGAGAAACTCGCTCACCTGCAGAGCTCGACGCGATATGGTGGAATGGAAAACGCGAGCGCGATCTTCTATGCAGACGATATTTTCCAGCGCCGTGCGGTGACGGATGGATTGATAGCGCACGAAACAGCGCATCAATGGTTCGGTGATGCAGTGACGCCGCGGAGTTGGGGTCACCTATGGCTTTCGGAAGGATTCGCTTCCTATTTTGAAAAACTCTGGGTTGAGAAAAGTGAGGGGGAAGCAGCGTTCAGGAATGGAATGAGGGAATTGTGCGACGAGATTGTGAACGCGAGGGAAGTTCAGCAGAGACCGGTGATTGACACACTCCAGACTGAGCCAATGCAGCTTCTGAACACCAACAGCTACCAGAAGGGGGCTTGGATTCTCCACATGCTCCGGTCGATGCTCGGCGATAGCCTGTTTTTCGGCGGTATCAGATCGTACTATATGCATCATCGTCACTCAAACGCCACGTCTGATGACCTCTGTGATGACCTCGGGACTTTCGCTCATTCCGATCTGCGATGGTTCTTCGACCAGTGGCTGCGTCGCCCGGGATTCCCGGAAATCACCACCGATTGGAAATACGATCCGCAAACACAGTCTGTGACGCTCGAGATTGAGCAGGGTTCGCGGTTTAGGCCGTACCGATTTCCACTCAAAGTCGAAATCCAGATGCCAGGTGGCAGTAGTCAATTCATCGTAGTCGATGTTCCGGCCCAAAAGTCATACACGGTTCTTCTCCGAAAAGTGGATTCCCCGCCAAAAGAGCTCCTCTTTGACCCTTTGATAGAGCTTCTGGCTGCGATCAAATCAAAGTCCACCAAGTAGCTGCTGGATTGTTTTCCGCCGGTTTTTCCAACATGCATTAGGAATCCTTCGGTCAATTCGTGCATCTCATCTGAAAAAGCGACTATCAACAAAACCCCAAATGATGGAGCAGAATATGGCTGAGAATCTATCCAAGCAATCTTTCTTCCAAAAGGTCTATAATTATGAAACAAACAAGGAATGGAAGTACGAAGGGGAGCTACCGTGCGTTGTGGATTTTTGGGCACCGTGGTGCGGTCCTTGCAAGGTCGTCGGCCCCGTGATCGACGAGCTCTCGAAGGAGTATGCAGGCAAAGTGAATTTCTACAAGGTCAATACGGACGAAGAGCAGGAACTGGCAGGTGCCTTCGGCATCCGAAGCATCCCTTCGCTCCTGCTTGTTCCGAAATCGGGGCAGCCAAAGATGGCAGTAGGCGCACTGCCGAAAAACGCCCTGAAAGAAGCGATCGACAAAGAACTGCTGCTGACGGGCAACTAGGCATTTTTTGTGAGACTCACGTCGAAGCGCCTCCGGAAACGGGGGCGCTTTTTCGTTTTCAGGGCCTCCCAAGAATAAGTGTTCTGTTGACGCTGACTGAATCTGTGTGTATTTTCAATCCACCCAGATCTCTCACGCCAAGGAACTCACTCCATGAAGAACAGAAAACTCCTGATGATCCCGGGACCCATTGAGTTCACACCCGATGTTCTTCGGGCAATGGGCATGCCGACGACAAGCCATGTAGCGCCCAACTTCATCGAAGTCTTCGGCCAGGTCCTCGAGGATCTTCGCAAGGTCTTTCTCGCGCCCAGCGGGCAACCGTTTGTCGTGCCCGGCTCAGGAACGCTGGCGATGGATATGGCAGCGGCGAATCTTGTCGAGCCGGGGGACCGCGCACTCGTCGTCAACACAGGATATTTCAGTGACCGCTTCGCCAAGATCCTGGAGCGCTATGGAGCGATCACCACTCATGTTCATGCCCGGGCAATTGGAGACGCCCCACCGCTTAGCGAAGTGGAATCTGCACTTCAATCGATCAAGCCCAAACTTATGACGATCACGCATGTCGACACGTCAACTGCCGTCGCCACAAATGTCAAAGATCTGGCAGCGCTCGGTCGGAAACATGGAGCGCTTGTCGTGGTCGACGGAGTGTGTGCGACCGCAGGAGAAGAAATGCGGCAGGATGAATGGGGCGTAGACCTCGCGTTGACGGCCTCACAAAAAGCGTTGGGCGTACCGCCGGGCCTCGCGGTCGTCGTCGCTGGCCCCAGGGCAATGGAAACCTACAAGAAGCGGACGAAACCCGTCGGCAACTTCTATGCAGATTGGACAGAGTGGCTCCCGATCATGAAGGCCTACGAAGGTCGCAAGCCAAGCTATTTTGCCACGCCTGCTGTCAATTTGATGTGGGCACTCCATGTCAGTCTCAAGGGCATCCTCGCCGAGGGAATGGAAGTACGGTTCGCAAGGCACAAGAAGTTGAGCGATGCTTTCAAAGCAGCTATGAGCGCGCTGGCCTTGAAGCAATTGCCAGTCCGGCCGGAAAACTATGCGACGACCCTGAGTGGGGTGTACTATCCGCAGGGTGTCGACAAAAGCTTTTTGAAATTCGTGGATGAGGCAGGGGTCATCGTTGCAGGCGGACTGCATCCAGCCATCCGCGAGCAGTATTTTAGGGTTGGTCACATGGGAGCGGTCGCCGGGAGCGATGTGATTGCAACGGTTGCTGCGATCGAATCAGGACTATCCCGTGCTGGATACAAATTCGAAAAGGGGGTTGGAATTGTTGCTGCTCAGGGGCATCTGCTTTAGCAGCCCATGTAGCATGTGTTTGACGAAGCCTCAACTCCCTAGCCTGCTGCGTGTTTGGCGGCATCATTCCGCGCCATAACTCCTAGATAGAATCCGAACAACACCATCCAGGGCAGTTCCGGTATCTGAAGTGCTCTCCTGTTGATCCTCACCGAAGCAGAAAGTCGGAAAGAGCTGCGCTGGTGAATCTGGAAAAGTGACTCGCCTTCTTCTGTTCGAAATTCGGAGAGCCCTTTCCATACACTTCTCCAAACAATGAACTTCCGGCCATCAGTCAACTCCAACATTCCACCACCCCTCCACGTGTTGCTTCTATAGCTCCCCAGTTCATCAGTTGATCCGCTTGCCTTGATGACGGTCTTCGTCTTCCAGAAGCCAATCCGCTCAAACGTCCAGCTCCCGTCACCACTCTCGGCCACACCTATAGTCCCGATCATTTTCGGATGCCGCAGAGTAGCCACGAGTTCTCCGCCAAAGTGAAGTTCAAACTCATTCTTGAACATACTCTGCTGAGACCACGTGAGCTCATGATCAACAACGGATCTGATGTTCTTCATAGCCTATTGTCCTTCGGAAATGACATCCGCCCTCGTCACACTGCAACCCAACGACGAGACACCAGCCAGGCATTACCCATGTTGGGGGCTCGGCCCGGTGTCTGCCGTTGTGTTTGCCCGGCGGTCAGGATGTTGACGGGGAAGGGCCAGAGGTCACACCGCTCTCGCCCTGTGTTTTCAGCCTTCCCGCCTTTCTCAATGCTTCGGTAAGCAGGAACTCGATCTGCGCATTGACGCTGCGCAGATCATGTCCGGCCCATGTCTCGAGAGCGGCATAGAGACTCTCATCCACCCGAAGCAGGAATTTCTTCTTCTCGCTCATTGATAGAGTGTTCCAGTGTTGATGACCGGCTGTGCCTGAGATTCAGAAACCAGCGCAACGAGGAGGTTGTTGACCATCGTTGCCTTCTTATCCTCATCGAGCGTCACGATCTTCTGTTCACTGAGGGTGCGAAGCGCCTGGTCGACCATGCTGACGGCACCTTCGACGATCTTCTTTCGGGCTGCGATGACCGCTTGTGCCTGTTGCCGGCGTAGCATCGTCTGTGCTATTTCCGGTGAATACGCGAGATGGCTGATGCGCGCATCGGTGATTTCGATTCCTGCGATATCGAGTCGGGATTGGACCTGATGCTTCATCCGCTCGGAGATCTCCTGTGGTCTGCCGCGCAATGATGGAACGTCTTCGTCCTCCGCATCGTAGGGGTATTCGGAAGCCAGCGCCCGGATGGCCGTCTCGCTTTGGATGGCAATGAAATTCTCGTAGTGGTCAACGTCAAACAATGCACGTGCAGAGTCGACGACCCGCCAGACAACGACGGCCGCAATCTCAATCGGGTTGCCATGGAGGTCATTCACTTTGATCTTCTCGCTGTTGAAATTCCTGATGCGCAACGACACGTGCCGCTTGATCGCGAAGGGATTAGCATAGTTGAATCCCGATTCACGAACAGAGCCAATATATTTTCCAAACAGAACCAGCACTCGTGCCTCGTTCGGCTGGACAACGAAAAATCCTGCGGGGTAGATCATTGTCAGGATGAACAACGGTATCTCGACCCACAAATATCCGAGGGCCGCATTCGCAGCTGTGAAATAGACCAAATAGGCGTTCAGACCAGCATAACGATGAAAAACAGGAACGCCAGATAGCCATTGATTTGTGTTGCTTTGGATTCAGTGATGGTGTTCATGAAAATCTCCTTTCTTACTCTGTGATAGCATAATGATATTATAGTGATATTACAAAGTCAAGTTAATTCTGCAGGAATGCGAGGATTGCCAAAGATGAGAATGTTAAATGAAACGGAGAATATCGGCGGATCTTGGAGCAAAGTCGCAGAAATTGTAAGGAATCAGGAAACAGAAGCCCTGCGGAAATCGATAGCACAACCGCAGGGCTCAACTCACTCAGTGAGAAAAGAGAAAAATAGCTCGCGTCATTTTCGCGACTTCTGAGTCTTGTAGTTTTCAAACTGTATCGACTTCTTGGCCTTCCGATCATCAGTACTGTCTTTGAGAAGCTGCTGATAGCTCTCGAGCCTCCCTTTCTGCTCGATCAGCAGTGATGCTCCGGCTCCGGTGGAGGACGCTGCAGGCGATGCCATGACTGCTGTCTGTGCATTCTTCAACTCCCTGGCAGCATCTTCGCGCCGACCCTCATCGAGCGCACGAAGAGCGTTCTCAACATTGCGGGTCGAAACGGCCACATCTGCCTTTGCCTGAGTCTCATGGTCTCTGTTCCGGTCGACCTCGGAGAAGTCCTTCGTATAGTGTATCGACGTGGCAAACGACGGCCACGATTCGAACCATCCGCGTTTGCCGTCGTACTTCAGTACACCTTTTGCGACGTTCAAAGTACCAGTACCCTCGGGGATTTCGAGTTCGACAGTCAACTCACGATGCTCATTTGAATAGACATCTCCGATTGGAATCACCACCTCTTTTCCTTCTCCTCGACGTTCGCAGCCAATGACATCACGAAGGCGCACTCCGTCGCCCAGCCGCAGCTCTATCGAGGCGTTCTGAGCAACAACGCAAGAGAGGCTTGTCAGCTCCTTCCGGAAAATGGAGGCAAGGCTCTGCGGGCTCTCGATGAAATAGTAGTTTCCGCCGCCACTCTCCGAGAGTCGGACCATGAGATTCTCATTGTAGTCAAGACCGACACCCATTGTCGTTACGGAAACTGATTTTCCACGGTAGCGCTGGACCATTCTTTGGAGTTCATGAGGATCTGTCACTCCTCGATTGGCCAGGCCGTCAGACAGGAGAATGACCCTGTTCAGGTACTCTTTGTCACGATGTCTCTCGACCTGGCGGAGTCCCTCGGCAAGACCGCCTCCGAGATTCGTCGCTCCCCGGGGAAAAACCTCATCCAGGACACTCAGCAGTTCCCGCTTGTCGTGGATGGGTTTTGCCTCACGCACCACGTCGACAATATCATCATAGATGACGAACGAAAATATGTCGTTGTTTTGGAGCTGCTCGATCAGTGTCCGAACAGCTTTCTTCGCGTATTCGATCTTGCTCTGATCTGCCATCGATCCACTACGATCAAGAACAACAGCCAGGTTCATGGGTTGGCGGTGTCTCGATTCAGTGGCAGGTGCCGTGATCGAAAGCATGAGATACGCCGTTCCTCCATTATGGGAAATGAAGGGGCAGTTGATCCGGCCATTGATTGTCACCTTTTGTTCGGGTGCCCGGCCAAACACCGTGGAGAAGAGACCGATAATCGTCAATACTGCTATGATGTTCCGTTTCATAAGAATATCCTCCTTTCAAAGTGAACCTTGTTGCCCCAATTGAGTAGGGTTTACCAAGTGTACCGTATGGTGTAAGAAATCGTCTTCTCGCTATCCTTGTTGATCTTCACAGGAAACCTCAACGTTGTCTGGTCGACCTTCGTCCAGTCGCCAACGCTCTTGAGGATCTCCCATTGGCTCCATCGCCAGGGGTGCTCATAGATCTGTATCTCGACAGGCTCTTCCTTGTGGTTCCTCACCTTGATTTCAATCGTTTCTTCGACAACTCTTCCGGAAGCGTATGATTTGAAGTCCTTCTGCACGCGCTCTCCGACGATGTCGAAAGCGTCACCGAGATACAATTTTACCTCTTCGTCTTTTGGTGTATGGTCGATCTGGTCTTCGCCCACGAACTGCTCTTTGCCTTCGTCATCACGTTTGTAGACCCGCACCTTTCCTTTTGGCAACGGAATGCCGAGGTTGGACGAGAGGTCATTCTTGAAGGTCACGTAGACTCCGACCTTGGAATTTGACTGCTGACCGAAACTTCCTTGGGATCGATAAGAGTAGTTTCGGTACCAATACTTCCATTGATCTGCGAGCCCGTCATAGATGAAGACTTTCTGGGCGGGAACGCTGTTTGCCGCGGTCAGCTCAATTTGTTTTGTCTCGTTGTTGTTGATATCGGTATGGCGCTGCAGTGAATACAATTTGTATTCGAACAACTCTGTTTGCTGAAATTGTGGAGCATTGGCTTCTTGGGCCCTCACGCTCTTTCCTGCGAGGATCGCGTCATATTTCATAGCATCCTTGACGACATTAACGTCGCCGGCAACCAGTTTAAGTCCGGCATTCCGAAAGCTGGTGCCGGAATTATTCGTCACCGTTATCCATCCAGTGACATCGATTTTTGTATCGTTGGCGTTCAACAGGGCAACGTAGTTGCAGGTCCAGGATAACTGTCCGGCCAGGTAGCTAATTTCCGATTTGTGTTGGCCATCCTTGTTCGAGTTCAGTAGCCATTCGAGCTGGGGGCGCAGAATCAATCCATCGGGCAGCGATGGCAAGACCAGCCTGCCCGCGGGGTTGATCTCGAGTTTGCCGTCAATCTCCGCTATCATTCCTCCGGTGGAGTAGTAGCTCGGGGCTGGATTCCCATATTGAGGTTGAAAGGCATAACCCGTGGCAATCAGCCTCCCTCGGACAGTGTATTCCTTCTTTGTCGAGGGCTCGATGCGGACGAATTCCACCTCTTTTCCGATGTACTTTTCCAGAAGCTTCGCCTGGTGCACCAGGTCGTACTGATAGTTCTGCTCGAGCACGTGAACACCGCGAGGATCGATCAAACTCAAAAAATGGAGTGACGTCCCGTCGATCGTCGAAGGGATTTCCGGCAGGGTGACCCTGTTCAGCCCCTTGATCAGTTTAATTGTTCTCTCTTCTCGAATCAGCGAGAGGTTTTGATTGTAGATGGTGAGGTCGACCGAAGTTCTGTCGCCGGCCACTGACTGCGGGATCGATTGAGCGAACGACAGGCCTCCAAATCCCACCGACAGCAGCATTTGTATCAAGAGCCCCAGTTTGCGTGTCATATTCCCTCCGTTGGTTGTTTGAAATAAGGTGTGGTTATTAGTACTTTCTGGTGGATTTCATCATTCACCTTGTGCTTATTGATGACATTAACTACTGAAAGGTAAATGAAGCCGTCCCTCTTTTTTCTTACGTCCGATGCCAAGATCCTGGATCTCATCCGAAAGGGGGACGAGGAAGCTCTGGTGGCGCTGTACGAGTCGAATCGGAAGCCGATTGCAGCATACATCACGCGCAATAGTGGAACGACGGAGGATGTCCAAGATGTGTTGCAGGAGTCTCTCGTGATTCTGTGGGAGCGAATCCGGACAGGAAGATTCGAGTATAAGGCGCAACTGAGTACATTTGTCTACGCGACGGTGAAAAATTTGTGGTCACATCGATTACGACAGAAGAAGCATCTCTCGTCGGCTGAGATCGATCCTGAGGCTCATGAAGATCAATCTCCCTCTGTTCTGGATTCTCTTGTTGCGACGGAGCAGGTTGAGATGATCCGTCAGGCCCTCGATGCGATAGGCGAGCAGTGCAGGAAACTCCTCCTGCTCTTCTATTGGGAAGAACAGTCGATGGAGGAAATCGCCGTTCGGTTGGGGTTCGCCAATGCCGACACGGTCAAAGCCAAAAAATATCAGTGCAAGAAAGCTCTGGAGCGAGCGCTGAGTCGACTCCAGTAGCGCCAAAGGACTACGAAAGTGTCTGAATCCAAAAACATCCATTGGGTGGAAAAAGAAGACCTCCTTGAACAGTTTGTTCTCGGTCGGCTCAATTCCGCTGAGGTGGCACAGCTCGAAGAGCATCTTCAGGAGTGCGATCAATGCTGTAGGGCTGTGGCGAAAGAGCGAGAGCTTGTCGCTGGCATCCGCCTGGCGGGACGCGAATCCATGAAACACAGGCTGGCGCAAAGGATTGAAGAGCAAAAAGCCCATAGTGCCAACTGGTATCGCGTAGCCGGAGTGGCGGCTGGAATTGTCCTCTTGGTGACCGTCGGCGTCTATAATAGATGGTTCACCAGCTCGGAGACCCACGTGGAGAAACAGGACAGAGTCGACAGAACAGAGAAACGCGCTGAGCCCGCTCCTCCGGTCTCGCCACGAAGGCAAATCGCCGAAGCGGGGAAATCCCACGCTGATGCTGCAAGACGAGCTGCGGAGGAGGAAGAGAACAAGGTCCCTAGTCTGGCTGCCGGGGCCACGAAATCCGCAGGAGCGAAATCAGGCAACATCGCAGAGGCTCAAGTCGACAAGCTTGAAGATCTAAAGGCATTGGAAGGCGGAAGAGAGGCAGAGAATCGCGGGAAGAAAGATCGATTTGCCGCAGTGACAGCGGTTTCAACGGTCGCAGCCACTTGGGTGCAAGGAACCGTGATCCTGGAGCGCGATCAAAACGCTCCTGCACCAGCAGAAATGGCGGCGAACGCGAAAGATGAACGAGCAGACCTTCGAAAAGGAAAAGAACAAAACCTGCTGGCCGGCAAGGCGGCGAATGTCGAGGCAGGTGAAAAAGTAGTCCAGAATTTTATCCTCACTCAGAAACCTCTGTCTGATCTTCCACCATCTCAGCGAGCTCAACAACAAAAAACATCTTTTGTTCAAACGCTCCTTCAGAAACATCCCTCAGGAACGCGCATTACCGTGTTTCTGGACTCACTCCTTACGAAAAAGGAATTTGATCAAACGCGTGTTCAGGCGATAGGTGAAGATTCGATAATCTTGAATCTTGGGAATCGACTCGTCGGCTACAAACTTCCGTCTGGTTGGACTGGACAAGGGGTACAGCAAACAAGGAAACAGAAATAGGTGTGTCATCCCCCTCTTCGTTGGTGTGAACTCAGTCGTCTTTAATGGGCAACGCGCTGGCTGATTTCCGGAGTCATCGAGTTGTTCCGCTTGAAACTCTCCGTTGAAATTGCATTTCGTCCCGAATGAAGTCCGCTTCGTCCCATCTTGAGTGATTTCCGCCTGGATCCCATCGAGCACAACGCTCTATTCTGGAACATGATACTGGGTCCGACGTCTAACCGTGAAAGAGGAATCCCTAACCAATCTGTTTAGAACAACGAGAGGAGAAATCACCGTGAAAAGGTTAATGCTTATTGGATTTGTATTGTGCTCAATGCTCGTGGGGTTTGCTAGTCCAGCCAATGCGCAGATGGTGAAGGTTGAAAAGAAAGAAACAAGCTCTTCCAAAAAAGGCTGGCTGGGTGTGAGCATCCAGGATATCACTTCCGAAATGAAAAAGGCGATGGAGCTGAAATCACGTGAGGGGGCAGTCGTGAGCGAAGTCGTGAAGAAGAGTCCTGCAGACTCAGCAGGTATCAAGGAGAAAGATGTCATTGTCCAGTTTGACGGGCAGACCATTTCCGATGCTTCGGAATTGCAGAAAGCTGTTGCCGACACGAAGCCGGGGACGAGAGTGTCCGTTGTTGTGTTGCGCAAGGGGGAAAAGAAGACAATCGATGTCGTTGTTGGTAAACAAAGAGCCAGCAGGAATATCATGATCACGTCGCCGAGGGCTGTGTCGCCGATGTTTGAGATGTTCTCCGGTGCCCGAAATACTCAGGGAATGGCGTTGAGACAACTTAATGATCAACTGGCGAAGTACTTCGATGTCGCGGAAGGGGCCGGCGTGTTAGTGTGGGAGGTAGGGAAAGGAAGTGCTGCGGAAAAAGCGGGGATCAATGCCGGCGATGTCATCACAGTGATCGGAAAGAAAAAGATCAAAGCGCTTCGGGACGTTTCGAGAGCTCTGGGGATCTATGATGAAGGGGAAAAGGCAGAGATCGAAATCGTAAGGAAAGGAACTCGGAAGACTGTTACCCTGGAAATTGAGGAAGGAAATGATGGAGAAGGCAATCAGTACTGGTTCAACGAGGGGCCGTTCAGGAATCGAAACGAAAGCATGTTGTTCAACGTGCCAGACATCGATGTCCAGGTGCCTGAGATTGACGTCGAAACAGAACATCCGGACCTCGATCATCTGAAAATCGAGATGAACAACCTCCGTGAACATTTGAAGAATCAGTCGATGGAGCTGCGCGAAAAGATCCAGAGAGAGGTAAAACCTCATATCAGCGTGCAGATCAGCCGCACTATCTGATTCACCAACAGAACTCTCTGACAAATCGAAGCCACGCGCGATCGCGCGTGGCTTTTTGTTGTTTTCGTGCGTTTCCCGGCAATACAATAGCACAACCATCCGATCATCTTCCCTTGCCAATGAAGCGAAGTTGGAGTAACTTTGCCTCGCTAAGGCAACCGAATGGCGCTTCGCTCCTCAAAATATGGCCGTGTTTTTGACCTCCTTCCGGAGATGATCTTCATTGTCGATAGTGATCAGAAGATCGTTGATCACAATGTGACCGCGGCAACGGAAACGGGATATGCTTCGGTCGATCTCATGCATAATTCGTTTGAGATCATTCTCCAGCCCGAACAGCGGAGGGTGCTCATGAGCATTCTCAAGACAGACTATGGTGACCAGTCTCTTGAGACGAAGTTCATTCGCGCTGACAAGAGTATCATGGATGTCCAGGTTGACCTGAGACGACTCTACACGGCCGAACGGTTCTACTCTGTCCTCATTGCAAAGGACATCACGGAGCAGAAAAAGAAGGAGCTCGACTACCTACGATATTCCAACGTTATCCAGCATACGGTTAACCCCATTCAGATCACCGACGCCAACGGGAAAATGATCTATGTCGGGAGTCCATTTCACACTGAATTGGTCATTTCTCCCATTGTCGACGGATCTGGGCATATTGTGGGATTCCTCGGAGCTCACAGAGACATCACCGAGCAGAAGATTCTTGAACAGCAGCTTGTGCGTTCTCAAAAAATGGAAAGCATCGGAACCCTTGCGGCTGGGATTGCCCACGAGGTTGGGAACCCCCTAACTTCGATCTCTTCGCTTGTGCAGGTCATCCAAAGAACCACGGCTGATGAGTTTGCGAAAGACAAGCTCGAGTTGATCAAGGATCAGATCAATCGTATTGCCAGGATCATTCGAGACCTTGTTGATTTCTCACGACCGTCGTCCTATGTGATCAAACCGACGGATGTCAATAAGGTCATTCGAGAGGCGCTGAATATTGTTCAGTACGGCAAGAAAGTCAAAGACATTGCCTTCACGCTCGAGCTCGCGGATGATTTGCAGAGTCTTCCGGTTGTGCCAGATCAACTCGCGCAAGTCTTCATCAACATCCTAATGAATGCTGTTGATTCTCTCGACGGAAAACCAGGTTCAATTTGGATACAATCGCGTGTCACTGGTGAGGTTGTCGAGGTGCTCGTCAAGGACACGGGGAAAGGAATTGCTCCAGACGATCGCGAGAAGATCTTTGAACCGTTTTTCACGACGAAGGCCGTTGGGAAGGGAACGGGTCTCGGTCTTTGGGTGAGCTACGGGATTGTTCAGAGTTTCGGAGGCGACATCGAAGTCGACAGTGATCTTGGAAGAGGGAGCACATTCAAAATTCAATTACCGATCAATGGGAAAGAACAGAGGAGTTGATGGCAGAGCGTATTTTGGTTGTTGACGACGAGCAGATTATCCGGGAGTCATTGGGATTCGTCCTGAAGAAAGAAGGCTTTCAAGTGGAAGAGGCTGCGAATGGCAGAGAAGCCCTTTCGAAACAGGAAGCGCACCCGTTCGACGTAGTGATCACGGACATTGAAATGCCCGAAATGCGGGGGATGGAGTTGCTGGAACACATCACCAAACGCACACCCCAGACGTTCGTCATGATGATTACCGCATTCGCCTCGATAGAGACGGCAATCACTGCATTGCGTCGGGGAGCATATGACTACGTCCTGAAGCCTATTGACTTCGACGACATTCTGCATCGAATCCGCAAGCTTCTCGACCACCGAGCCTTGTCGCTCGAGAATTCTCTGTTGCGGCAAGAGATCAACAGAACATACGATTTCGACCAAATCATCGGTCAAAGTCAAAGCATGAAGAACATCTTCCAGATCATTAAGAGGGTGGCAGGTAGCGACGGAACAGTGTTGATCACAGGGAAGAGTGGTACAGGGAAGGAACTGGTTGCCAGAGCCATCCATTATAATAGCAACCGAAAGGCCAAGCGATTCGTTGCCATCAATTGTGGGGCGATTGTCGAGACCCTCTTCGAGAGTGAGTTATTCGGTCACAAGAAAGGGTCATTCACTGGTGCCACGACTGACAAAGAGGGCCTTTTCAAAGTCGCTGATGGAGGATCGGTGTTCCTCG
Source organism: Ignavibacteriales bacterium (assembly GCA_026390585.1). Lineage (GTDB taxonomy): Bacteria > Bacteroidota > Ignavibacteria > UBA10030 > UBA10030 > UBA9647. Next base: position 15,267 of record JAPLFP010000172.1, on the reverse strand, counting down.
ATGAGGTCAGCGAAATCCCGCTGCATCTTCAGGTGAAGTTGCTTCGGGCGATCGAGCAGAAGGAGGTCATCCCTGTCGGTTACACAGATCCGATCACCATCGATCTCCGCATCATAGCAGCAACGAATCGCGATCTCAGGCTGGAAGTGGAGAATGGGAAATTCAGAGAAGATCTGTTCTATCGGCTGAACGTTGTGGAAGTAGATTTGCCCTCACTCAGTGAGAGAAAGGAAGATATCCCCCTTCTGTGTCAACATTTCCTCGAAGTGTACAGGAAACACATGGGCCGGCCGATCCAGGGATTCACAAATGAGGCAATGAGCGCGATGATGCAATATCAGTGGAAAGGCGAAGTGCGTGAACTCGAAAATGTTGTGGAACGTGCGGTAATTTTCTGTGACAGAGAATTCATAAGCCTCGAACACCTGCCGGATTACTTCCGTCAGATCACCTCTCAGCATTCCTCCATCGCTCCTGGCGGGCATCAGACTCTTCGCGATGCGGTCAAAGCCTTCGAGCGTACCTACATTGAACAGGTGCTTGCGCAGAACGATCGAAACAAGGAAGCGACAGCTCAAGCTCTCGGAGTGAGTTTGTCGTCCCTCTATCGGAAGATGGAAGAGCTCGAAATCCCCACCCGATAAAAAGAGAAGAGAGTCCAAAATCGCCGAAATTGTTGTCCTTTGGCAACCTTTTTCGTCATCTTCTAAAGATTGAGAATTCTCTTCGCTTGCCATTCCTATTATTGAACAAAGCTCACCTGACCCCATAACTGGGCTGGCCAATTCAACAGGAATTCGGCAATCCCCCTGCATATTTTCTGTACTTCCAGTTGGCACGTTCCTTGCACTTTCTCAAATGAAGTACAACTCTACTTCAGCACCGTGATGTCTCAAGGAGTCGTCTATTAACAGGAGGAACCCATGGAGCGAAACAGAATGCAATCACCTGTCGGAACGGAAGGGTTAGTTGCGGGGAATTTAAAGGATTCGGTTCGTACATATGAACGTGCATTGATCATCGATGCGTTGAAGGTCAACGGAAACGACAAGCGCAAAGTCGCAAAACTGCTTGGCATCAGTTTGTCATCGCTGTACCGCAAACTGCGTGAGCTTTCGATCGAAGATCTCGATGAATGCGAGAAGCACGAAGGTGAGCACGCGGCAGAGTTGAATGCTGCATTGAACTAAGAGGTTGCTATTCGATTCACAGATGCGCTGCCGGTTCAGGGGAAGTTATTGCGCGCATCGTTTATTCAAGGAGTGGACATGATGAAGCCGGGCTGGTGGGTTGCCGGAATTGTCGCTGCCATCGCCGTAGGCGGCACACTGTGGTATCTTCGTCGCTTTCGGGGGGATGACTCGGGAGCTTTCCATTTCGTTGATGACAAGAGTGCGCTCAAGAATTTTGGGGCATTTCCGCCTGAGGTGCCTGAGAACGAGTTCGACGGCGTGAACTTCCTTTTTTGAGTTCAACCTGAGTGCTCGGATTTCAGGAGGCGACAGCACAACGAGAGAATCTGTTCTATCTCCGGTTTCTAATCGCGGGAGAAAAAGGCGCATTCCCCAAGGAACCAAAGAAACAGAATCTGCCCACAGGTGAGCCACTTGTCCTATGCATGGCATTGCCGCCTGTGGGCATTTTGCTATCTGACAGGTCTTTGTCCGACTCAGCATGGCAAGGATTTCTGAGGGTCCAGACGGCGTGATGCGGCGAAGGGCTTTCCTTTCTTTCCAGATCAGGCACGGTATCCTATGGCCACAAGAAACAACGAGCTAGCAGAGCAACTGGCGGATCTCACCTATGAACTCCTTGAGAATTGCCAGATCAAAATCGAACGAACAGCGCACAAACTCAACCTGACGGTGGCTGAGTTCAAGCTCTTGCGTTCAATCGGGAACAGCGAGAGGGTGGCTGCAGGCGAGCTGGCAAGGCGCTTGGGTCTGTCCAGTAGCCGACTCACGAGAATTATTGATGGACTCGTCGCCAAGAAAATTGTGAAAAAAAGCACTGGAGGGAAGGACCGCCGCGTTGTTGAAATCCAATTGACTTCGGAAGGAGTCCAGACCTGCGACCAACTCAGACTTATGTACATCACAGTTCACCAGGACATCATCGGCCTGCTCCCATCCGATGCTGGCGAATCTGTGATCCTCGCGATGCAAAAGCTTCGTTCCGCGACACATGAATGGATAAAGGAGTGAACTACTCTCCTCCGTGTGCTCTTCAAGGATAAGCAATTGGTGACACAACGCCCCCAGTCATGTTTTGACCTTCATGCTTGAGGCGGCGGGACAAATTCCTCAACAGAAGCGTCCCTTCAGCCTGAAAACCCTCATTTCCAATCCTCGGAATCATGGAATGTCTCAAGGGCAAGAGTAATAATCGGGAACGTGAAGCCTTTGAAAAATGCCCGAAATATCGCCAGTTTCTCAGGTGCGTGTTCGAAGTCGTTGAGAAAATTGACGGCACGATAATTGAAAATATTTAACACTCACAGGCGATGTAGGCCGAAACTGCTGATGTTTTCAACACGGCGTGCCAAAAACCTGTGATTCCACATGTTTTCTCTGTATGGTGTGGTTGTAGTTTTTCATGAGTCGGAATGTGTGCGACTTGGCTTTGCCAATCGTGAGAAACGAGATGGGTCACGGTAGATGACACGCGTTTTCTTTCAGTTATTGGCCGGTAGGACCTGTTCTTTGTTTTTCTCAATTGCGGCACAGATGTTGAACAGTAGTCAAGTATTCCCGTTGTTGGTAGGTGCCAGGGAGGTCCCGCAAGCCAAAGGCGATAAGCTCTCGCCACAAGAAACTAGATACAAACTAGAGTCATCCGTGAAACGGTTCAAAACAAATCAAGAGGGAGGTTTTATGAAGAGACATCTACTCGTTTGCATCCTCTTCCTGCTGATGATCTCAATTCTGTCTGGTCTTGCTTTGGCGCAGACCCAGACAGGAACGATCAAAGTTGTTGGCGTGCCGGACAGGTTCAAGAGCGCGAACAAAAACCAGGCAACGTACGGTCTAAAGACTGTCGGTGTGGGTAGCCGAATTGTTCTGGCACCAAGAGTGTACAATGGTGCCGGTACCAATTACGCTGACTCGCTCATTGCTGTAACAAGCGCGACATGGACATTGGACAATCCTGTTGGCGTTTCGAAGCCAATCCTCGACACCGCCTCGGGACTCAACGGCAAGTATGTTTACTTTGTACCTGACACCGTGGGTGACTGGACAGTGACGATGATAGCCACGACAGTCAAGGGCACGACGACGCCAGTTCAAATCAAAGTCACGGCCTCGAAGTTTGTCGGTGAAGGAATCAGTTCCATTGCAGTAAACGTTCCTAACGCGTGTGCTTGTCACCTCGTAGACCCAACGAAGTTCACCGATTGGCAGAAGACCAATCATGCAACGGCTGTCAAGACCAGGCCCAGCGATCCAACTGGTCACTTCAGTTTCAACTGTATGAACTGCCACTCTGCAGGAGTAGATTACACCTTGGGGACGGGGAGCATGGGCTTTTTTGATGTTGCGAAGGCAGAGGGTTTTACCACGATTCCAGCGAACGGTCCTGGAGTCTATGACACCCTCGCCAAAAAGTATCCGAATTCAATGCAGTTGGCAGGGATCCAGTGCGAAAACTGCCACGGTCCAGCAGGCCAACATGCCGCGGGGGCGGGCGTATTTCCCACACCGGGCAACAACAAGCTGGACGAGTCACTTTCTTCAGATGTATGCGCTCCATGTCACTTCTCTAGCGATCGTCACGGAATCGGGTATGCATTTACGGGATCAGTGCATTCGGTGATGAGTGGATCCTCCACGCGTGCGACGACGGGTGTGTACACGATGGGAAGTCGTCCCACAAACTACGACCGTATTCTTTGCGCGCGGTGTCATACGGCTCAGGGGTACATCAATGAAGCGATCGGCGGAAAGCCTCAGCCGATCCCGGCTACAACCACGACCGCTGTCTACGCTAATGGTTCATCCATGACCTGTGCGACGTGCCATGATCCGCACAATGGCTCAAACGAGATGCAGCTTCGTGCGAAAACCGTTGGGGATGCGTGCATGGGATGCCACGTCGTGCGGCTCAGCAGCAGCGGCTTGCACACCTCGCTCCAAGGATCGATGCTTGTTGGGGCGAATCTGCCGCCGTTCACGATCGACAAGTGGAATGCCTACATCACAGCGCCTGCGAACACTGCCCAGCAAGTGCAAGCAGCAGTTGGCGCCTGGGGTGGATGGGAATTCCCCGGTTACACGTACGAGAACTCCTCGCATAGCGACATCAAGGAGCGCTGCGCAAAGTGCCATATGGCAAGCTCTCCGTCATACCTTGCAGCTTCCGCATCGAATTTCTCGAAGGCTGATACGATGATGACGAAGCTCGGTGGACACACCTTCGCGGTGGCCTATGACAACATCGCTGGAAAAGACACCACCACAATACTCAATCCTACTGGATGCGAGGAATGTCACGGTGAAGCCTCGATCGACTTTGTGGATCTCACCCAGGCAAAGACGAAGTCCTTGATCGCGAACTTGTTCAAGGCCATGCCGAAACGAGACTCTGCGGGAACGTCTGTCATCTCTCTCAGCGATACAGTCGCCTATCAGAACTGGGCAAAAGCGCCAGCGAATCTGAAGCGTAAGCTCACAATCGTTGACAAGGCTGCAGCGTTCAACTACGCGTTCGTCAACAACGATGGAAGTTTCGGCGTCCACAACTTCAATTATGCCAAGGGTCTGATCACCTCTTCGATCGAACAGCTTCAGCTCGCAGCTGGTGCGGCGAGCATTGCATCGATCAGAGACGTTCCGTATGACAACGGCCGCAAGGTACAGGTTGTGTGGAACGCGTTCCCATCCGAGCAGTGGAGCTACAGCACCGCCGTCAACTACGGTGTGTGGAGAAAAGATCCAATGTTGCCAAGCGTGACGTCAGTGAAGAAGGTAAGCAGCTTCACGGAGATGATGAAGGCAACGAGCCAGGGTAGCCAGGTGGTCATGGGCGGCAGTGTGTGGTCCTATGTCGGTGGCGTGCCGGCTTCGAATCTGCCACAATACTCTTACGTTGCACCGACCTTGTTTGACTCAACGAGGACCTCCGGTCAGCGCTGGACAGTGTTCTACATTGCCGGATACTCGAAGGACAACGCAGTGGTGTATTCGACGCAACCGGATAGCGGTTACTCAACGGACAATATTTCGCCGATTGCTCCTCAGAGCGTCACAGCTGGATTCAATTCGAACACGGTGACGATCAAGTGGAAAGCCAACACCGAAACCGATGTCTACCAGTATGCGATCTATCGAGGCACGACCGCCTCGTTCGATCCGACCGGCACAACACCGTTGGCGAAAGTGCGCACAACTCAATATCAGGATGTTCTGAGCCAGACTGGTGTTACATATTACTACAAGGTATCAGCCGTTGACATCTCAGGAAACGAGAGCCCGTACACGGCGGTCAGCGTGTTGACGGGGATTGATAATGTGGGTGGAGTGCCGACGGAATTTGCTCTTGGCCAGAACTATCCGAATCCGTTCAATCCATCGACAGAGATCACGTTTGCGATTCCGAAGCAAACGAACGTGAAGGTTGTGGTTTACAACCTGTCGGGGGCAGAGATCGCGACGTTGGTCAATCAGTCAATGTCAGCTGGGAATTATCGGGCGGTGTGGAATGGCCGCACGGATGATGGACGGACGGTGGCGAGCGGAGTCTACTTCTACCATCTGCAGGCAGAAGGATTCACTGCTACCAAGAAAATGACGCTTCTGAAGTAAGTCCGGTCTGCAAAAAGGCGGGAGTTCTCGAGTAAATGAACTTGAGAGCCCCGCCTTTTCATTTCTGGCAAGCCTGTGCATGGCAGTGGACACGGGAGAAGTGCTTGAAAACTGCCGCTGAACAGGCTTTCTTTTTTGAGAGAATGGGAAAGCAGTTATTGGAATTCGGGATTAACTCTGTTGGTGCAAAGCAAATAGGTGCGAAAAACAGGGTCAGGACGACAGTTGACACTTCCTGCCGATGAAATTCTCTACGAATTGAAATTGGCATACATCTTGAGCGATTTACCGGAGGAAAGTGACGACTATGTATCCGATAGGAACATCCACAGTGAAGAATGCCGCAAAAGATCGGCTCATCCAGAGCGATGGACGGAAAAAAGTTCTTGTGTTCAGTCCGGATGCGGCTTTGGCGAAGAGTCTTTCGCTTTTGCTCGAGGATCAGTATGAGATTGCCTGCGAAACGCAGCTGGACAATCTGAAAGGGACCATAGGCAATGCTTCGCCCGGACTGTTGCTCATCGACTTGTTCTCTTTTCCGTCCGACATTCTAAAGGAGATCAACGTCCTTCGGACGAGTCGGCTCAAGGTGCCGGTTATCATCCTCCGAGTGTATCGACAACTCAATCCTGAGATCGAAGAGACGATCAAGAACCTCGCGGATTTTGTCTTCTACAAACCATTCGATGTCAATGCAGTAGCGGATGCGGTCCACAAGCTCCTGGATGGTCGCTAGCGAGTGTGACGCTCCGCGCTTCTTTACCTCCTCGGCGTCGCGAAAGGGGGGAAGTGCTGTGGCACCAGTTGCAGACCTGAGCCAAGTCAAACTCGCAATGCTACGGCAGCTCGATGCCACCCTGCGGCAAAACTACCACCAAACCCTCATCGAGGTTCTGAACGAGCTCAGAATGCGGAGCGTCGTCTCTCAACCTGATCCCTCGCCGGACAAGGTTTTCTCCGTCATCCTGCAGACGCACGTACTAACGTATAAGCCGACTCCTTCAGTTCTGCGCCTCCGGGAGGCGCTGGAACGAATGACATGCGGCAAGTTCGGCTTGTGCGTACGATGTGGCAGGGAGATTACCATTGAGACCCTGCTCGGTGATCCGACGGTGTCATATTGCTCGCTCTGTCTGGGAAGAGCATACGGCTGAGTTTTCCGTCGAGACTTTCCGAGGGGGCGTTGCATTGATTCCTGCCAAAGTAGTCCTGTCCCCATCATATTAAAGCGTGGCAGATTCGATATCATCGTTCTTTGAGCACTGATATCGTGAAAAGTCCGTTTCTCCAATCTGAGAATCCTATTCTTTCACTTCTCGCACAGGAGAATGTTCTGGTTGGAGGTGCGCAGAATCCTTGTTATTTGTTAAGGAATTCAAGGAATACATGATTAGTGAGGCTGGCACGGGAGTTGCGAGAAAATGGTTGAATTATTAGGCCTCGTTTGATTGTAGAGAAATTCAGCAGGAAAAAACTGGGAAGATGAAAGAGTATTCAAAGCTCCTTTTGGCTCCGCTGGTGTTGCTGGCATCCATGGCTCTTTCTGCTCACGCAAACGCTCAATGGCGTGAGGAATGCCTTGCTTGTCATAGCGACAAATCGTTGACGGTGAATAGGCGGGGGAAGCAGGTTTCGATCTACGTTGATGCGGCGGCATTTGGGAAGTCCTCGCACAAGAAAATGTCGTGTGTCTCGTGCCACGTCGGTTTCGACGCACAAAACGTTCCCCACAAGGCGAAGATTGACCCGGTCAACTGCAAGGCGTGCCACAAGAATGCTCCTTCGAAACATCAGTTCCACCCACAAATGAATTTCGCTGCAGGCACGAAAGCCGCGTCAGGAGTTGCCTGCAAAGACTGTCACGGGACGCATGATGTTGTTTCTCCTAAGGAGCCCGGCTCGAAATTCAATGCGTCGAAGCTCACCGATTTCTGTGGATCATGCCATGGAGATGTCGCCGCGACCTTCGCACAATCTTCGCACCGGCATGCGCAGATCGCCGGCGTCAAAGGAGCTCCGAGTTGCATCGAATGTCACAGAAACCCTATCGCTCACATCACAGTCACACAAGACACCACCAAACTCAAGATTGCCCAAGAGCAACTCTGTCTTTCATGCCACCTCGATGATCCGAATGTCAAAGCTGCGATGTCGCCGACGACGGGATTCATCGCGGCGTATGAAGGGAGTGTCCATGGCGCAGCGTTGCAACGTGGCAATGGAAAAGCGGCGAACTGCGTTGATTGCCACGGTAGCCATGAGATGAAGAAGGGGTCTGATCCGCTGTCGCGCGTAGCGAAAGCGAACATCCCTCAGACATGTGCGAAGTGCCATGCAAGTGTAGCGAACGAATTCAACTACAGCGTCCATGGATTGGCCGTCAAGAATGGCAACATGTCGGCACCGGTGTGTACAGATTGCCACGGCGAGCACAACATCCTGAAGACGTCAGACCCTCGATCACCCGTGGCTGCAGGAAATGTCTCGAGTCAGGTTTGTTCCCCTTGCCATAGCTCGGTGAAACTCAGTCAGAAGTTTGGTCTGGCCAGTGATCGTTTCAAGAGTTTCTCCGACAGCTACCACGGGCTTGCCGGCAAGGCAGGATCTGTCCAGGTTGCCAACTGCGCGAGTTGTCACGGTGTGCATGATATCAAGAAATCAAGTGATCCGACTTCAAGGATCAACAAGGCGAACCTCGTCAAGACGTGCGGTACATGTCACCCAGGGGCGAATGAGAATTTCACAAAGGGAGCTGTGCACATAGTCGCCAGCGAGAAGAAAGACGACATTCTGTATCTTGTCTCGACTGCCTATGTCATATTGATCATCGTGACGGTGGGTGGTATGTTCTTCCACAACCTGCTGGACTTCATCAAGAAATCCAGGCGTCAGCTCATGTATCGCCGCGGTCTCATTCCATGGCCGGCGGTTGGTCACCGTCTCTATCTACGTATGTCGTTGAGTGAGCGAATTCAGCATGTGACGTTGCTGACCAGTTTCATTACGTTGGTGTTGACAGGATTTGCCCTGAAGTACCCGGATGCCTGGTGGGTTGCCCCCCTCCGCGATATCAGCCCCGTGATGTTTGAACTTCGCGGAATCCTGCATCGAGTCGCTGCGGTCGTGATGGTTTCGGCAAGTCTCTATCACCTCTACTACATCTCTTTCGTGCCGCGAGGGAAGCAGCTGATTCACGATCTGATACCAAGGCTTGAAGATGTGACCGATGCCATCGGAGTAATGAAATACAATCTCGGATTCTCGCCGGTGAAGCCAAAATTCGCGCGATTCAGCTATGCTGAAAAGGCAGAATATTGGGCTCTCATTTGGGGGACCATCGTCATGGCAGTCACTGGTGTCATCCTCTGGTTCGACAACACCTTCCTTGGTCTTTTGACAAAGTTGTGGTGGGATGTCGCGCGAACCGTTCACTACTATGAGGCGTGGCTGGCAACGCTCTCGATCATTGTGTGGCATTTCTATTTTGTGATCTTCAATCCGGATATCTATCCGATCAACCTGGCGTTCTGGAAAGGGACACTCACGGAAGAAGAGATGGAAGAGGAGCATCCGCTCGAACTCGAAGAGATCCGGCGTGCGGAAATGAAAAAAGCGATGCAAGAAGCGAGCGAACAACAGAAGCAGAAAGCGGCAGAGGCGAAGAAGTAGCGCAATGAAAAAGATCGTCCACATATTGGAAAATGGTTCCGGAAAAGATGCTCGCACGGGCTTCAAGCTGCTCGGGCTGGTCTTCTTCGTCGCCCTGTGGCTTGTGCCTGCGATGGGTCAGGAGAACACCGACTGCTTCGCGTGTCACAATGACAAGACGTTGACTGGCACAAAAAAGGGGAAGTCGTTTTCGGCCTTTGTCGACCAGAAGAAATTCAGCGAGTCGGTTCATGCTGCCCTCACATGCGTCTCGTGTCATACGGACCTTGAAGGCAAAGAACTGCCGCACGCTGAAGGACTGGCAGAGGTACAGTGTGGAACCTGCCATTCATCGGAGCAGGATCAGCATTCGAAGTCGCTTCACGGAAAGGCCGTAGCTCGGGGCGACGTGCTCGCACCGCATTGCAGGGACTGTCACGGCAAACACGATATACTCTCCGCGAAAAACCGACTCTCTCCAACTTCCGTATTGAAGGTTCCGTTCCTTTGTGGAAAGTGCCACACGGAAGGATCCCCGGTTACCTCACAGCGGACGATTCACCAGGATCATATCCTGGAGAATTTTTCTGAGAGTATCCATGGACAAGCTCTTTTCCAGAAGGGCCTAATCGTTGCGCCCAACTGTGTGTCTTGCCACACGCCGCATTCCATTCTTCCTCACACAGATCCGGCTTCTTCCATCGCACGCCGCAATATCGCTGCCACGTGCACGAAGTGTCATGCCCAGATCGAAGTGGTGCATCGGAAAGTGATCCGTGGAGAGCGCTGGGAGAAGGAAGCAAATACACTGCCCGCGTGTGTCGATTGCCATCAACCGCACAAGATTCGCAAAGTCTTCTATACGCAGGGCATGGCGGACAAGGACTGTCTCCGCTGTCATGAGAAGCCGGACCTGAAATCCTCGAAGGATGGTCGTTCTTTGACCGTGAGAAACGATGAACTCGGATACTCGCGACATCAGAAAGTGTCGTGCAGTCAGTGCCATTCCGAAGTCAGCGTGTCTCATCTCCGACCGTGTGAGACGATCACAAAGAAGGTTGAATGTTCCTCATGCCACGCGGAGATTGCGCAACAATTTCAGGTAAGCGTACACGGAAAGCTTACGGGTAAGAACGATCCGAACGGTCCGACCTGCAAGGAGTGCCACGGGACTCATGGCGTTCTCGGAAAGCTGAGCCCCAACTCGCCGACGTTTTCCATCAACATTCCTGGATTGTGTGCACGATGCCATCGCGAGGGGCAGAAGGCGGCAACGCGCTATACGGGTGCACAGCATGAAATCATCGAGCACTACACGGAGAGTATCCATGGCAAAGGGCTCATGAAGAGCGGTCTCACCGTTACTGCTACATGCACCAGCTGTCACACACCGCACAGTGTTTTGCCCAAGTCTGACTCATTGTCGAGTGTGAACCGAAAAAATCTTCCGCAGACTTGCGGCCGCTGCCATCATGGAATAGAGGAACAGTTCGAGCGAAGCATTCACGCAACGCTTGTGGGAAAAACGGACAAACCCCTGCCAGTATGCAATGATTGTCACACGGCACACACGATCCGAAGGGCCGATGAGACCGGTTTCAAACTGGAGATCATGCAGCAATGCGGTCGCTGTCATGAGGCGATTGCGAAAACGTATTTCGATACCTATCACGGCAAGGTCTCTCAGCTTGGATATACCAAAACGGCGAAGTGCTATGATTGTCACGGTGCGCATGATATTCTGGCCATTGCCGATCCTCAGTCTCATCTGAGTCGACAGAATGTCGTCGCAACATGTCAGAAGTGCCATGCTGGCGCCACACGCAAATTCGCCGGGTACTTGACCCATGCTACGCATCATGATCCGCAGAAATATCCGTTTCTGTTCTGGACATTCTGGGGCATGACGTCGCTTCTGGTGGGCACATTTTTCTTGGGTGGAATTCACACGCTCCTCTGGCTGCCGAGAGCTTTGCAAATGAAGCGAGCGCATCGGAAACAGAGAGAGAAGGAGAACAAGGGCAAGAATGGAAACAACAAAGAAGCCTGATTCAACATCTCCTGGAATATCCGCGCCAGAGACTCAAGGTGCGGGATCCGAGAAGCAGTTTCTTCGGTTCAAGAGATTGAATCGGATACTGCATATCGTCATGATCGTGAGCTTCATGAGTCTGGCGCTGACCGGTATGACGCTCAAGTTTGCGTATACGGGCTGGGCAGCTTTTCTCTCGCGTCTCTTTGGAGGATTTGAATCTGCGGGCTACATCCATCGACTGGCAGCGGTTGCGATGATTGGAATCTTCGTCACGCATATCGTGGATGTTGTCAGGATGAAGAAGCAATACTACACATCATGGCGCTCATTCATCTTCGGTCCCGATTCGATGTTGTTCAATGGGAAGGACCTTCGGGACCTGATTGGTAACTTCAAATGGTTCGTCGGTCGCGGTCCACGGCCTGCCTACGGAAGGTGGACCTACTGGGAGAAATTCGATTACTTCGCGGTCTTTTGGGGAATCGCTGTGATTGGGTCGACGGGGCTGACGCTCTGGTTTCCGGAGTTCTTTACGCGGTTCATTCCTGGCTCGTTTCTCAATGTCGCAACGATTATCCACAGCGACGAGGCTTTGCTGGCAGTTGGGTTCATCTTCACGGTTCATTTTTTCAACACGCATCTCCGTCCGGAGAAATTCCCGATGGACATTGTAGTCTTCACGGGAAGGATGACTTTGGACGAACTCAAGGAGGACAAACCGGCCGAATATGAGGCGCTCGTCAACGCTGGCAAGCTCGATGAATATTTGGTTGAGCAGTATCCTCCGGTTGTCATCAAAGTGACAAGAGCATTCGCGTGGACGGCCCTTTGCATCGGTTTCAGCATTGTCATTTGGATCATCTACGCAATGCTTTTTGCGTATCAGTAGTGAGAAGAAAACCGTTGCAACTGTGGATTGATGATACTATTATCAATATTACCACAGATCGGAGAAGCACCGTTTTAAGAAGAAAAACCTGATGAAACGCATTTTCCCATCTTCTTTCTATAACGCTGTAACGCTCGTTGGAGCGGCGATTGCTGCTGTCAGTCTTGGACTTATCGCCTTTCTGATGGTCATTGAGAGTTTTGCGGAAAACCCCAAGCCGTATATGGGCATCGTCGCATTCGTCCTGCTGCCGGCAGTTATGCTCGTTGGATTGGGTATTCTGATATTTGGGATTCTCCGCGAGCGGCGACGAGTCCACGCGGGGAAACCTGAAACACATCTTCCGGTCATTGACCTGAACAATCCCAAACATCGAACGGCGTTCGTCTTCTTCTCTTTCGGGACGATCCTTCTTCTGATACTCTCAGCGTTCGGCAGTTTCAAGGCATATGAGCACACGGACTCAGACCAATTCTGCGGTGAGACGTGCCACAAGGTGATGGAGCCGGAATATACGGCGTACGAGTACTCTCCGCACGCACGCGTTGGGTGCGTAAAATGCCACATCGGACCGGGTGCGGGCTGGTTTGTCCGCTCTAAACTCTCCGGTGCATATCAGGTATATGCAACATTGTTCAACAAATACCCCAAGCCTATCCCGACACCGATTGAGAACTTGCGTCCTGCTCAGGAAACATGCGAGCAATGCCACTGGCCGAAGCAATTCTTCAGTGAAAAGGAGTTGATGAATACCTATTTCACATCCGATGAGAAGAATACCAAGTGGTCGCTGAACTTGCTTGTCAAAGTGGGCGGAGGAAACATTGAGGCTGGCCCCACGTCAGGTATTCACTGGCACATGAACATTGCGAATGAAGTGACCTACGCTGCCGCGGACACGCAGCGGCAAGTCATTCCCTGGGTTCGGATAAAAACTGCAGAGGGCAAAGTCGTGACGTACAGGTCGACCGAAACGCCGTTCTCTGATGAAGACATCCAGAAGATGAAGAAACGGCGGATGGATTGCATCGATTGTCACAATCGCCCGACGCACATCTATCATCCGCCAGCCCGATCGATCGACCATGTGATGTCGTTAGGTTGGATCGATCCGGAGTTGCCGAATATCAAGAGTGTTGCGGTGAAAGCTCTTGAGCAGCTGTACACGACCAAGTCAGCGGCGCTTGACAGCATCAAGCAGGAGATTGGCGGCTTCTATCGTTCGAATCATCCTGATATCGCGGGATCGAAGAGTGCTCAGATTGACCGTGCCATCGCTGAAGTGCAGAAAATCTATAGCCGGAACTACTTCCCTGAAATGCACGTCAGCTGGAAGAAGTTCAATGATAACATCGGTCATATGTACTATCCGGGATGCTTCCGGTGTCACGATGGGAAGCACGTGTCGGTAGAAGGGAAAGTGCTTTCGAGAGACTGCAATGTTTGTCACACGATTCTAGCGCAGCAGACAGAGAAGGACAATTTGCGCATCTCCCTTCAGGGCGTTGAGTACAAGCATCCTGTGGATATCGGCGATGCGTGGAAGGAATTGAACTGCAGCGATTGTCATAACTCCCAGTAACATGGGATGCGGACAACCGATCTTGAAATTGATTCCGTGTAGAAGCGAATTGTTTCCCGGAATGTCAAAGGGAACGTCGTTTTAAGGCAGGTGGGTTGGGGAAAAACTGGTCGCTGTTAGACAACGAGATCAAATAGACGATGGCAGATACTATCGGGCCGATGGACACTCAAGAAAACAGAAGAGACTTCCTCAAGTATGTGCTTGGAGGCGGCCTGATTGCATGGTTGGCCGCGATTCTCTATCCTATCATGGCCTATCTCAAGCCGCCCAAGCAGGCTGAAGTGGAAGTGACGAGTGTGAAGGCCGGCAAAGTTGGGGCTGTCGAAAAAGACAGCGGTACCATCGTTCGGTTTGGAAACAAGCCGGTCATTCTCTTGCGAAATGCCGCCGGCGAGTTTCGGGCATTCTCGGCGACGTGTACACATCTTGATTGTACCGTGCAATATCGAAAGGATATGGGTCTCATTTGGTGCGCGTGTCATAACGGCCGCTATGATATCAATGGCCGCAATGTTGCCGGACCGCCGCCGCGTCCCCTGGACGAATACAGGGTCGTGATCCAAGGTGATGACGTCCTCGTCTCGAAAAAGGCATGAAGACACTCTGGTCAAAAACCTACAACTGGATAAACGAACGCGTTGAGCTCGACGGGCTCGTCGAGTTCATGGGCAAGAAGTACGTACCAGTGAACAGCCATTCCATTTGGTACTACTTCGGCGGCGTGTCGTTGTTCCTCTTCATTATCCAGGTCGTCACCGGCATTCTGCTCCTTCTCTACTACAAGGGGGGAGAGGCGCTCGCGTTTGAGAGCATCCAGTTCATTATGTCAAAAGTACAGTTCGGATGGCTGATCCGATCGATCCACAGCTGGACGGCGAATCTGTTCATTTTGACAGCGATGATCCACATGTTCAGCGTTTATTTCGGGAAGGCGTACCGGAAGCCTCGGGAAATTACCTGGGTGACGGGGATGATCATGTTCTTTCTGGCACTTGGATTCGGATTCAGCGGCTATTTGCTGCCGTGGAATGAACTGGCTTTCTTTGCGACGAAGGTAGGCACTGACATTGCAGGGGCTGTGCCGGTGGTGGGCAAGCCGATCATGGAGTTCCTCCGAGGTGGCGAAGATGTGACAGGCGCAACCCTTTCGCGCTTTTTCGGTTTTCACGTTGCGGTGCTGCCTGGGATCTTCACTGTTTTTCTAGGGATCCATCTATTATTGGTGCAGCGGCAAGGGATGAGCGAGCCACTGTCGTTCGAAGAGGAAGGGGCGAAGGAACGGAAAACAATGCCCTTCTTCCCGAACTTC
>JAPLFP010000113.1 GCA_026390585.1 Ignavibacteriales bacterium | reverse complement strand
AGTCTCCGAATCCGTCGAAAATGCTGCCGATCGTGAAAGTGAAACCTCCATAGTAGTCCGAGCGTTCGATATCGCTGTTCACGAATGTCGGATCGGAGAATGTGAAATTGCCCACCTGGCGGATTCGGCCGTAGACGTGGTTCATCTTCGCGCCAAACGTCAATCGCTTCAGAGGGGCGTATGTAGCGCCGACGCTGATCATCGACAGGCCGCCGGTTCCGTAGAAATCTTGCGTCAAAACGCTGTCCTTTATTTGCGTCGCATAGTTTACAGTCGAATAAGGCGAAGCTTCGAGCATCATCGCGATCCCGTACTCCCGGGAGATCGGAAATCCGATACCAAGGCCCTTGAACGAGCCGCGGCCGTACAGGCCGCTGCCGTATGTATCGTTGGAAGAATAGCCTGAGTATTCGAACCCGGCAGAAAATCTCGTGAACGAGATTCGTGCGATGCCAGCCGGATTTAGTCTGTTGAGAAACCCGTCGCCGATCAGGGAGATTCCCGCACCACCCATTGCGTCGAGTCTACTGCCTCCATAGTGAAGCAGATCGCCGACGCCAAAACGGCTATAGATCGGTCCCCCAGCGTAGGACGGTGAGGTCGATCCAATCGACAGAAGGAAGGTGCAAAGGATGAGGCTCAGGGAGTTCGTTTTCATCTTCATGAGCTCAGTCCTACTGTATCAGTGAGTAGTAAATGGTTAGCTTCGGCTTCAATGTTTTGCTGGCTCCTGCACCGTAGAGGGAGAAGAGATCCAGCGCGCTCCATTCTTCGAATCCTGCGATGATAAGCCGACGCTTTCCGGTACCGGCGACCCATCGCTGCATAAAGGAGCCGACGGTGATTTGGTATACTTTCGCTGTGCCTATCTGTGCTCCTTCGCTGATGGATTCAAGATACGTGATCGCTACACCGCTGGTGTCAACAAAATATGCCCGGAGCGAATCCACGGTGAAGTAATTGAATTGGGTGCGGCTTGGGTCGCTTGTCAGTTGCAGGGTTGCTTTGTGGATCGCAGCGTGGGGTGGCAACACACTAACATCGAAATCGATAGCGCCGCGATACGCAAATCCGTTTTGCACGTAGATGTGTGTGCTGTCGGAACGCCAGCTTGGCGCAGGTCCCGTGGCCACGAACCGGTCTGACCCGGTATTGACCATCAAGCTGTCAATAACACCGCCGGAGCCTTGGAAAAGGAGAAGCAGTTGAGGCCACAGAGCAGCGTCGCTTTGCGAGAAAGTCCCGAAGCCTTTGACAACGTTGGAATTCGTGGGACGAAGAAGCAAACCGAAATTGGTCGAAAGCGTGTCGCTGGAGGTCCCCCATGTCCGGATCATAGCAGTATCCAGGGGAATCGAGATCGTCACCGTATCGCCGACTGAACTAAAGCTCCCGATGCCTCTCGGGTTTGATTCATAGAATCCCGGAGCTTTGAGCGAGTCCATGGTCAGGGAATCCGAGCTCCAGTTCATCAACACATTGTGGATTGCGACCGAGAAAGGAGCGAGTGAATCACCAAAGTGGTAGATGGTCCTCAGGTTCAATTGTGCGCTGACAAAGGGGAGCAATCGGATCGAGTCCGGAAGAGAGGCAAACTGGATGAGTCCCCATGACTCTATAGTATTGACTTTGCCCAGAAGGAGTCTTGGTGAACTGGCTGTGCCGATGATGACCGGCTGGCTCGTGCTCGCGATGGCCCAGACCGTCGTCGTGTCGACACGGAGGAGATCCTTGCCTGGAAGGAGCTTCGCACCAACCTGGTTCGGAGTCTCTGCGCAACCTGCGATAAAGAAAACGAAAAATGAACAGAACAGAACAACGATTATTTGAGATCGTAGCACTTCATCTCCATACTGATTATGAGTCCTGCGTCGATCGTATGACAGCCGCAGCACCGAGATACAACAGACTTACAACTGCTCCAAATGAAACTGCTTCTGCAGGAGCGGAGTGAATCTTAGACTCGAGCCGATGCCCTTCATGAAATGGAGTAACCCTTTGCGGTGAGAACACCATCCAATTCGGCGAGTTCACGTGAGCTTATTGCTTCAGAAGCTCTTTGTATAAGTTGACGTATTGCCGGGCGGAGTGTTCCCACGAAAAATCTTTCGCCATCCCATTTCGCATCAACTTCTTCCACTCCTCTGGCTGCTGGAATACTTTGTGGGCACGCTGAAGAGCTTTCAGGAGGTCCTTTGCGTCATAGTTTTCGAATTTGAAGCCTGTTCCTTTACCGCCGCCAGTGTGATCCTCGACAGTGTCGTCAAGTCCGCCGGTAGCCCGGACAACGGGAATCGTGCCATAGCGCATGCTGTACATCTGGTTCAGCCCGCACGGCTCGTATCTCGACGGCATGACAAAGAGATCGCTGCCCGCCTCGATCAGGTGGGCCAGTTCCTTGTCAAACCCGAAATACACACCAATCTGATCCGGATATTTCTTGTGGAGAGATTCAAATGCCTTTTCGGTGCTCTTGTCCCCATCACCGAGGAGAATGAACTGAAAACCCATTTTCATGAGTTCATCGAGAATCTCCAGTACGAGATCAAATCCCTTCTGCTCCACGAGACGGGAAATCGCACCGATAACAGGGGTTGTCTCCTTGAACGGGAGATTAAACCGGCCGGTCAAGGCGCGCTTGTTGTCAGGTTTGGCATCCAGTGATCTGGCATCGTATTTTCGGTAGATCAGGTCGTCCGCTGCCGGATTCCAGACATGGTAGTCGATGCCATTCAGAATCCCATGAAGGTCCTTTTTCCTTCTCGAGAGCAGACCACTCAAGCCGGCGCCGTACTCGTCGGATGCCGAGATCTCCTCAGCATACTTTTGGCTGACTGTCGTGATCGCGTCCGAAAAGAAAAGCCCTGACTTCAGAAAATTGAACTTGCCGTACGCTTCGACACCGTTAACCTGGAAGAAGTTCTTCGGGAGTCCCGACTTCGGGAACGAGTCTGCAGGGAATGCACCCTGGTATGCCATGTTGTGGATCGTAAAGATCGTCTTGATGGGTTTGAGGAAGGGGTCATTGCTATAGAGACTTTTCAAATAGGCCGGTACGAGACCGGTCTGCCAATCGTTGCAGTGAATAATGTCGGGCTGCCAGCCGAGTCTCTTAAGGGTTTCGAGCACACCCCTGCAGAAGAAGATAAAGCGCTCATCGTTATCTTTGTAGTCCTTGCGTCCGACGGGACTCTGATAGATCCCATCTCTCCCAAAGTAGTTTGTGTTGTCAAGGAAGTAAACCTGGACTTTTTCTTTGAGATTGCTGATAAAGGACGATTTGACGTTTCCGAGCTCGGTTTCTTTTCCAACGGAAACCGGTATTTCCTTGAGCCGGATGATGTCATGGAGTTTATATCGCCGTTCGCTGATGAAACGATAGCGGGGCATCATGATCCTGATCTCGTGCCCCAATTCTTTGATTGCCTGAGGGAGTGCGCTGGAGACATCGGCAAGGCCTCCGGTTTTTGCAAATGGATCTACCTCGCTCGACAAAAACAAGACGTTTAACGGTTTAGACATTGAGCCCCATTTCAGGAAAATAGTAGAAAACCGAGTAAATTTACTCAAGATTTGGCTGATACGCAATCAAAAAAGGTTCTGGGTGTTCGGCGCTGCCAATGCTTGTCGCTTTTGAGGCAGAACGCCTTCATGATCGTTTAGCTTTCTATACATCAAGGATCTGTGCGTCGATCTGTTCCTGAACAAATGATGGCCTGATCTTCGCCGCGATTCAGAGCGTATCTTCGGTTTTCTTTTGACGACACTGAATTCAAGCAGACGCAAATGACTTCTCAGCATCTTTGCCTCGATAAGCGGGGGAGCGGTTGCCCGCAAGCACACGTCCACAAAAAAGTCTTGACTCTCTCTCGTGACGTGCTTATATTGCACTATCAAATTAAAGGTTGAGGAGAGCATATAGCGAGTTTGTTAAAGGTTAGTCTCTGAGCAGGTCGACAGCATTGCTGTTCAGACGCTAGGTTCCATGAGTGAACGAGCCTTTTTCAGATTCGGTGTTCTCCCGTACCACGTGGCCGGATGAGAAGGCAAGTTCCTTTCTCGTTCGGCTTTTTCGTTTTATGAGACCTTTCTCATCCATAGTGCTTGGTCTTCTGGTCGTCGCGGGCGCCAACGCGCAGACGGTGGCGGATGTTCGCGTCCTCAGTGAGGCCCCGAATTCAATCGTGATTGAGTTAACGCCGCGCTATGCCAATACAACGGTCACAGGCACGGATGGCGTCAAGTACACACGTTTTGAATTCCATGGTGCCGCTTTCGATCCGGGCGAGCCAGGTTCACCTCTTGTGCCGTTTCGTCCGGTCCTTCTTCAACTCCCGTCGCGCCGGTATTCTGTGGAAGTGCTTGCTCAAGACTACGACGATCTTACGGGGATCAAAGCGGCGACGCGTCCATCGTTGCAGTCGATCAAGGGTTTTGGATTCAGCCCGGCCTATTCTTCACCGAAGCCGAAGTACCTCGTCAGCGAGCGAGCCCCACGGCAGAGTGTCGAGATGAAGGATGTCGGCGTTTCCAGGGGCGTTCTCCTCGGGACGCTGAGAATCTACCCGGTCCAGTTCTCCCTCAGTAGAAACGAAGTCCGGGTCTTTCGTAGAATTGTGGTCCGCGTGAATTTCACCGGTGGCCGTCCCACTGCACAGGTCGCATCCGCCTTCTTGAAGAGTCAATTCCCGTCGCAATTGTTGAAAACCGAACAGGCGGGATCTCAAATCCTTGTCTCTGATTCGCCGTTGGCTCAAGGCGATTGGTACAGGATGGAAGTTGCAGAGACCGGCATCTATCGTATCGACCAGAGCTTCCTATCGAAGGCCGGCATCTCTTCCAGCGCCATCGGCAACGTCAATTCCATCAGGATCTTTGGAAACGACGGTCTGGAACTCCCGGAGGACTTGAACGCCGCTCGTCCAAACGGAAATGTAGAAATACCGCGGCTTGTGGTGGACAAGAATGGAAACGGCGTGCTGGATGCGGACGATTTCATCCTCTTTTATGGAAAGTCGCCGCGGGGATGGAAGTACTCGCCGACGGAGAAAACCTTCCATCATTATCTCAACCACTACACCGAAGCGAATGTGTATTTCCTGACCTTTGGGGGCACGGGGCGCGGCAAGAACATGGACTCTGTTTCGTCAACGAATACTTCCGGCGGATACAAACCTTCGGACATTCAGGGAAAGCTCTTCGTTGAGGATGAAAAGGTCAATTTTGTCAAGTCGGGTCGCGAGTGGGTGGGTGAGGCTTTTGACATTTCCCAAACTTTCAACGCCTTCACGAACAATATTCCTGCAGTCGTCTCGACAAAACCCGTGACGTATCGCTTTGCCTTTTACAGTCGATCGGCATCCGTGGACACGTTTACCGTGCTGGAAAACGGACAGTCCCTGGGAGTACCGATGATGATGTACCCTGTTGACCTGTCCTCCTTCGAGCAAGAGCGCGCATATCAGGCCCCAGCGTACACGTTCACCCGTACCGGGGCACTCCCAAATGACCGAAGCCTTCTGCGCATTCAGTTCGGAGCAGCCAGTCAGGCTGCCCAGGGTTGGCTGGATTGGTTTGAGATTCTCTACAATCGTCGCTTCGAGGCGGACAATGATCTTCTCCTTTTTCCTTCGCCGGACACAAGCGCAGTGATCAACTACGAGATATCAAAGTTTTCATCGAGGGAGATCTACGTTTTCGATGTCACGCAGCACAATGCCGTAAAACAGGTCACCAGCCTGGCGTTCGACGCAGCTGATGCATCTATCGTGCGGTTCCAACTCAGCCAGACAAGCGGATCCGTCCGTGAACTCATTGCGATGGGGCCGAAAGGGTACAAGACGGCGCTCAACGTGAAGCGAATGTCGAACTCGAATCTCCACGGCAACATCGCCGGGGCCGATTTCATCATTCTCACTCCGCCGGATTTTTCCAGTGAAGCTCAGCGCTTGAAGGCACACCGAGAACAGATCGATCAGATGACAGTTTCCGTCGTCAATCTCGACCAAGTCTTCAACGAGTTCTCATCTGGAAATCCCGACCCGATTGCGATCAGGGATTTTCTGAAATACGCTCAGACCACGTGGAAGATCGCGCCGCAGTATGTTCTTCTTTTCGGTGCGGGAAACTACGACTACAGGAACAACAGGAATACGAATGCGACGAATTGGGTCCCCCCGTATGAGACGTTGGAATCGAACATCCAGATCCTGACACTGGCGAGCGATGACTACTACGTCTTTCTTGACCCGAGCGCTGACAGGATTTCGATGGCAATCGGGCGCCTGCCGATCAGGTCGTTGACCGATGCGCAGACCGTCGTGAACAAGATCATTTCTTATGAATCGAATGCATCGTTTGATTCATGGCGCAACAAGATAACCTTCGTTGCAGATGACGGCCTCACCTCAACGGGGGATGACCGCGACACCCACACGTCGCAGGCGGAGGAGCTGGCGCAGGGCCATACACCGGACAGCTTCACGAAAGACAAGATCTACATCGTGCAATATCCCACAGTGAACACGTCAACGGGACGCAGGAAGCCAACGGCGAATGAGGCGATCGATGAAGCCATCAACGCAGGCACCGCGATTCTAAACTGGACCGGCCATGGCAATACGCTGCAATGGGCACATGAAAATGTCTTCTCGATTGACCAGGATTTTCCCTTGCTCAACAACAAAGGGAAACTTTTCTTCTTGGTTGCAGCGACATGCGATTATGCCCGGTATGATGATCCGCCCCCGTCGGATGTGAGCGCGGGAGAACAGTTGCTGCTGATGGCTGACCGCGGCGCCATCGGTGAAGTGACGCCAGACCGCATAGTGTACTCTGGCGATAATGCGATACTCAACGAGGCTCTCTACGACAATCTCCTCAAGATGGATTCTCAGGGGAAGCCGGTACGGCTCGGTGACGCGATGTGGCAGACGAAGCAAGTTCTGAATAGCACAAACGACCAAAAACATCATCTTCTCGCAGACCCGACGATGCGCCTCGCCGTTCCACGGGGCGTTGTCTCCATCGACAGTGTCAACGGTCAAGCTGCCACTTCACTTGTTGCCGCCGGGGCTCTCTCGAAAGTGAGAGTCACAGGAAGCGTGAAAAAGTCCGACGGATCTACCCCTACTTCTCTTCGCGGCCAGGCGTTGCTCGAGGTCTACGATTCGAAAAGAACGGTGCTTGTGCCCATATGGGGCGATTACTCGTTCGTCATGAATGGCAGCTTGATCTACCGCGGCCAGGTTTCAGTACGCAATGGCCAGGTGCAGGGGACCTTCCCGATTCCTAAGGATGTGTCGTACGGAAACGATCGGTCGAGAATCGCGCTCTATGCTTCGAACGATTCAACGGACGCCGTTGGGTATACGGAGAACTTCTCAATCACAGGAACGTCCGTTGCAGCCGTTGACACGACCGGGCCGAGCATGAAGATCTACTTCAACGACCAGACTTCCCACACTGGGGGAGTCATTTCTCCCGACGCAACAATGATCGTCGACCTTGCTGACAGCAGCGGCATCAACACCTCGACGGCAGGGATCGGACACAAGCTTGAAGCGACACTTGACGGTTCGCAGAAGACGTTTGACCTGACAGGTTTCTATCGCGGGAATCTCGATACCTACCAGAGCGGACAGATTCGCTATCAATTCACAGCTCTTCCTGAAGGACGGCACACAATCGATGTCAAAGCCTGGGACATCTACAACAATTCGTCGTCTGCTGAAGCGTTTTTCGAAGTTCGCGCTACCTCGCAGCTTTCTCTCTACAACGTCTTTAATGTTCCGAACCCCTTTGCGCGATCAACAACGTTCACGTTTCAACGAACATCCAACGACCCGGTTGACGTCGAGATCAAAGTCTACACTGTCGCAGGACGATTGATCCAGACTTTGGAGGCATCATCCGTCGTCGATCGATTCGTTCAGATGCCATGGGATGGTCGGGACCGTGACGGAAGCGAGTTGGCGAATGGTGTGTATCTGTACCGCGTGATCGCAAAATCGCTCGACAGGACATCGACAAGTGAAGTGATTGGAAAACTGGCGGTACTTCGCTAGTGGCTGGAATACGAGACGGCGAATCGCCTCACTCTCTGTCGCTGGTTTGAATGATTCCGGGGTTGGTTGAAAATTAGAACAAAAGCGAGTAACTTACTTGCTCCGATGAAGGCAATTTCGGAGATTTCAATTTCTTAGGAGGATGTTTGTCATGGTAAAGAAACTCATTGGGTGTGCGATCGTGCTTCTGGTGGCAGGAACCCAACTTCTGAATGCCCAGGTCTCAACATCGGCAGTTCCATTCTTGCTGATAGCGCCAAACTCCCGCGCCAGTGGGATGGGTGAAGGCGGGGTTGCTCTCGCGGATGACGCGTCAGCACTTTACTGGAACCCGGCTGGACTGGCGTTCCAAGAGGGTTCAGAAATCAGCATCTCGCATGCAAACTGGCTCCCGGCATTCAACCTCTCCGACCTTTTCATCGACTATCTCGTGTACCGTCGACAGATGCCGGAATTGGACGGGACACTCGCTGCGAGTATCACATACTTGAACCTCGGAACGTTCAACAGAACAGAGTTTGATCCCACGGTCCTGGAGACTTTCAAGGCGTATGAGTTCGCTATCACCGCCGGGTATTCCACCAAGTTGTCAGA
This sequence comes from Ignavibacteriales bacterium, assembly GCA_026390585.1. Lineage (GTDB taxonomy): Bacteria > Bacteroidota > Ignavibacteria > UBA10030 > UBA10030 > UBA9647. The sequence goes on along the minus strand of JAPLFP010000113.1, from coordinate 12,156 downwards.
TGTGCTCGGTCTCGGGATCAACGGACGTTTCATCTACAGCCGCCTGTCGCCGTTCGGAACTGCCGAAGAGCAGGGGAAGGGTGTCGCTTCTGACTTCAGCTTCGATATCGGCATGCTCTATAAACCGAAGACGCTGGAGATTCCTTTCACCGGATTGGATATTGGAGAGCATTTCACTGCAGGTTTCAATCTCTCCAATCTCGGGCCGCAAATGAGCTACATCGACAGAGCCCAGGCGGATCCACTGCCAACGAATTTGCGACTTGGCATCGGGTACAAGGTCCTTTCGAGCCAGTACAACAATCTCGTTGCCATTCTTGAAGTGAATAAACTTCTGGTCCACAATCGTGGCGACGGAACAAGTGACCCGTTCTACAAAGCCATCTTTTCGTCGTGGACCGACAAATCTCTTGCGGAAGAATTGCGTGAGTTTACGACAAGCGTGGGATTTGAATACTGGTACGGTTTCCCGAAGTGGATCGGATTGCGGGGCGGATATTTCTATGAGGATCCGCAGTATGGCAACCGCAAGTTCCTCACGTTTGGTGCAGGTATCCGGTACGACATCTACGGTTTCGACTTCAGCTACATCAGCACATTCGAAGCGCAACATCCTCTAGGCGAAACGCTCCGGTTCACGTTGCTTATTTCATGGGGAGGCTTCACACAGGCAACTGAAGCGACTCCAACGAACTAAGACGAATCGTTGGATTTCTATTCACGGACGAACCTGGAGGGTCATGGCAGCACGTCGCCTCGTTGTTTGGATTATTCTGTGTAGCACCGCGGCATTTGGACAGGTGCGGCCTCAGCAATTGTCAAACGCAAAGGTCGCCGGGATAAGCCTTCAGCACGCCGGACTGGTTCAATCGTCATCAGATAAACTCGTCCGCAACATCGGGAGTCAGGATACTGTTCGGGTTCTGGCGCTGATGGTCGATTTTCAAACGGATGCCGATACGCAGACGACGGGCGCAGGTCATTTCCAGCTCAACGGAACGTTGTGGCCAAACGCTATCGATCCTGCTCCTCACGACTCAGCCTACTTTGCCTACAAGCTGGTTTTCCTTTCGAACTACTTCCGGAAAGTCTCCAACGGTAAATTGAACATCAAGGGAGAAGTCCTTGGACGAGTTGTCACGCTTTCGAACGTGATGTCAAAGTACTCTCCACCGAAAGATGGTAGCGATGACAAGCCGCTCGCCACTCTTGTGACAGAAAGCTGGCGGCTCGCAGATTCGCTGTATCCATCTCTTCAATTTGGAAAATACGATGCGTTTGTGGTTTTCCATGCCGGCGTCGGGAGAGATATCAATGTCGTGTCGCTCCTCGGTTACGATCCTGCGCCGTTCGATATTCCTTCAATTACCTTCAATCTTTCTACCCTCCGCAATTATCTCGGCGATGCGAGTTTCACCGGCATTGCCGTCAACAAGAGTTCATATCGAATTACCAACACGCTGCTCCTTCCCGAAACGGAGTCGCGGATTTTTACGTCCGGGCTCTCCGCCGACACGGTTCAGGAGAGCATCAACGGCCTGCTCGCAAATTCGTTCGGAAGCTTCCTTGGATTGCCTGATCTCTTTGACACGAAAACCGGATTGACGGGGATCGGTGATTTTGGATTGATGGATCCGGCAGGAAACCTGAGTTTCTACTCGGGCTTGTTCCCTCCGGAGCCGTCTGCCTGGGAGAAAGTCTATCTTGGATGGGTGACTCCCATTACATTATCTGCCGGAACATCCACCATCTCGTTACCAGCGGTTGGGCTGAAAACAGGGCGGGACACCGTCTACAAAATACCGATCACTGACCGCGAGTACTTCTTGATCGAAAACAGAAGTCGTGATCCGTATCAGAATGGACAACGGCTGACGATGCGGAAGGGAAATTCGATCTTCACGCGAACGTTCACGACAGACAGCAGCGGGTTCGATTACGCGGACGTGAGCTCCATCTCCGGCTCCGTCATTGATGTTGAGGATTTCGATTGGGCGCTTCCGGGTTACGCGATCCAAAGTGACACGCTGCGCGGAGGCGGCATTCTCATTTGGCATATCGACGAGGACGTGATTGCCCACGGGCTGGCGGACAACACAGTGAACGCCGATCCGGCTCATCGCGGCGTTTCGCTCGAAGAAGCGGATGGCTCACAGGATATCGGCCGCGTGTACAGTCAGTTTTCTGATGCTGGGGCCGGGACAGAACTCGGGTGGCCGCTCGATTTCTGGTTTGCCGAAAATACGATCAAATATGTTGTCGGCACGGATACGCTGAATCTCTACAAGAATGTCTTTGACAAAGACTCCAATCCAAACAGCCGGAGCTACAGCGGAGCGATGAGCCTTGTGTCAGTGCGCGCATTCAGCAAGCGCTCACCACGCATGACCGCCACCGTCGTCATCGGCGACGCACAGGCGAAGAGAATACCGGCATTCTCGAGAAGACTCTGGATGAAGAATGCGGTGACGGTTCCCAGCGTCACTTCGTCAACAGTCCTGGCTGGCCTTGACGGCAAGGTGCTCGCGTTCAAGACTGATGGCAGTAGCAGGACAAAGGACACGACGGGACTCTTGTTCCCGAAGGGGGGAGGGTTCTCCCTCGCAGCGACAGAGCTTAGCGGCTCAACGGTCATCGCCGGGTCTCAGGACAGCGCACTCTTCATCTTGAACGCGTATTCAACGAACTCGGACGCCCTTGTCGACAGCGTTGGAAGCTTGTCTGTTCCGCTCGGGGATCGAATCACGACTCCCGCGATGTTCGCAGACCTCAGTATCGTTCCTTCTGTCGTCGTCGGAACCAGCCGCGGGACTGTCTGGTCGTACTCGTACACCGGAACTTTGCTGAAAAAGAGCGTCGTGTCTTCAAGCCCGATCAGTTCACTGACACAACTCTCTTCACCGTCGTTGTCAAAACCCGCTGCATTGTTCTTTACAAGCGGAGGACGTCTCTACAGCGAACAGAACTCTGTCGCTTTGGGCGACTCGAGCTTGCCGTGGATTGCTGTCGGTGTGCCGTTCCCATTGGGAGATCTCATCGTGGTTGCGCAACTAGGCGGCAGGAGAATCCTTGGTTTCAGCCGTGATCTCTCACAGAAGCTCCTCGAGACGACCGTGGTCAGTGGTTCCATCACGGACCTCCTTTCGACAGATCTCGACGCTGACGGAGCGAAGGATATCGTATTCGTTACGGGGGATCGGATATACGCTCTCAATCGTCTCGGTGCATCGCTGGCCGGATTCCCGATCTCCGCGCCGCTCGCCAAAACATTTGCCGGCAACCTGTTGGTGGGAGACGTGAACGGGAACAAAGCTCCGGAGATCCTCGTGTCCCTCTCCACTGGTGACGTGATGGCGTACGACAGAAATGGGCGTGCAGTCAACGGATTTCCCGTGCAATGTGCACCAGCGGGGCAAACAATGCTGGCTGCATTTCCGAGCGCCGCCGGCAACATCGGAATTGTGGGATTGACATCCTCAGGTGTTCTTCAGGCATTTGAAATCGGGCAGCCGTACAACTCGCAGTATTTCGCCTGGTCACAGTTCCTCAGGGACGCTCGCCATTCAAACGAGGACCTTCTTGCCGGTCCAGTGAACACTCTTCCAACGAACTACTTGCCTTCGGATCGAGTCTATAATTGGCCGAATCCCGTTCGCGGGTCTTCAACCCAAATCCGCTACTACACTCCGGAGGACGCGTCCATCTCCATCAAAATTTTCGATCTGGTAGGGATGAGAATTGCAGAGCTTCATGGACAATCAAAAGCGGGTCTTGATGGAGAGGTGACGTGGGATGTTACAGGTATACAAAGTGGTGTCTACCTGGCGCGTCTCGAAGCGACGGGGGGAAGCGGCAGCCATGTGGCTGTCATCAAGATAGCAGTTGTAAAGTGAGGGTCGGGACTGTGAGGGCATTATCGCTTGGCGTGCTGTTGGTTGTTCTCTCGGGGTGTGCGTTGGGATGCCAACGCGAGCTTCCATATCAAACCTCTCCCGAACAGCCGATCGTCGGATACCGGATCGAAGGATATGTCATCGATCATCTCGGAGTTCCTCTCAAGGGCGTTCGGGTGGGAGTGTGGTATGACTACGAGTTCGTCGATACGCTTCGGCCACCGTCCTCTACTTTTTTTGTAGATGATTCGACGAAAAACGTCCTTGTGCGGGTGCTTGATCATAATCAGAAGGTCAGAGCCATCCTGTTGGAGGGCCACTCTCCTGTCGGTCCTTTGGAGGTGGAATGGGGCAAGCGAGATTCATACGGCAATCTGGTGCCGAGCGGCGTTTATACGGTGGACTTTAGCCAGAACGGTGTGCACAAAGCATCGTACACTGTACTTGTTGACGGCGCTGTCACTACCGTGACGGATTCCCTTGGTTACTACGCCATTCTGGACGAGAACCTCCCGATTGGATTTTATCCCGCGCCGCGTTACAGTTCGTATGATTCCCAATTTACCGGCAACTATAGCATCACTTCCTCGATCACGCTCGAGCTCTATCTCGACATCCATCGCGGAACATCGGTTCCGGTCACCAAGGATCAAATCACGCGTCATGACTTTGTGATATAAATGCTTTCTGTGAAAAACCTCTTGCTCTCCATACTGTTCATTCTGTTCGCTCTCGGGTTCGCGACTGCTCAGGAGGATGACTTTCCGCGCCCGGATTTGAACTGGAAAACAATCGAGTCGGCACATTTTCTTGTTCATTTTCACTCCGGAGAGGAACGATCTGCCCGCGAGTTTGCGAACATCGCAGAAGAAGTCTATGGTCCGATCACACAACTGTACCAGCACGAGCCCGACAGCAAAGTAAGCCTTGTGATCCGTGACCACGATGACTACTCAAATGGTGCCGCCTATTTCTACGACAACAGGATCGAACTCTGGGCCCCGGCGCTGGATTTCGAACTTCGCGGTACTCATCCCTGGATCCGCGATGTCGTGTCGCATGAGTTCACACACATCGTTCAAATTCAGACGGCGATGAAGCTGGGGCGCACATTTCCCGCCGTGTACTTCCAATGGTTGGGCTACGAATCAGAACGTCGACCGGACGTTCTCTACGGATATCCTAATGCCATCGTTTCCTATCCGCTCTCTGCCTTCGTTGTTCCTGCATGGTTTGCCGAGGGGGTCGCGCAATACAACCACCCGAGTTTTACCTATGACTACTGGGACTCGCATCGGGACATGATTCTGAGGATGTACATGCTGGATGGCAATCCGCTGACGTGGGATGAGATGGCCGTTTTCGGCAAAACGAGCCTCGGCAACGAGTCTTCGTACAATGCCGGATTCTCCATCGTCTCATACATAGCAGAGACTTATGGCGCGGAGAAGCTGAAAGAAATCTCCAGGGCGCTCAGCAGTGTACCCCGCGTGACGATCGACGGTGCCATCTCTGCCGTGCTGGGGATCTCCGGGGAAGAACTGTACGAAAAATGGAAGAAGGAGAAGATTGAGCAGTACAAGAGTATTGAAAGCCAGATCGCGCCCGCCCGTGTAGAGGGCGAGCTGATCGAAAAGGAGGGATTTGGCAATACGTTTCCTGCGTTCACTCCGGACGGGAAGAAACTCGCCTACGTTTCCAACAAAGGAGAGGACTATTGGGGTCAGAGTTCGGTCTATCTGTATGACTTTGAAACAAAAACGTCTTCAAAGGTCGATCTCAGCGTCCGTTCAACGTTGTCCTTCTCTCCTGACGGACGCTATCTTTACTACTCCAAGCTCAGCCGCAAGAATGGTTTTTGGGCGAAGCTGTATGATTTGTATCGTTATGACCTGAAGAAGGAGAAAGATGAGCGCCTGACATTCGGACTGCGAGCGTGGAATCCGAAGCTTTCTTCGGACGGCAAAAAAATCGTTTTTGCGTATGGCTGTGACGGTACAGTGAATCTTGGAATTTGTGACGCTGATGGAAAGAATGTTCGCCAGGTGACGAAGTTTGTCAACGGCGAGCAGGTGTACACTCCACAATGGTCACCAGATGGTTCTGTGATCACCTTTGGCTTCTCGGCTGACGACAAGCAATCGGTAGCAGTTGTCAACGAAGACGGAAGCGGATTCAAAATCATCGCGAGCGGTGTGGACGCGCGTAACCCGGTATTCTCGCGCGACGGACGATCTCTCATCTATTCAGCCGCCGAGGGAGGCATCTTCAATCTCTTCTCGGCCGATCTTCAAGCTGGAACGGGATCCCAACTGACAAATGTCCTTGGCGGAGCATTCATACCTGCGGTAAGCCGGCAGGGGGACCTTGCTTTCAGTTCGTACACATCGACGGGTTTCAAGATTGCCCTGCTCAAGAATCCTGCTCCGCTCGTCTCCGTTTCCAAGCTTGAGGTGCCAGAGTGGGTATTGAAAAAGCTGAACCGTGTCGACGGAACTTCTGGGTCGGTGCTCACTCCCGCAGCGGGGACTGTGAAGATCGCTCCCGACGATACATCAAAACTGGCTCCCCTGAAAGCACGGCCGTACTCGAACACGTTTACGAGTCTGTCGATCATTCCGATTCTGCGCGTAGACAACTACAATCCGCATAACAAAGGGATCGATGTCATTCGTCCGGGAATCTACTTTACGTCAAGTGACGTGTTGGACAGGCTCTCGTTGTTCGGAGGGGCTGTCCTCAATCGGCAATGGGAGCGCGACTTGTTTGCCATCGTGGAATATCGCGACGCTTTCCCGATTCTCTATCAACTTGGACTTGCACCCACGGCATCTCTTGAAATCTATAACATTTCACGCAAAACCAGCGCAACGATTTCATTGTTTACGGACGCACCACACGACATTCAAACGGATGTCGTGTATAACCTCATGGAATTTGATTTCGGTCCCAGGCAGAACATTTTCGACGATCACACCCAGCTCGCCCTCCGTTATTCGCTCAGTCGATACGATGCAGACATTGGCGCATTCCATATCCCCGGTTCGGGGGATTCTCCCGCATTCCGGAATCTCTATCTTGTTGGCAACGTTCTTTCGGCTCAGTTGACTCACGATGCTATCGTCCCCAATGTTGATCGAGACATCAATCCGATCGGCCGCACGATTACGTTGCGCTATTCGTATGAATTCAACAAGTTCAATCCCGACGGCGAATTCAAAATCGAAAGCGGCGTCCTGGTGCCGCAGTATACTAAACCCAGCTTCCACCGCGCTGAGGTTCTCTGGAACGAGCACCTGCCTTTGCCGATCGACAAGCACACGCTGACGCTTTCGGTTCATGCGGCGAGCACGCTCGGGAAACAGGTCGACGATTTCTTTGATTTCTACGGCGGCGGGTTCATCGGAATGCGCGGGTACCCGTTCTACGGACTCGGCGGGAACGATCTTGCTGTTGTCAGCGCTGCCTATCGGTTTCCGCTTGTGAGCAAGCTGAACTTCCGGTTTCTGCAGTTCTATTTCACGAAGTTGTATGCATCGGTGTTCGCCGACTATGGTGAAGCCTGGACGGGGCCATCGCCTGATGTGGGAACATGGAAAAAGGATGCTGGGTTTGAGCTTAGACTTGAGTCATTCTCTTTCTATCAGTATCCCACACGAATCTTCTTCTCCGGCGCTTACGGTTTCGACCGCTTCAACCGGACATTCAACAACACCGACGTGACGTACGGAAAAGAATGGAAGTTCTATCTTGGAGTGTTGTTTGACTTCGAAATGAACCCTTTCGGTCAAACCCTCCAACAATTGTCAAACAGGGCGAGGTAGCGGCATGAAGACCAGGGCAACGTTCCTAGTGATGACCTCAATTCTCTTGGTCGTGTCCGCCGCGATGAGTCAACAAGAAGTCGTGGGAAGAATGAACTCCTCACATGAGATTTCCTTGACCGGGAATGCGCGTCTCGATTTGCTTGCCAACATCGGTGCGATGAACCTGAAAGACACCGTCCTGAAGAACGTTGACGAGGGAAGGAAGTCGCCTTTGCTGGCGGGTGTTTTGTCGCTTGCAGTTCCGGGCGCCGGGGAGTTCTATACGCAGAGCTATTGGCGGGCAGGAGGGTTCATTCTCGCCGAAGCCGGGCTCTGGGTCGTCTACGCGGTCTATTCATCCAAAGGTGATCAGCAGACATCCATGTTCCAGGACTTTGCTGATGGCCACTGGTCCGTTTTCCAGTATGCGAAATGGGTTCAAGACAATGCCGTCAAACTCAATCCGGACGTGACGAGTTTCATCCCATGTCTCATTCCAGGAACTGATAATCTTCAGCCTTGGGATCGAGTGAACTGGGATTTGCTGAATACTATCGAAAACCGAATTGCGCAACTGCCGGGCAACGGGTTCACCCATCTCTTGCCGCATCGACCGCAGCAACAATACTTTGAACTGATCGGCAAGTATCCGCAATTTGCCGCAGGATGGGATGACGCAGGCGTCATGACGCCGCAAAGAATCGTGAACAGTGATGTCTCGCAGCGATTTTTGGACTATGCTGCGATGCGCGGGAAGGCAAACGACTACTACAACATCGCGACAAGAGGGTCAGTGCTTCTTGTCGTCAACCATCTTCTTTCAGCTCTTGATGCGGCGTGGAGCGCAGCACAATTCAACAATCAGCTCAAACTCGAAGCGCACCTTCAACCGGTTGTCCGGTCTGCCGACTTCGTTGAGTTTGTCCCGACTGCACGACTCACCATCCGTTTCTAGAAGCCCGGACTAAAACCCACTTCTGGCCACAAAGACAGCAAGGCACGAAGAAAAAGCAGAGAAAAAACAAAACCCATAAATACCTTTGTGTCTTCGGGACTTTGTGGCAAGGCTTTTCGACTGACCCTCTAGGCGTGAGCTATTTCCCCAAACCGCTCTCTTCCAGTTCATCGATCGTCCTTGGCCAGTCACCCTTCAGCAACCTGGCCAGCGATCGGTCTGAGAGCAATTTGCCCCCCGTCTGGCATCGTGGACAATAGTTGGATTCATTCTCCGCGTAGACGATTCGCTGCACTCTTGTCCCGCAGACCGGGCAGGGCTTTCCGAATTTTCCGTGAACAGCCATCTCTTCCCTGAAAGCGGTCACTTTCTCGGGGAACCCACCTCCGGCTTCGCGTCGCAGACGCTCAATCCACTCATTCAATGTCGCCATCGTAGCGTTGTGAAGCCGAACCGCTTCTTCGTGGGAGAGTTTTTGGGTGAGGATCAGTGGCGAAAGCCGGGCACGATGGAGGATTTCGTCTGAATATGCATTCCCGATGCCGCTGAAAAGCCGCGGGTCGGTAAGGGCACGCTTCAGAGTTCGATTCTCCCTCGTCAGAGCTGCCTGGAAAGAGCTCAAGCTAGAGCTCAAGGGCTCAAGCCCGCCCCGATCGAACGCTGCCAGAGCTGTGCGGCCTTTGACTAGATGAATCGAAGCCCGTTTCTTTGTGCTTGCTTCTGTCAGCAGCAACGTGCCGTTGGCAAAATCAAACGCGGCGTGCCCTACTCTGCCGGGGAGTTTGGACTTCGGCTTCTTCCAGTGGAGGCGTCCGGCAATCATCAAGTGAATGACGACAAAGAGGTCGTCCTCCAACGCCAGGTTGATTCTCTTGCCGATTCGCTCAACGCCCTCGACGGTCTTGCCGAATGCAGCGCTCAGCGGTGGGTCAAAGGTACGGAGAATGAATGGATTGCCGAGACGAATCTCTTCAAGGTGCTGACCCTTGATTCGGGCCTCAAGGCTTTCGACGTACACTGTAATGTCAGGAAGCTCAGGCATGCTATTGCCCCTTCTAACAAAAGATCTTGTGTTCAGTAAGGCAATAGTGCTCGCTTCCATTGGCATTCTTCACGACAAAACACAATACTACTTTTGGGAAGCGGCACTACCGAGCGCCGAAGTTGTAGGCGAATCCGATCCACGGGATGAAGGGGAATCCACCGGTTTCCATTTTCGAGGGTCGGAAAAATCCGAGGTCTGCCGCAAGATTTTCGCCGAAGAAACGAAAGCCGAACGAGTACACCACGAGATCTGTTCCAGGTGGAATCCAGTTCTCCGAAATGAGCTTGATGCTGTTGGAGAGTCTGAGCTCGCCACCGAGGAGGAGTATCGGTTTGTTCGCGATTTCGCCTCCGGCGAACCCCCACCCAAGTCCCACCGTCAGGGCGTGATCACTTGAACCGTACGTGCCGACCCCATAGACAATCCCACCACCTGAAAAACCACTTCCGAGGGCGTTGATGTAGAGGACGCCAGCCGACAAGTCAAAATTCTGAAGGTGGAGAGGCGTGATCTTTGGAGCGAAATAGAAGATCTGGTTACTCGCTCCTGGAATAAGCGACATGCCGCCTGCCAAGGTGACAATGTCTCCAATGCCGATGGCGACAAACGGGAAGAAAATCTCGTAGGCTGAGAAATATCCCTGTCCGTTCTTGAGCGCTCTGCCGGTCGGAGCGAAAAAGAGGCGTGTGTAGTTTGGATCCGATCTCCGAAACTCGCCGTCGACAACACTTCCTCTAAGCGGCACGATCGTTTTGATCTGGTTCCTCGGTACGAGCATGGAGATTTTGGACACGGACTGGAATTCCACCTGCGCCGAGTCCTCCTTCAGAATTGTACCGACGATCTCCGAGCCGTCTATCAGCAAGAGCCGATAGACTTTCGTAACCTCGCTCGTGTCATGTTGTGCATCAGCAGGACAGGAAGAGATTGCGACAGCGCACATCAAAATCACAACATATCGCATATTATTTCTCCTGTTGAAGGTGACCCAATGTAGACATCGCCACAGAGAAACGCAAGAAAGGGAGACAAAGCGAGTCGAATGCCATGAACCCTGCCGCATTGCAGAGGATCGTCACGCGAAAGCGGTATGAGGTGGAATTTTCGGATTGATTTTGCCGTTCCAGAGAAGTACGTTGACTGACAGTTTCGAATTGTCCGTCGTGACGCAGTCACGACGAGACCTCGCCCGCTGGAGCACTACGGGCGAACTGTCAAATGTGAAATTGCAGACTTTGATTTCCGATTGGCGATGGTTCGACACTTCGCTCTGCTCAGTGCAGGCTTTGCTCACCACAGGTTTTCGATTGAGAATGCTGCACACTGTTGTTACCAAGAAGGTACCAAACGTTGGCGAAGAAGCACATTCCGACAACAACCGATGCCCCTGGTTCTGAGGCTCCTCCAGCGGGGCCCCAGGACAAGAAACTGAAGACGATCATCATACGCGGGGCGAGAGTTCATAATCTTCGAAACATCAATATCGAACTCCCCCGCAACAAACTGATCGTCATGACGGGGGTGAGCGGCTCAGGGAAATCGAGCCTCGCGTTTGATACTATCTATGCTGAAGGTCAACGCCGGTACGTTGAGAGCCTCTCTTCGTATGCCCGCCAATTCCTTGAGCGGATGGACAAGCCGGACGTCGATTTCATTCAAGGCATCAGTCCTTCCATCGCCATCGAGCAGAAAACCGCAACACGCAATCCCCGGTCAACTGTTGCCACCACGACAGAAATCTACGACTACCTCCGCCTCCTGTTCGGCCGCATAGGCCAGACCTATTGTCGTTCGTGCGGTCAGCTTGTGAAGCGGGATTCGGTTTCGTCTGTCGTCGATCGCCTTCGACGAGAGCCCGAAGGGGTGAAGATGTTCATCATGTTTCCTATGCACGATCATCCGGGCCATTCTCTCAAGGAAGAATGCGATGCTCTCAAGAAACGTGGGTTTTTCCGGATCGTTGTCAATGGCGAATTGATCGATTTGAACGAACGGGAATTCAAGGCGAAGAGCAAAAAGGGGATCTTTGTCCTCGTTGACAGGCTCGTGGTCCGCAAGGACGACGAGGAAAGCGAGAAGCGCCTCGCGGACTCCATCGAGACTGCTTTCAGTGAAGGGGAGGGCTACGCTCACGCCCTCCTTCTCGAATCGGGACAATCGCTGCGATTCTCGCAGCACTATGAATGTGCAAATGACGGAATCCGGTACGAAGATCCCGATCCGCGAATGTTCTCCTTCAACAATCCTGTGGGCGCGTGTCCCAAATGCCAGGGATTCGGACGTTCCATTGGAATTGACATGGACCTGGTGGTGCCTGATCCGAACAAGTCAATCAGGCAGGGAGCCATTCACCCATGGAGTACACCGAAATGGCGCGAAAAACTCCGAGACCTTCTCAAAATCGCAAGAGAGGCGGATGTGCCGGTTGACGTTCCGTTTAAGCAACTGACTCCGACG
>JAPLFP010000122.1 GCA_026390585.1 Ignavibacteriales bacterium | reverse complement strand
CGGGAACGTGACTACTTTTATGTCGGATCATTCTTCATTTTCTCGATATGGATCGGCATCGGTGTGCTCGGTATCGTCGATTGGGTGAAGGAGAAGTTTCAAGCGAGCGGAGGATATGCTTTGACAGGATACGGCGTGCTGATCCTTGCTTTTCTTCTCGTCCCGGCAAATATGTTCCGTGCAAATTTCCATCAGGCAGACAGAAGTGGCAACTACGTGGCATGGGACTACTCCTACAACCTGCTCCAGAGCTGCGCGCAGGATGCCGTTCTTTTTACGAACGGTGATAACGATACGTTTCCTCTATGGTACCTTCAGGATGTGGAGGGTATCCGACGGGATGTTCGTGTGGTGTGCTTGAGTCTCTTGAACACGAACTGGTATATCCGCCAGTTGAAGCACGAACAGCCGTACGGTTCGAAAAAAATTTCCATGATGACACCTGACGTCGACATTGACAATATTGGACCTCGCCAATTTGAGCCGCGCGTCATCAAGCTGCCGGTTCCAGGGGACGTGATGAGACAGTTCGGTGTCGAAGGGACTGCCGGGACCATCAACATGAAAGATAAGGGGATCCCCGCTCCTGATACGATTTCCTTCTACATGCAGAACACGCTGCAGGTTGGGGATGTGAAAGCACTTCGGGTGCAAGACTTGATGGTGTTCGATATCATTGTGTCCTCGAACTGGGAGCGACCTATCTACTTTGCCATGACTGTGGCTCCGGACGGTCAGATTGGTCTCAGGGACTATATGCAGCTCGAAGGGCTGGCGTTCCGCCTCACACCGAAAAAGGGAGCATCGTACTGGGCGAATATCAACGAATATCGGATGCGGGCTCAGTTGTTCACGGATGTTGAGAAGCCTTCGAAGACGCTCGCATTAGGGTATCGATGGCGGGGTCTCGATAACAAAAAAACGTATTTCGACGAAGACGTTAGACGCCTCATGACAAACTATCGTCAGTCGTTTGGACTTCTTGCGCAATACTACGCGAACTTGCCTGGTCAGAATTCCAAGGTCATCGAAACGCTGGACCGGATGGAGAAACTCATTCCGCGAAGCGTCATCGCAATGGACTATCGGACAAAGATCTATGTCGCCAACCTTTACAATCTCACTGGAAAGGAAGACAGATTCCACGAGCTCAACAAGGAAATTGTTGATGAACTGAAACCGGTCGTTGCGCGCGGTGTTGCCGACCCATTGACGTATGACAATCCTTATGTTGTGCTGTTGCAGGTGTACGAGAGCATGCAGGAATTTGACGAAGCACTGAAACTCGTTGATCAGATTCGTGTCGTCTACAGCAAGGAGCCCGGTATCGACCAGAGTATAACACAGATCCGGGCGCGGCTCCTTGCAGAACAAAGCGTGGCCAGGAAAGATACGCTCGCTGCTTCCGGGGCATCCAAAGTCCAGCCGCAAAAACTCTCACCGGAGAAGGGAAAATAATGACAGTGACACGGTCCGGTGGTGCAGAAAAAGAATCCCGACGCGAACATTGGGAGACGCTGTGGCAGGAGAAAAAGGATGTCCAGCAGGTGTATTCGAACGAAGACAGAATTCTGCGGCAGCTTCTGCATGTTTGTGATCTACGGGGAAAAAGTGTGCTTGAGGTTGGAGCGGGAACAGGAAGGGATAGTTTCCCGTTGATCGAATACGGCGCACGGGTTGTCCAGCTCGACTACTCCGTGAATTCTCTGCAGATCCTGAAAAACCTTTCGGCAGAACTCCATGTGCAAAGCAACATCGTCGGCGGAGACACTTTTCAACTTCCTTTCCCCGACGAGACGTTTGACGTTGTGTTTCATCAAGGCCTCCTGGAACATTTCCGGCATCCGCAAGCTGAGGCACTTCTCAAGGAGAATATCCGTGTCCTGAAGCAGGGTGGGTACCTTCTGGTCGACGTGCCGCAACGGTACCATCTCTATACTGTCCTCAAGCACATACAGATGGCTTTGAATATATGGTTCGCTGGATGGGAGCGTTCCTTCTCAACCCCTGAGCTCACGACGCTACTGCAATCTCTTGGGCTCTCGACGGTCCATGCCTACGGAGAATGGATGTACCCGAGTTTTTTCTACCGCTCATTTCGTGGTGTCCTGATGAAAGCCGGTCTGACGCTACCAAAACATCCTCAGCCGATCAAATCTCTTGCGACTCTCCGGAAACATGTTCGATTGTCGATGCTTAAAACAGCTCTCCCGCTCTACACCGCTTTTAATATTGGCGTCGTTGGCAGAAAGTAGTCACTGAGAGCCCGATGAACATTCTCGTCCTCAACTGGCAAGATATCAAGAACCCGCTCGGCGGCGGGGCAGAAGTCCACCTGCACGAGATCTTCAAGCGAGTCGTAGGCCTGGGACACTCCGTAACGCTGTACTGCTCAAAGTTCCCGGGGGCAACTGAGACAGAGGAGATCGATGGTCTCCGTGTCATCCGCGAAGGGGGGCGCTCCCTCTTCAACTTCCACGTTCCTCGCCGATACCAATCGCAGTTCAGGAAAGAGGGATTCGACGTCGTTGTCGACGATATCAACAAGATCCCCTTCTACACACCATGGTTTGTCGACAAGCCGCTCGCGGGGATTGTGCATCACCTGTTCGGCAAGGCAATCTTCCTCGAAGCGCCGCTCATTCCTGCTTCGTACGTCTATCTGGCAGAGAAGGTCGCAACCAAGGTATACCGGAACACGCCAATGGCGGTCGTTTCCGAAAGTACGCGACAGGAGCTCATTGGACTTGGCTTTCCCGCCGGAAACATTGTGATCGTTCCGAATGCGGTGAACACAAAGGTCTACGCTCCATCGGCCGACCTAGCGCAAGGCAGGCCGCTGATCGGCCATGTCGGTCGCCTCAAGAAATACAAGAGCGTTGATCACCTTCTGAGGGCCTTCGAGATAGTGCTGAAGGACATTCCCGATGCCCGGCTCAGGATTGTTGGCGACGGCGATTTCCGGCCTGATCTGGAAAAGCTCGCGCACGAACTTCCCATCGCGGATCGGGTCGAGTTCACGGGATATTTGAGTCAGGCTGAGAAAGTGCGACATCTGAACCAGATGAGCGTTGCGGTCAATTGCTCGGTGAAGGAAGGGTGGGGACTGACGGTGATTGAGGCGAATGCGTGCGGTGTGCCGGTCGTTGCGAGCGATGTGCCAGGGTTACGCGATTCCGTGGTCGATGAGAAAACCGGGCTCTTGTATGAGTTTGGCAACATTGAGCAGCTGGCGCAAAAGATCACTCTGGTACTTCGGGACGAGAACCTCCGGAACAAGATGCGTGTGGATGCGCTTGAATGGGGGCGTTCGTTCAATTGGGAGGAATCGGCGAAGAAGATGATTGATTTCCTGGAGAGGGTGATAGCGAGGAAAACGCCGCGCTCAGTCTCTTGATTTCAAGAGCCTCCGTTTGAGCAGAGCGGCGCATTCCTCCGGTGTCGCAACCCTCTGCACAAACCTTGTGCAGTCGCCTAGTCCTTCCCACAACAGCTCGTCCTTCAGTGTCTCAACCACTCTTGTCCAGAAATCTCCGACGATGACGATGGGTTTCTCTTCGACAAACTTCTTATTAATGAACTCCCAGACGTACGCGAGTTCAAGCAAGGTTCCTGTCCCGCCTTTGAGAATAACATAGCCATCTGCTGAATCGACAAGAACTGCAATGCGTTCGGGGAGAGTTGCTTTTCTGATTTCCCGGTCGATCCATCGATTCGCTGTCCTTGTGAACGTGTCCACAGTGACACCGATTGTTTCGCCGCCAGCTTCTTTTGCCCCACGCGCCGAGGCTTCCATGATGCCGCCGTATCCTCCGTTGCAGACAACAAATCCCTCAAGAGCGAGGGCTTTGCCGACTTCGCGGGCTTCGAGGTACTCTGGTTCGCCTTCCCGCGGCCTCGAACTGCCGAACACGGAAATAACTTTCCTCATAGGTCTTCTTCAGTGGGGATCAATCCGTGAAAACCCAGTTGACACCTAGTTTGACGTTCCTGCCCAGCATGGGATAGTACGGTACCATCATGGTATTGACGTTAAAGGGATTTTCCCATACCAGCATCACGTGCGCATCGCCGATCCTCGCCACGGCATAAAAATCAAGGGAGGCAAATCCCGGTGTAAGGGTCAAGTTCTGTTGTGCATAGGAAAGCTGAAGGGGGATAAACTGGAGGCCATTGTGGTGGCTGATTGCTTTCAGCCTCACCGCCACCTTCAGGTCAACGACACTATCCCCGAACGTGTCGCGATACGAGAGTTCACTGTATGACGCAAATCGGGGAAATGGTTGTATCGAGTTTTCTGATTGCCGATAGTCGGTATAGGTGAGATTCCCCGCCAGAGCAAGATGCCAGAATTGGATGGAGAGGCCGACGGCGACCCCCTGAATATCCACTTGAGGGATGGGCGTGATCATCAGACTTGAAGTATCGTTGAGGACCCCGACTTGTCTCATCACGATGGCGTTGTCGATCTTTCTCTTGAATCCTTGTAGCGAAACGCTCAACGGTCCTGTCTTTATTCGAAAACCAAGTTCCGTCAGAGAGTGAGTCTCCTTTCCAGGCAAGCCCACCCGGACGATTGTAGAATCAGCCCAATACAGTTCCTGAATCGTCGGATACCGGAAGCTTTGAGAGAAACCTCCCCAGACGGAAAACCAATCAGTGACATCGGTCTGCAATCTCATGCTCGATGAAAGTGCATCGTCATTTCGGAGATTCTCAAATCTCGCAGAGCCTTCGGCAGTCAGCCAATCAAATGGCCGCACAATTGCCCGGCCCTTCGCACTCGAATAGGTTTCCGTGAAACTCTTAAGGAAGAACCCCTTTTGAATGACCCTCTGTTCATACTCAGCGCCAACGTCGATGTCGAGAGGAGAGAGGTCAATTTGCTGTTCGAACTTGGCTCCCCGCACCGATGAGCTCTGGATGTCGGTGAAGGTTGGATGAGTGTGCTGTGTGGCACCGGTCGAATATTCCCTGTCGACGATCGAATAATAAGCTAGTGCTCTGGAGAGGGATGTGCTGTCTGGCAGGAGTTTTCCGACAAGGCCGAAAGTGAAATCGTGCTTGGAAAACGTCTGAGCCGTGCTAGAATCGCGAACAACTGCCGTGAGTTCATCAAACAATGTCGGGCTGTTCACGGGATCGATCCCGCCATTCAGTCCAGTCGTCGATTTGTTGTAGAAATCACTCACCCAAACATTCATTCTGTCAGTGATGTTGTAGCGCAGTTTGGCTCGGAAGCCCCAGGAATCATACTTTGAATTCGGGAACCTCCCATCGGTCACCAATCTCTGAACTCCGAACATTGCGTTCATGCCGCGGCTGATATTTTGGGCAAAGATCCCATCAGTCAGGAGGTGCTCAAAGGGTCCCTGCACGAAACGCAGCTTTGTCATCGGCCGGACATTATCGTACTGATGTGAGACAAAATTCATCGTGCCAGCAGCAGAGCTGGGGGCCGCGAAGAGTGAGGCAGAGCTATTCTCTATTTCAATCTCATCGAGGAATTCAATGGGGAGGTCAAAAAGGTTGTAGCTGCCAGTGATGGGGTCTCGCAAAGGCCGTCCATCCAGGAGAAGGGCAGTTGCTCGAACGTCAAGGCCTTCGACATTCAGTTGAGATGGTTGTCCGGGTTGACCGAGCTCCCGAATGAAAACGCCGGGCGCTCGCCAGAGAAGATCGGCAGCTGACATTGCATCAGACTGGATGAACTGTGTCGAGTGGAGTGAGCTTGTTGAATCGGCAACGCGTTCAAGGTTGCCAATGAACGGGATAAACCGACTTTTCGATCGTATCGCACGCAATGAATCCGGCTGAAGCGCCCTTAAGGAATCAGGTACAGTGACTTGCTGAGCAGTGCCACTGGAGAGCGCGAAGACGACAAGAAGTGCTAGTTCCAGCATGTTCTGTCGTGGTGAAGCGTGTCGGCGGGTTCTTCGGAGTGCCACTGGTTCGGGCGGAGGTTAGTTGATCACGGGTTTAAATTGCGGCTCGGTGATCGAAACAAAGTATTTGCTCGAGAGTTCAGACCTGAGGTGCTTCGCTCTTGCTTCAGAGGAAAAGAAACCGAAAACAGATGATCCGCTGCCGCTCATCAAGGCAACTTCCGCACCCTCGTCAAGCAGCGTCTCTTTGACCTTCGGAATATCGGTGAATTCCCCAAAGACCGACTCTTCGAAGTCATTTGCGAGGGTTGCCTGAAGGATTGTGGGATTGTCGATAGAGTTTTCCAAAAGTCCTCGCAGGTTGGGGCGTTTTTGGGCTTGTGAGATGCGCACATTCGAATAGGCCCAGGCTGTCGAGACATGGATGTTTGGAGTAGCGACCAGAATCCAATATGGGATGTGCAGTGGGAAGGGCGTCAACCGTTCGCCTCTCCCGGTGGCGTAAGCAGTCTGAGATGTAAAGAAAAACGGAACGTCGGATCCAAGAGTCGCGCTGATGGTCTGTAGTTCTTCAGTCGAAATATCAAGCGACCACAATTTAGAGAGACCTTTGAGAACGGCCGCAGCGTCTGAACTTCCGCCGCCCAGACCAGCCCCGAGAGGAATTTGTTTCTTGAGAGTAATTTCCACACCCATGCGACTTCCCGTGAGATCGCGGAGAAGAGTTGCGGCCCTGATACAAAGGTTGGTGGAGTCGTTTGCGAGAAGAGGTGTGTTGGAGTTGAAAGCGATTCCTTCGTCGCCTTGAACGAATTCCAACTCGTCGTACAGGTCGATC
>JAPLFP010000237.1 GCA_026390585.1 Ignavibacteriales bacterium | reverse complement strand
CTTCAAGTCTCCGCCGACAAGAACGAGTCCCCCTTCCTTCTGGTTCTCGATGGCAGCGAGGATCCACACAATGTCGGCGCTCTCATCCGTACGGCAGAATGTGCGGGCGTTCATGGTGTCATTCTCCCGAAACATCATGCTGCGACGCTCAATGAGACCGTGGCCAAAGCTTCAGCCGGAGCTTCACTCCATCTTCCTGCCGCGAAAGTGACGAACATCGCGAGCGCGCTCGAAGAATTGCGTTCAAGAGGGGTCTGGATCGTCGGAACAGACATGCAGGGTGAGAAGGCGTACGACGAGATGGATTACCGTGGAGCAATCGCCATTGTGGTTGGCAATGAGGGGAAAGGGATCAGGAGATTGGTGAAAGAGAAGTGCGACTTCCTGGTGAAAATTCCGATGTATGGAAAGATCGGCTCTCTCAACGCTTCCGTTGCCGGGGGCTTGATATTGTTCGCAGCAGCGCGCAGCAGGCAGACAACACAAGCAAGAGGAGAGACGAGGTAAGGAACAAGTACTTCACTTTCCTTTGGAAGCGTATCCCTTCCGACCCACCTCTCGCCAATTCGCGCCCTTGCCTGTTTGAATACTTTTCTGCTGGATGACGTACTTCTGTACAGTCTCTCGCGGGCGCACCACCATCTTCTGACGGTTATGAACTCCCTTCATCCTCATCTTCCTCTTTTGTAAGCCCGTATCGCTTCATTTTTGTATAGAGATGGCTACGCTGGATGTCCAATGCTTCAGCTGTTTTCGAGATGTTCCATTTGTGGATCTCGAGTTGACGTTGGATGAAGGCGGCCTCTGCACGCTCCTTAAATTCCTGGAACGTACCTCCCCGTCCGATCAAATCATCGGATTCGCTGCGGCCTCCAGAGCCGCTGGCATCAAGCAGCGAGACGTCGATCGTCGTTCCCGGTGACAAGATGACCAGGCGTTCCACGGTGTTCTTCAGTTCTCTGACATTTCCGCGCCACTCCGACATCGAGAGCCGTCTGAGAGCAACCTCGGTGATTGATTTGCGAGCCATTCCGTTCCGCATACAAACATCGTCGACAAAAGCCTTCACAAGTAACGGGATATCATCTCTGCGCTCACGCAATGCAGGGACATGCACAGGAATGACTCTCAATCGATGATAGAGGTCATCGCGGAAGTTCCCTTTTTTGATTTCCTCCTCCAAGTTTTTGTTCGTTGCCGCTACCACCCGAACGTCGACCGAAATCAACTTGGTACCACCAACCCGTTCGATGGTTCCTTCCTCAAGTGCCCGCAAGACCTTTGCCTGAGCCCGAAAGCTCATATCTCCTATTTCATCCAGAAAGAGAGTGCCACCATCGGCTTGCTCGAACTTTCCAATCCGTTGTGAAGTTGCACCCGTGAACGAACCCTTTTCGTGACCGAACAGTTCCGACTCAATGAGTTCCGACGGAATGGCAGCGCAGTTCACCTCGACAAACGGTTTGCTCCCTCTCTTGCTGAGACGCTGAATCGCGCGGGCCACGAGTTCCTTGCCGCTCCCGTTCTCCCCGGTGATGAGTACTCGCACATCGGTGGGCGCAACGCGTTCGATGACTGCAAGAATCTCTTTGATCTTCGCGCTCTCACCCAGGATCTGCCACTTCCCTTCGACCGATTCTCTCAACTTCCGGTTGTCTTCTGCCAGCTTTGCCACCTGCAACGCATTCCGTACGGTCACCAGCAACTTATCCCTGTCGAGCGGCTTTGGAAGGAAATCGAACGCACCAAGTTTTGTCGCTTCCACCGCCGTTTCGATGGTTCCATGTCCCGAGATCATGATCACCGGTAGATCCATCCTCTTTTCGCGAAGTCTCTGAAGCACTTCGAGCCCATCCATTCCGGCCATTTTGACATCGAGCAAGACAAGATCGGGCGGAGCCGCAACGAGCTGGCGCAGCGCTTCTTGACCGTTCTCGGCAAACTGGACATCATAGGATTCGAATTCAAGAACCATCTTGAGCGAATCGCGCACGCTCTTTTCATCATCAACGACGAGAATCGTTTTCATAGCTTCAACTCATTCTTCAATTGTCAAATTCAAATAGTCAGACGGCAACAGGTTCTTCACTGTCAGAAGATCATGACCAAATCGCTCCCCCTGTTTGTTCGATCGACGATCCCTCGGATCGTCGACTCCCCCCACGACAAATTGCGCCTCACCCCACTCGACAAGGTCTCCTGACGTGCGGGCAAGATCACGCGATTCTGCAGCAAATGCGATATAGGCTGACCCGAAGAAATGCTGCAATTTGTCCCTGTCCCCTTCCGGAGGCGTATCGTCGTAAAGACGGGAAGGAAGATTTCCGTGGCGAGCTTTAAAGAGACTGTCCTCTTCAAATGTCAACGGGACGCCCAACACTCCGATGACGGGAACTTTCAAATCGACATTCTGATGATCGAGACATGCAATCATCGATAGGAAAAGTCCCCGGGAAATGTTGTGATCGGAGATCTTCAGCGCTTTGAGATAGATGAAGTCCATGGCACGAACGGCACCACACCGTTTGACCAGTTCGGCGAATCGCTGATCGCGGATGTAGGCTCGAATCTGTCTCGTTTCCTTGATGATATCTGGTGTGAAAACCCCTCCAATGAAGCGGAGAAGATTGAACGATTCTTTTTCTCCCTCATCAAAATTCCATGTTAATCCATCGGCTCCGGGTTTACCATCACACTGAGCGATTGCAGTCGACCCAAAGCAGAGCAGCAGCACCAGAACAGCAATGTATGTTCTCATGGAACTTTTGAGGTCGCAACGAGACCTTGTGGCAAATTCGCCCGGTGGTCAAGTCTGAATGACGCCGGGATTGAATCTCGGAATATCAGGGTTGCAGGCAGCTATCTCTATTCCACGGGAAATTCGGTCGCGAGTTTCAGCAGGTTCGATAATTCCATCAACCCACAGACGAGCAGCGGCAAACAGCGGATCAAGCTCAGCCTCATAGCGGTCTTGCGTTTCCTTGAGCAATTTCGCCTGTTTCTCCTTGGAAATGTGCTCTCCTCCTCTTTCCATCGCTTGAACTTTGATGCTCAGGAGAGTCTCGCTGGCCTGTTTGCCTCCCATGACGGCGATTTGAGCACTTGGCCAGGCAAAAATCAATCGTGGGTCATAAGCTTTCCCGCACATTGCGTAGTTGCCGGCACCATAGCTGTTCCCAACGATGATCGTGAACTTTGGGACAACGCTATTGGCAACTGCGTTCACCATCTTTGCCCCCGACCTCAAGATCCCTCCTTGCTCGGCCCTGCTGCCAACCATGAATCCCGTAACATCCTGAAAGAAGACGAGCGGAATCGTCTTCTGGTTGCAGTTCATGATGAAGCGAGCTGCTTTGTCAGCGCTATCACCATAGATGACTCCCCCGACCTGCATCTCTCCTTTCGCGGTCTTCACAACCGCCCGCTGATTCGCAACGACTCCCACAGCCCAACCGTCGATCCGTGCATATCCCGTAATCAGGGATTTCCCGAAGTCCGCTTTATACGCGTCGAGCTCACTATCATCAAGGATCCGGGAAAGCACCTGATACATATCGTAAGGCTTTGATCGATCAGCGGGGAGTATCCCGCCAATCTCGTCTGCCAGGAGCAACGGAGCTTTCGACGGACCCCGATCGAACTGAGCGGGGGGCTTATGGCCATGCTTTGCAAGAATGCTCCGAATCTTCTTCAAGCATTCATCGTCATCCTTCATTTTATGGTCGGTCACTCCACTGATCTCGCACTGAACGCCAGCACCTCCTAGTGATTCGTTGTCGATTTCTTCACCGATGGCCGCTTTGACAAGGTGTGACCCCGCAAGAAAGACACTTCCGGTCTTTTCAACAATCATAGCCTCATCGCTCATGATCGGCAGATACGCTCCACCCGCAACACAGGGCCCCATGATAGCTGCGATCTGCGTAATACCCAATGAAGACATGATCGCATTGTTCCGGAAGATACGACCGAAGTGTTCTTTGTCGGGGAAGATCTCCGACTGAAGCGGGAGGAATACTCCGGCAGAGTCCACCAGATAGACGATCGGCAGCCTGTTCTCGATGGAGATTTCCTGTGCGCGGAGATTCTTCTTACACGTGATCGGAAACCAAGCTCCTGCCTTCACCGTTGCATCATTGGCGACGATGACGACATCCCTGCCATGAATCTTGCCGATGCCAAAAATCGTGCCCGAAGAGGGGGCTCCACCGTACTCGTCATACATTCCATGAGCGGCGAAAAGCCCAACCTCCAGGAACGATGTTCCCGGGTCGATCAACTTTTCGATGCGATCACGGGCAAAGAGTTTCCCCTTCTTGCGATGTTTCTCGATAGCCTCTTTCCCACCGCCGAGTTTTACGAGAGCACTTTTTTTCCGCAAAGCGTCGATCAAAGCACGCTGGTGTTCGCTATTCTTCTGAAACGAGGCGTCGTGCTTAATGTCAGAACCAATGCGGGCCATAGAGGTAGGATTTGGATTATCGTTTCAGAGTTGTATCGCGCCGGTTATTGCCGCCAAAGAGCCAGATCGAGTAGACAAGATCCTTGGCTTCTTCGTTCCGCGGATTCAGATTTGAAGCCTGGAGTGCGTATCCCACCGCTCCCCCCAGGTCGCCGAGGCGTCGGTAACATTTGGCCAGCTGAAGGAGCAGAACATCCTGATGCACCCTCGGGTCGGGGGTATAGCGCTCACGGATTTGAAGAGCTTTGAGGTAATTGTCGAATGCGAGCTGGTATTGCTGAATTCCGAAATAGAGATCGGCCACTCTCACTCGATAGAAATCCACGGTGTCCGAGGAGAGCTCGACACAGCGCTTGAGCAGCTTCTCGGCATGAGACACATCAAACGAAGTGAAGGCCGTTGCCACGTTTCGTTCCGCCAAATACTCCGCCCAGGCAAGTTGTTCAAGAAGAGCCGGATCCTCCGGAGCAAGTGCAATGTGGCGCTCCAGGTACCGGATGCGTTCTTCCGGACGACCGACACGCTCACACAACGAGGACAACACGTCGAGTGCGCGCGTATCCTTTGGGTGTGCCGCAAGGAAATCGACGAGCATGGAATAGGCAATCGACAGGTTTCCCTTGTTCGGCTCGGCATGCAGCATCCCGATGTTCAACTTCTCTGCATCCGTCAGAGGCCTTTTTGCCATCATCTGATCCAGCAGGAGATCCGTACGGCCGAAGACCCTGCGTTCATCGAATCGGCTGATTTCCGTGACACCCCGATTGACAAAGAACGCCTTTGGCGCCCGGTGTTCCAGCAGCGGCTTGTCTTCCGTGTTCAAAGGACCAGAGCTTGCATACTCGCGAAGAGGTCTCTCGGAGATCATTTGCAGGGAAAGCAAAGTCGCGGGATCAGCAATCTGGATTCTGGCAAGATCTGCTTTCACTTTCTCGATTCTAAGCTTTGCCGCGAGCGCCTGTTCGTCAACCTCCAGGACTTCGGAGGAACCAACGAGCAAGACATCCGTCGTCAACGACTGCCATACCGTTACGTGGGGGAAGACTGATCGAAATGTTCGGACGACGAGCCGTACCGTTTCATCGTCTACTTCGTAGAGGTGAAACCACTGCACCATCAGTCCATGGGACTTGAGCCTGGTCTTGCAAACCTTGAAGAATTCTGTCGAGTAGAGATTTCCGATCCCGGCGATCCAGGGATTCGACGGCTCACTGATGATCACATCGTAATTCGTCGTCGCAAGCTCGAGGTAGGCAAGAGCATCATCCACGTACAGTCGCACCCTGGAATCGGCCAGCGGGCGATTGCTCACATGTTCGAAGTACTTTGACGCAGCAATGACCTCGGGAGAGATTTCCACGCTTTCGACGAGCTTTACCGGATGCGTCAGGACGCTCCCAACAGTCACTCCGCTTCCGTAGCCGATCACGAGCACGGTGTCAGCCCGGGGATGAAACATCATCGGCACCTGGCCAAGAAGTACCTGCGTCGGAAGATCGCCGACCGAGGATGCATCCGCTTTGCCATTGATCAAAAGAACATTTTGCGTCCCGTTCGCAACGGGATATTCTAGCACACCGACTGTAGCCGAGACCCCTTCCTTGTAGAAGAGGACCTTGTTCGAGTTCGCGATCTTTTGAAACTCTCCGTAGCTTGCCGGCGGGGTGTGATTGCCGCCAAACTGACGAAAGACCCCCGTGAGTGTCACGCTCTGATTCCAATTGGAGCTAAGGCTGACGGTAAGGACGGTTAAGGCAACAGCGACGCTGGTCAGCGCTCCGCGGCGAGCTTTTAACGATGCCTCATCGAAATACGACAAGACAATTCCGCACAGGAGATTAAGTCCAAAGCCGACTTCCATGGCGTGTCGGACCCCGATGAGCGGTATGAGAATGAGACCCGCTCCCAGCGATCCAAGCACCGTGCCAAGCGTATTTACTGAAAACACCGTTCCAACCGATTTCCCTAACACAACGACCGATCGTGTCGCGATGCGGCTTGCCAGAGGAAGGGACATTCCCAAAAAGATCGTCGGGACGATCATGATGAGAAAGCCGACGATGAACTGAAGAACCAGGAAGATTGGATACGTTCCCTCCGAACGTGTGAGGATTGTGCCGAGATGCCAATACACATACGGGATTCGTCCGTAAAGCGGAAGCATGAGCGCCATCGATAGGCCAACGCCCAATTGACACAAGGCAAGTGCGCCAAAGAGGTTCTTGATGTTTCTGATGAACACCGCCACAAGCCAGCTGCCGATAGTAATGCCGGAGATGAACGCTACGAGCATGAGAGTGTAGGAATACGTCGATGACCCGAGAACCGGGATAAGGAGGCGCACCCACGCAACCTCGTAGATCATCGCAGCAAGACCAGAGACTCCTGCGACACCGACCGCCAAAAGAGCCTGGCGATCTGTCGCCGCTCGCACAATTTCGGGTTCCGGCTCCTCATGCGCCGCGGGCATAGCAGAGGCACTCATGCCGAGGCGGAAAGCAACCCCTGCAATCAGAATATTCACCACTCCAGCCGCTATGACCGTAGCTTGAAGGCCTGCAATCTGAACAAGGAAGAATCCACCCAACAATGAACCCAGAACTGCACCGAGGCTGTTCAGGAAATAGAGGGTCGCAACGTTTTTTCCCGATTCTTCAACGCTGCTCGAGATGAACCGCACCAACACCGGCAGAGTCCCCCCCATAAGGATGGTCGGAAACAGTAGCATGACGGCGCTGATGAGCAGCTTCAGGATGAGAACCACCCCCCCATCACTGGGAAGCTGAAACGCATGTACCGTGGCGATGAAGGCGATCTTCGCTACACTCAGTAGTCCAGGGTAGATGATGCAGTAGATGCCGATAAAAAGCTCGAGGCCGGCATACAGCTTGAGGGGTGACTTCGACCGATCAGCTTTCCTTCCCCAAAGCGATGCACCGATGGCCAGACCGCCCATAAACGTTGCGAGTACGACCGTCTGAGCATAGGTGGTGTTGCCGAGGAAGAGGGAAAGGTACTTGAACCAGGCGATCTGATAGACAAGACCGGTCGCACCTGAAACGATGAAGAGGGTGGCGATAACGCCGTAGACGGTCTGCTTGTTCATAAGTGGTTTTCGAATGACATTATCAGTCACAATTCCAGAAGGTTTTTGGCTATCACCATCTTCTGCACTTCAGAAGTCCCCTCACCGATGGTGAGCAGTTTTGCATCGCGATAGAATTTCTCAACGGGGAAATCCTTGATGAATCCGTACCCCCCATGAATCTGAACAGCTTCACTTGCGGCACGAACAGCCACTTCGCTCGCAAACAACTTTGCCTGAGCGGCAATCAGATTGATGTTCTCGCCGTTCTGCTTCGCCATCGCAGCCCGATAGGTCAGCAGTCGGGCTCCCTGAATCTCTGTGGCCATATCAGCGAGTTTGAATTGGATTCCCTGAAATTCGCTGATTGCCTTTCCGAAAGCGTGTCGCTCCTTCGAGTATTTCACAGCCGCATCGAGGGCGCCTTGTGCCAGACCCACCGATAGTGCAGCAACGCCAATTCGCCCAGAGTCAAGTACGACAAGAGCCTGTGTGAATCCTTCGCCCTCATTGCCGATAAGATTTTCTTTCGGCACTTTGACTTCGTCAAACATCATCGCAACCGTGTCGCTTGCCCTCATGCCGAGCTTGTTCTCCTTCTTCCCTACACTGACCCCCTTCATAGAGCGTTCGACGATGAACGCAGAAATCCCTTTGTTGCCTCTGATCGCATCCGTCTTTGCCATGACGACATATGTCGATGCATGCGAACCGTTTGTAATGAAGAGCTTGTTACCGGTGATGACGTACGAATCACCGTCACGCACGGCGGTCGTCTTCATTCCGGAAGCATCGCTCCCCGATCCGGGTTCCGTCAAGCACCAGGCACCAAGAGCTGCACCGGTCGCAAGAGCAGGCAGATAGCGCCTTTTCTGCAGATTATTCCCATGCATGAAGATGTGTTGAGCGCAAAGACCGCTGTGGGCTGCAAGCGTAAGTCCAATGGAAGGATCGACCCGTGATAATTCCTCCATGATGATCGCGAAATGAACTGGGGAAAGCCCCGCTCCTCCAAATTCAGACGGGATCGCGGCACCAAGAAAACCAAGCTCACCCATTTTGCGGACGATCGAATCAGGGAATTCCTGCGCCTCGTCATATTTCATCACGTTCGGGAGGATCTCAGCGAGCGCGAAGTCGCGCACCGACCGTTTGAGCATCTTCATTTCATCCGTCAACTCAAAATCGATTCCCTGCTCAGAAGAAAAACCTTCAGCCATACGGTTCCTCATATTTAGAAGTGATGCTGTTCTTCGTCTTTCAGATCTTCCCGTTACTTGCGCGGAAATCGTCGATCAAACCAGCGGCAACATCGTAGGGATTGGACTGTCGTTGGAGAAGCAGTTCCAGCGTCCTGTGCAACTCGCTCAATCGTTCATTGGTCCAGAAGTCAAAGTGAAGTTGCTCATCGATGAGCTCGCGAATTCTTCCTTCCAGACGGACTTTCCTTCTTCGCTCCAGTGCTCCGTTCACTTCAAGAAACAAACGATGCCGATGAATATACGCAGCAACTTCTTCGATCCCCTTGCCATTGCTCGCCTGCGTCTGCACAACTTCTGGCATCCAGCTCTCTGCATCATGCGCACGAAATCCCAGAATCATCTTGAGGGACATCACAGCCTGCTCCGCACCCGGTCTGTCGGCTTTGTTTAGGACAAAGAAATCGGCGATCTCCATCAACCCCGCTTTCATCGCCTGGATACCGTCGCCTGATTCAGGAACGAGCACTACGAGCGTCGTGTCGGCAGCACTCGCAATATCCAGCTCCGACTGACCCACACCGACCGTCTCCATGAGGACGATATCATACCCAGCAGCATCAAGGATATCTGCTGCTTCTCTCGCCCTCTTGCTCAATCCTCCAAGGCTCCCCCTCGAAGCCATACTGCGTATGAAAACTCCCTCGTCCAATTCGACTTCACCCATTCGAACCCGGTCTCCAAGCAAAGCTCCCCCGGTGAACGGGCTGGTTGGATCAACGGCGATGATACCTACTTTTTTCCCCTGCATGCGATAGAGCTTGGCAAGTTTGTTCGTCAGCGTGCTCTTCCCCGCGCCCGGCGGCCCAGTGATTCCCACGCGATACGCCTTGCCCGTCTGGCCATAGACCAGCTTGAGAATCTCCTTGGAAAGTATCGACTCATTTTCCACCAGCGAAATTGCCCGGGCAACCGCTCTTCGATCTCCGCTAAGAAGCTGTTCTATGATAATGCCCGCGTCTTCCATTGAGCTCAAGCGAATTTCTTCTTGAAAAATTCTGCCGTCATTTTCAGCCCATCCGGCAGACTGATACTCGGACTCCATCCGAGTTCGCGTTGAATTCTCGCAGAACTAATGACACTACGAAGCTGCTCTCCCATCTTCGCAGGTCCGTGTTCTTCAGGACATGTGGGATTAAGCGATCCCCGCAAAATCCGGAACAGCTGTGTTACGTCGGTCTCGATACCAGTCCCGATGTTGAAAACGTTCGATCCCGGATACTTCAGCGCAAGCACATTTGCCCTCACCACATCGCCGACATAGGTGTAATCTCTTGTCTGCTTCCCGTCGCCATTGATGATCGGTTGTTCTCCCTGAATCATTTTCTTCGCGAAGATCGCGACAACGCCTGCTTCGCCGTGCGGATTTTGCCGCGGACCATAGACATTGGCATACCGCAGAACAACATGTTCAACGCCATGCACCTCTTTGTAATAAAAGAGATATTTCTCCGTCACAAGTTTCGTGATTCCATACGGCGACAATGGCCTCACCGGATGTTCCTCATCCGCCGGAAAATAGTCCTGCTCACCATAGATCGCTCCTCCCGTGGAGGAAAAAATGATCTTCTTGACTCCCGATTGACGCGCCGACTCAAAGATATTCAATCCACCGATCACATTGACACCGGCATCGAACATGGGATCGGCAACCGATCGGCGAACATCCATTTGTGCAGCAAGATGATTGACCACATCAAATGAATGGCGCTGAAAGATCTGTTGGATCTCCTGACCACGAATATCGAGCTGGTAGAACTTTGCTCTTGGATTGAGGTTTTCTTTCACCCCCGATGAGAGATCATCGACAATGACGACATTGTGACCGTCGGCGACATATGCGTCGACTACGTGCGATCCAATAAAACCTGCCCCGCCCGTCACGAGAATGTTCACGGCGTGTCTCCTAATGCTTATGGGGAGTCGGTGACCGAAGAGCTTTCAGTCCGATGTCACTTCGGTAATATGCACCATCGAATGTGATTGCCGCAACCCCCCGGTATGCGGCGTCGATCGTGCTCTTGAGTTCGTGTTCATATCCGATCGCAGTGACGCCGAGAACCCGCCCCCCCGAAGTCACGACATTTTCACCATCAGAGCGCGTGCCGGCATGAAAGACAACAAGTCCTTCGTCTTGCTTGATGGTATCGAGCCCATGGATTGGCTTTCCAGTCTGATAGTCATCGGGATAACCACGCGAAGCCATGACGACACAGACAGCAGAAGCCGGGTGCTGTTTCACCGCCTGTGGATCGAGTTTTCCTTCGGCGACGGACATCAGAATCTCGGCCAGATCTCCTTCAACGAGAGGCAAAACCACCTGTGTCTCGGGATCTCCAAACCGGCAATTGAACTCAACAACCTTCGGGCGGCCATTCGAAATCATCAGTCCGCAGTACAGGCAACCACGGTACGGCGTCCCGTTGGACTTCATTCCTTGCAGGACGGGTTCGATGATCTCTTCTCTCGTCCGCTGAAGTACCTCTGGAGTCACGATCGGAGCAGGGGCATACGCTCCCATCCCACCCGTGTTCTTTCCCTGGTCATTATCCAGAATGCGTTTGTGATCCTGAGCAGAAGCAAGAGTGACGTATCGCTCGCCATCAGCCAAAGCAAACACGGAGGCCTCTTCCCCAACCAGATACTCCTCTACGACTACTTTCTCACCGGCGGAACCGAACGCCTTGTTCAACATCATATCCCTTAGCGCTAGAACGGCTGCCTGATGGGTCTCACAAATGATGACACCCTTTCCTGCTGCCAGACCATCAGCCTTCACAACAAGAGGCGTTGGCAAAGTTCGGGCAAATGCCTCTGCCTGGGGAAGTTCATCGACACTGAAGCTCCGATATGCTGCCGTCGGCACTCCATACTTTGCCATAAAATCCTTTGCGAACGCTTTACTCCCCTCAAGCATCGCAGCGGCTCTGCTCGGTCCGAAGATCTTGAGTCCATTCCGCTCGAACTCATCGACAATGCCATCAACAAGCGGCTGCTCCGGTCCGACGACTGTCAAGTCGACCTTGTTCTGTTTGACAAATCTCATCAAACCCTGGATGTCCGTCGGTTTCAACGACACAAGTTCGGCGTGCAGGGCGATGCCTGCGTTGCCGGGGGCGCAATAGAGGGCACGAACATGCGGGCTCTGCCGCAGTTTCCAGACGATGGTATGCTCTCTCCCTCCAGATCCTATGACGAGAATATTCATGAGACTTCTTCCTCAAGCTTGACAAGTGCATTCTTGTCGAGGTCCATCAAGGATTCGAACGTCCTGGCAAGCTCTCCAGTAAGGACAAGTCGATTGTACCGGCTGGCGAACTCCTCAGGTATTTGCTTCAATTGGTTTTTCTCGTATTGCGCGAAGAGATTGCGAAGAGCATCCTCGTGAGCTTTTGTGTCCTTCAACGGAACGCACACGCCAGCACCACATTCCAGGACAAGTTGCTTCGTGTATCCCTCGATGACCGATCCGAGGATCGGCTTGCGCGCTCCAAAGTACTCATAGAGCTTGCCCGGAGATTGATAATCATTGTCGAGCACGAGCCAGAGGATATCCGAATCGACAAGTCGTTTGGTGCAATCTTGGTGTGGCAAGTAGCCATGAAACGTCACATCGTTCTGCAAACCGAGTTTGCTTACGAGCAATTGATCTTCTTCGCGCGTGTTGCCGACAAATCCGACCTCGACTCGTCCACGCATTTGAGGAGTATCCTGAAAAACGTTGTGCAGTGCATGAAGAAGAATTGAAGGATTCCGATCGGCATAGAACGTCCCGGCATGCGTGACGCGCATCTTGCGGCGCGGAGAGGGCTTTGGAGCATCCACGAATTCAAAATCGGCCGGATCATAGCCCTGAGGAATGATCACGACATCGTGATAATCCAGCCCCAGGTAATGACTCAAGATGCTCTCTTTGACACGACGAACGGTCGTGACGATGCGGTCAGCCGCTTTGAGCACCCGCTTCTCCAGACGATAGTGTTGATACCGATGAGCAGGTGTGGGGTAGTACTTGAATGGGTAATCCAGCCAGGCGTCCCGATAATCAAGAACGAGCGGCAATCCAAATTTCTTTTTCAGCGCTTCCCCGATCAGAAAATCCGTTTGAGGGGGAGCTGTTGCAAAGATCAGGTCAAAGTTCTCACGGGAAAGAAGCTCGCCTGCTGCTTTCACCGCTGTCGACCGCCATCCGATTTTCGTGTCGGGGAAAAAGACACTGTCTCCGGCAAATTGCAGAACCTTGCGGACCCTCTCTGAGGGCATCTTGACGATACCTTGTTTCTTGAAGAGACGATTTGGATCGAGAGAACTGGCTCTGATAATCTCTGTCCCTGCAGACTCAACTTCTTCGAGAAGCGTTTGATCCGCCGCGAAGTATCCGGTAGGCGTGACCGTGAGGACTGTGGGTTTCCATCCATACTTGGGCAAGTACTTCACAAATTTCGCGGTTCGTTGGACGCCGCTCAAACCCATGGGCGGAAAATAGTATGCAACGACCAATACCTTTCGAAACTCACTGCTCATAGGATCATCAATTCTTTTGGCGATTTCGTGATCACTTCGCATCCCGACTCCCGAACGACCACGTCATCCTCTATCCGCACACCTCCAACACCCTGTAGGTAGATGCCCGGCTCGATCGTGAAGACGTTCCCTACTCTTACTACATCTTTGCTCTTCACAGAGAGCCGAAGAGGCTCATGAATCTCGATCCCCAATCCGTGTCCGAGCGAATGACTGAAGTACTTGCCAAACCCCTTCTGACGGATATGACGTCGAGCGACCCTGTCGAGGTTTCGGGCAGGTACGCCTGGACGTGTAGCCTCAATGGCCATACGCTGCGCCTCCAGCACTATTCGATAGATTTTCCTGCCACGCTCGGTTGGCGGGCCGACAGCGACCGTTCGCGTCAAATCACTGTTGTACCCTTTGCACTTGCAGCCAAAATCCAGAGTTACAAACTCCCCTTTGCGGATCCTTTTCTCCGTGGCTCTTCCATGAGGCAACGCTCCTCTGGGTCCGCTCGCGACGATCGATTCAAACGCATCTCCGTCAGCTCCGAAGCGCTGATGCCAGTAGCTGATCTCCGCAGCGATATCGAGCTCCCTCACCCCAGGTTTAAGGGCGAGAAGCACCTTCCTGAACACTTTGTCCGTGATTGCAGCCGCGCGTTTGATCGCTTCAATCTCTGATTCTTCTTTCACTGCAGCAATTGTTTCGATCACCGAGCGCTTCGAAACAAACGAAGCGGAAGGGAAGAGCTTTTTGAGATTCTCAAACGTCGAGACGCTGAGGTATTGACTTTCGAATCCGATCTTCTTTTTGCCGTTGATCATGCCGCGTTTTCGCGCTGCTTTCAGAAGAGTATCCGAAGTAATGACGATTTCAAAACCGTCAATCTCGGTTTTCGATTGCTCGCGGTAGCGGTTGTCGGTGAGAAAATACTGTTTGCTGAGGGTGACAACACAGAGTCCGTTGGATCCCGAAAACCCGGTCAGGTAACGTACGTGAGGGAGATGTGAGACAAGGAGTGCATCCAGCCCTGATGTCTCAAGATGCTTGCGAACCTCTTGGAGCCGTCGCTCAAACATTCAGTGGGTTCTTAGAGGTGATAGTTGGGGGCTTCTTTCGTGACAGCCACATCGTGAGGATGGCTTTCGCGCAATCCTGCATCGGTCATCCGGACGAACTGCGCCTTCGTTTTCATCTCGGCAATCGTGCGACAGCCGCAGTATCCCATCGCAGCCCGCAAGCCACCGATCATCTGATGCACAGTCTCACTGAGGCTTCCTTTTGATGGAACCCTGCCTTCAATACCTTCCGGAACAAGCTTCTGAATGTCATCTTCGACATCCTGAAAGTACCGGTCCTTGCTCCCCTCTTTCATCGCTTCGATGGAACCCATGCCCCGGTACATCTTGTAGGTTCTTCCTTCGTACAGAACCTTTTCACCAGGACTCTCGTCCACACCGGCGAAGAGACTGCCCAACATCACCGAGTCCGCTCCCGCTGCGATCGCTTTCGCAATGTCACCGGTCTGTTTGATGCCTCCATCGGCGATGAGGGGGATCTGCGATTTCAAAGCTGCTTTGGCACATTCCATAATTGCGGTGACCTGAGGAACTCCGACACCTGCAACAACACGCGTCGTACAAATCGATCCCGGTCCGATTCCCACTTTGATCGCATCAGCACCGACTTTGATCAGATCGCGGGTGGCTTCGCCCGTCGCGACATTGCCGGCGATCAGTTGGACATCAAAGCGTGACTTTATGTGCTTCACCATCGTGATGACACCCTTTGAATGACCGTGAGCCGTATCGACGACGATGACATCGACACCCGCATCGAACAAAGCAGCCACGCGATCCATCGTATCACTCGTCACACCGACAGCGGCGCCAACGCGAAGACGCCCGAGCTTGTCTTTGCACGCCCCCGGGTGCCGCCTCTTCTTCTGGATGTCTTTGAATGTAATCAGACCTTTCAACTTCCCGTTCTTGTCCACCACCGGCAGTTTCTCAATGCGGTTCTTCTGCAGAATTGCCTCTGCTTCCTCCAATGTCGTGCCTTCCGGAGCAGTTACCAAATGTCCCACGGTCATGACCTTGGAGACTTGAAGATCCAGATTGGGTTCGAATCGAAGATCACGATTCGTCAGAATACCGACGAGGTTCTCATCCTGAACAATGGGAATGCCGGAAATGCTGTACTTCTTCATCACCTCCAAAGCTTCCCTCACCGTCTGAGTCGGGCCAAGGGTGATGGGATGTTGAATCATCCCGCTCTCTGACCGCTTCACCTTATCGACTTCGTCAGCCTGCTTGGGGATCGTCATGTTCTTGTGAAGAATACCGATCCCTCCTTCACGCGCCAACGCAATCGCCATGGCAGATTCCGTCACCGTATCCATTGCCGCGCTCAAGAGCGGAATGTTCAGCTCAATCAGGCGCGTGAGCTTCGTTTTGACCTCAGTCTCACGCGGTAGCACGGAAGATTTGGCGGGCAACAGGAGAACATCATCATAGGTTACTGCTTCGCCAACTATTTTCTTTGTCGCCATGAAGGTATTCCTCTCGACCAAAAAGTTCGCTCACACAAATGCCGCAATGCCGGTGATATCTTCGCCGACAATCAACGTGTGCATCTCGTGTGTTCCTTCGTAGGTTTTCACTGACTCAAGATTTGCCGCGTGTCTCATTACCGGATATTCATTGAGTATCCCATTCGCACCGAGAATTTCCCTCGCCATGCGGGCAATCCCCAGTGCTTCGTGTACATTGTTTCTCTTCGCAAGAGAGATCTGCGTGAATTTCTCTTTCCCCTGATCTTTGAGTCGTCCCAGCTGAAGACAGAGGAGCTGAGCTTTCGTTATCTCAGTAAGCATATGAACAAGCTTTTCCTGAGTTAGCTGAAACGAAGCGATCGGCTTGTCAAACTGAATGCGGGATTTGGCGTACTGCAGCGCTGCATCGTAGCAAGCCATCGACGAACCTACCGCTCCCCAAGCGATTCCATACCGAGCCTGGCTGAGACATTTGAGTGGAGATTTCAGTCCGTCAGAATCGGGAAGGATGTTCTCTTCTGGAATTAGACAATCTTGAAAAACCAGCTCCGATGTCACAGAGGCCCTGAGAGAGTGCTTCCCCCTCATCTCGGGAGCTGAGAATCCTTTTGTTCC
>JAPLFP010000183.1 GCA_026390585.1 Ignavibacteriales bacterium | reverse complement strand
TGGTGCGAGCTCGAAAGGACGCCCACTCGGCGACATGGGAGACAGACTCAATTCCGGAAGTGTTTTTTGGTGATCAGTACAAGCTCATCTGGCTCGCCGGGCTGGAAAAGGATGGTTTTCAGAATCCTGGCGAGGTCCACCGTTTTGATTTGATCGTCAACGGCACAAAATGGCTGACGTTTCGAAACCTGAAGGATTCCACTGCGAAGAAGTGGAGAGTCCGCGCGGCAAACGGAGCTGAGCTTTCTTTTGAGTCAACGATGGTTGATCGAGCGGGCGATCTGTTCGGATACATGCTGCTCACTGTTCCCAAGCGACTCGTTGCACCAGGGAAGCCGTTGACGATTCAAGTGGTTGGCGAGGATGCGGAGAGCGGCGATTGGTTCATGACGTTCCAATACAGTTTTAGTTTCCAACCCCGGGTCCGTTTGGAACCGGGCGTCTTGCGTAGTAAGACAGGCGAATCTCAGATGATACGATTGAGCCTGGACAATCTCCGAAGAGGCAGGGCGATCCAGATTTTTGTTCAGAATCGGCAAATTACATCAACGGTGCTCTCCGTTGGCGCAAATGTCTTCTACATTCCGATCACGGTTGTCAAAGAGCCGAAGGAGATCCCCATCTTTTTCACAGTGAATGATAAAAGAATCAGCAGGAGGCTCGTACCCGTGAAACCCGTCAGAAGTCGGGATATCTACATCCTGTCGTACTCACACAACGATATTGGCTACACGGACCTGCAGCCAGACGTCGAAAAGAAACAAATGAGGTACCTCGACGTAGCGCTGGATCTCATTCAGAAAACGAAAGAGTACCCTCCTGATGCTCGTTTCAAATGGAACATGGAAGTGATGTGGGCTTTTGACAGTTATCTCAAACAGGCATCGGAAGCAAAACGACAAGAGGTTATCGAGGCAGTTCGAAGCGGAAGTCTTGGCCTCAATGGTCTCTACGCGAATTTCCTGACGGGATTGGCGAGTGCGACGGAGATGAGTCATTTCACAGAATATGCCAGAGATTTCACAGTGGCACATTCCCTTCCCATCACAACGGCTCTCGTCTCCGATGTCCCGGGATTCAGCTGGGGGATCGTTCCCACACTCGCGCAGAGCGGCGTGAAGTACTTCTCGATTTCTCCAAATCCCTCTGACCGAATCGGATATACGTTGGAAACCTGGGGGGATCGGCCGTTCTATTGGAAGTCCCAGTCTGGCGCGGAGAAGATCCTCACGTGGGTTGCCAGAGAGAGCTACGCGAGCTTTCACGAAGGAGATTTGACGAAGCTGGGTGACGAAAAGATCTTCAATCTCATTCGGAAGCTCAACGATCTCAACTACCCCTACGATATCGTGCAGCTTCCGTACACGATCGGAGGCGATAATGGGCCGCCGGATCCTAACCTCTCTGATTTCGTGAAGCGTTGGAACGAGCGCTATGCAGCACCGCGTCTTATCATTGCGACTCATCAACAACTCTTCACAGAATTCGAGCAGCGTTACGGTTCTTCATTGCCAACGTTCACAGGCGATTTTACCCCGTACTGGGAGGATGGCGCAGCATCATCGGCCCTTGAGACGGCGCTCAACAGGCAGGCAGCAGACAGATTGATACAAGCCGAGGCAGTATGGGCGATGCGTTCGTTGGGTGGGTTTCCATCGAATGAATTCAGTTCAGCCTGGCGGAGTGTGATTCTGTATGACGAACATACCTGGGGAGCGCACAACAGCATCTCAGCCCCCGATTCGTCGTTTGTGAAAGAACAATGGGAAAATAAACGACGGTTTGCGACAGATGCCGATAGCCTTTCGAAAGCTCTGCTCATGAAAACAATCCCCGGTGAGCTCATTTTGAAGAAGGGGGAGATTGGTATTGATGTCTATAACACGAATTCCTGGGAGCGAACCGATGTTGTCTGTCTGACAGCGGAGCAGAGTGCTGCCGGTGATCTCGTCGTGGATGCAGCAGGGAATGCGATTCCATCACAGCGACTTTCAACAGGTGAGTTGGTCGTGTTCATCAAGGAAATACCGTCGATGTGCTCAAGACGGCTCATCGTGCGCAAAGGGTCCGCACGTTCGACTGGAGCTGTCAGCATTTCTGGAAACACCATTGAGAACAGTCAGCTTTCAGTCTCTGTCAATCCGAACACCGGTGTCATCAGCAGTCTGGAATGGAAACGGAATGGACTTCAGTTGGTGGGACCGCAACAGGGAGGAGTGAATGAGTACATCTATGTTCCGGGAACCGATCCGAAGGACGCGAAGCGAGTGACGAATGTCAAGGTAAGTGTGAAAGAGAAAGGGAGACTGGTGTCATCTCTTCTCGTGGAAGCTGATGCTCCTGGTTGCAGGAAGTTCTCCTACGAGGTGCGCGTTTTTGACGGGATCAACCGGGTCGACATCATCAACCGGCTGGACAAGGAAGCGGTCAGAACGAAAGAGGGTGTACATTTCGCATTTCCCTTCAATGTCCCCCAGGGACAGCTTCGGTACGATGTGGCGCACGGAATCGTTCGCCCTGAGGAAGATCAATTGCCGGGTGCCTGCAAGAACTTCTTTTCCGTGCAAAGTTGGGTCGATGTGTCCAACGACCAGCGCGGAATCACCTGGGCAACGCCGGACGCCCCGCTCGTCGAAATCGGAACGATCACTGCAGAGGAACGTTGGCTGAAGGAGACCGACAACGCTCAGAACTTCTATTCCTATGTCATGAACAATTATTGGCACACCAACTACAAGGCTGATCAGGAAGGGCTGATCACTTTCCGGTATTCTCTCCAGCCACATGGTGAGTTACTGATTGAGGATGTCGTTCGGTTCGGGATGGGTCAACGGGAACCACTGATCGCTCTCGCGGCTTCTGGTTCAGCAAAAACAGACAATCCGCTTTTCGAAATGGAATCATATAGTATCCTGGCGATATCGACGAAGCCCATTGGTACCGGGGGAGCCTGGTTGTTGTGTCTCTACAATCCGACTGCCCTTAAGCACACTGCGTCGCTCCAATGGAACCGTAGCATCCCGGTGTCGTTCCATGCGAGCGATGCGATCGGGAGAGTCGGGGAGTCAATCGAGGGTGGGATTCACGTTCCTCCCTATGGGACGGTCTTTGTACGGGTGAACAGGAAGTAGCAGGCGAAATTGAAGTGCCACGCACCTGTGAGTTAGGCGGCAACACATACAATGACTCAATCACAATCGTAGGTTTCCTATGCGAATACTCAATCAAACTGTAGGTGTGATTCTCTTTTTCGCTGGTGGCCTTCTCGGTCACTCGGTCCAGGCGCAAAGCCAAGAACGGATCGAAATCCGAACCGACGTACAGAAGCGAGTCGATTCACTGTTTGTCCAGTGGGATAAACCGAATTCTCCTGGCTGCGCGTTGGGTGTTATCAAGAACGGAGAACTCATTTATCGTCGTGGATATGGAATGGCAAACCTCGAACACGGTATTCCAATTTCTGCCAGATCAGTCTTCGATCTTGCATCAATGTCAAAACAATTCACCGCCGCATGCGTTGTGTTGCTCAGCCAGCAGGGCAAACTCTCATTGGATGATGACGTACGCAAGTACATCCCTGAACTCCCTGCCTACGGAAAGATGATTACGATCCGCAAACTATTGAATCACACGAGTGGATTGCGCGACTATCCTGATTTGATGGACCTCGCGGGTTATCAACTCGAAGAGGTTACCAACACGAGAGATGCCCTCGGAATTATTTCACGACAGAAAACATTAAACTTCAATCCAGGTGAGGAGTGGCTTTATAGTAATTCGGGCTACTTCCTTGCCTCGGTCATTGTTGAACGGGTATCTGGAAAATCAATGCAGGCATTTGCAAAGGAGAATATCTTTGAACCGCTAGGAATGACGGCCACCATGTACCTTGACAATCACGCCACTATTGTTCCTCACCGAGCGACGGGATATGAACTTCGAAAGGAAGGCGGTTTTCAGATCAAAATGTCGAATTGGGAAGAAACCGGAGATGGTGCGATACAGACGTCCGTTGAGGACTTACTCATGTGGGATAACAATTTCTACAATCCGAAGGTTGGTGGCAAAGCGTTGATCGAACAACTTCTCACTCCTGGCAAATTAAACAGCGGCGAGAAGCTACAGTATGCCCTTGGGTTATCTGTTGGGACATACAAAGGGTTGGACATGATCAGTCATGGTGGTGCATGGGCCGGATATCGTGCAGAATTGATCCGGTTCCCTAAGCAAAAACTATCGGTGGTCTGTCTCTGCAACCTTGCCACCATGGATCCTTCACGGCTTGCGCAGCAGGTGGCCGAAGTGTATTTGACAGATCAAATGAAGCAAGATCAAAACATTGACGTCGGGCCATCCGGTACAAATGAGAATGTGAAATTCACTCATGACGAGCTTTCTCGTTACCTTGGATATTATCGCAATCCAGCCGATGAGACCGTACGAAAGACAATTCTGAGAGAAGGTAAGCTTGTCTATGTCAGAGGACCAGAAAACGAAACTGAACTGGCACCAGTTACTCATGACAAGTTTCGGATGGTCGATGTCCCTCAGCATGTAATGGTAACTTTTACGTTAGCAGAGTCTGGAAAAGTATCTGGTATGCAGGTTATCGTGGCAAGTGGAAAGCCAACTATGTTCCAATCTTTCAAGCCAGCAGCCCCCACCAAAGAACAGCTAGGGGCGTATGCAGGAACGTTTTACAGTGAAGAGCTTGACGTCAACTATGTCGTTGCTTCTCAAGATTCGCAACTTGTTGTGAGAATACGACGGTTGGAAGCTAAACCTTTGAGTCCAACAATTGCCGACGTCTTCAAGAACGACGACATCGGGTGGATCAGGTTCACGCGTGACAACAGAAATGCAATAGTAGGATTCACTCTCAGCACAGGTAGGGTGCGAAATGTGATTTTTGAGAAGAGATAGAATCGACAAAGAAGACAAACGTATGTGGCGCACCTGTAAGGTGCGTGGCACTTCCATTAATTCTTGAGCAAGCTTTCTAGCTTTTCCAGGTTCACCGTGTTCCAATGGAACTCGCCCCACCAGCGGGCGCACCGGTTTGCATCCAATGGAATGCCCACGACAGGCACGTCGTGTTTCAAACACATTCTCATCCCCCTCACAAGCTCCGGCACGCAAGCGATACCAAGAACGCCCATGCTGTTCCCTTCCTTCTTGACCTTCCTAAAGAGAGCGCTCAGATCGGCTGTCATCCAAATGTATGGCTTCACTCCATGGAGCCGCAGAGTCTTGCTCGCGTGATTGACGTTGCAGCTTTCCGAGCAACCCTTACAAACATAATCAATATCTCGCTGCGCCGAACGACACTCAGCTCCGAGGTCCCGGAGACAATGGGGGAGAAACGCGTACTTCTTGCCGCATGATCGAAACTGGGCGGCGTAGATTCTGTTGACCAGTTCAATCTCCACCATCGCCAAATGGTATTGCTCCTCGGACATGGTCAACGTCCGGCTCCATCGGTCAAATCCCCGAAGCGAGCGAAGATGTGATTGAACGCCGGAAGTGAAAGGATTCAGTGAGGTGCGAAGCGTTTTGAGGAGTTGAGAATCGTTCGAATGGATCTCATTTGTGAGAAGCCTTCGAAGCGCGCGCTTGTGATGTCCCAGCACCTGCAATTTCGCCAGCAACTCTTGTTCGTTCGGAAATGATCGAAGCAGATTTTCAGTGAGCCGTCTGACGGTTTCGTAGTACTCATCCGAGATCGCGGAATTGGGGCGCAGCGAATAGGTTTTGCCTTCGAATGTCTCGGGATTGGGTCGCCGAATCACGTGCGCCTGCATGAATAGTTCAAATTCCCTTCTCTTGCGTCAAGCGCCCGAGCTGTGACTTTCCCAATTCCGAATTCGCCCCTGTCACGAGGCACACTTTGTCCTGCATTGTTCCCATGGGCAAAATGTATTGATTAACTCGTTATTGTTCCATAACATTGACAGGAATTTTCTCCTTTTTCCGAGCAATTCCGCTCGCCATCTTCACGAAAGAAACTGTACCCCTGCCATGATTCGATCATTGTGATCGAGGCATTTGTGGCTTTTCCCAGTCCACTACCAGGAGAGCCTGCATATGAAGCTCATTTCAGCCTTTGTCCTCGCCTTCTTCTGCTTCGCCAGTGTTCAGTCGCAGGAAGCAAGAAACTACCTCAACGAGTCGCGCGCTCAATATGAGGCTCGAATGGAGTGGTGGAGCCAGGCCAGATTTGGCATGTTCATTCACTGGGGACTCTACTCCATTCCTGCCGGAGAGTGGAAGGGAACCACGAATCACGCCGAATGGATCCGGACGACTGCCCAGATCCCTCTGACAGAATATGAGAAGTTCGTCGGACAATTCAATCCGGTGAAATTCAATGCGACCGAGTGGGTGCGAATGGCGAAAAATGCCGGAATGAAATACATCACCATCACATCGAAGCATCACGATGGCTTTTGCCTGTTCGACTCGAAGTGCACGGACTTCGATGTGATGTCCACACCCTTCAAGAGAGATATTTTGAAGGAACTTGCAGACGCTTGCCACAAAGAGGGGATCAAGATCTGCTGGTATCATTCCATCATGGATTGGCACCATCCTGACTATTTGCCGCGCAGAGAATGGGAGAAGGACAGGCCAACCACAGGGGCGGACTATGACCGCTACGTTCAGCACTTGAAGAACCAGTTGAAGGAGTTACTGACAAACTACGGGGAGATCAGCGTCCTCTGGTTCGACGGCGAATGGGAATCCACCTGGAACCAGAAGTATGGAACAGAAATCTACAATTACGTGAGGAGCCTTCAGCCGAATATCATCATCAACAACCGTGTCGGTGCTGGACGCGCCGGCATGGAAGGATTCACGAAGGCAGGCGAGTTCGCAGGTGATTTTGGAACCCCTGAACAGGAGATTCCGGCGACCGGTATGCCCGGTTTGTACTGGGAAACCTGCATGACGATGAACAACAACTGGGGATACAACAAGCACGATGATCACTGGAAGTCCGCGGAGGATTTGATCCGCAAACTCGCTGACATTGCTTCAAAGGGAGGGAATTTTCTTCTGA
This sequence comes from Ignavibacteriales bacterium, assembly GCA_026390585.1. Taxonomy (GTDB): domain Bacteria; phylum Bacteroidota; class Ignavibacteria; order UBA10030; family UBA10030; genus UBA9647. The sequence goes on along the minus strand of JAPLFP010000183.1, from coordinate 6,502 downwards.
ATGTCGGTCCGACTTCTGAAGGAGTGTTTCCGCAACCGAGCGTCGACCGTCTGCGTGAAATCGGTGAATGGATGAAGGTCAATAGCGAAGCTATCTACTCGACGAAGGCAAGCCCGTTCAAAAGCCTGAGTTGGGGACGGTGTACTCAGAAGCCGATTGATGGAGGGGTACGGCTCTTTCTTCACGTCTTCGATTGGCCGTCTGACGGAAAACTCCTTGTGCCGGGTATCCTCAATCAGGCTAAGCAGGCATACGTTCTCTCAGATCCCAAACACACGCCACTTATTGTCGGGCGCAAGGAAGACGCGCTCGTGATCAGCGTTCCCACAAAAGCTCCAGATGCGATCAACAGTACTGTTGTGCTAGACATCGATGGCAAAATCGACATCACGAGTCCACCTTCGGTGACTGCGAAGTTCGACATCTTCACTGATGCCCTCGAAGTGTCGATCAGCTCCGATCGTGAAAATGTCGAGGTTCGATACACAGTTGACGGCAGCGTTCCCGCCGCTTCTTCGAAGCTCGCAACCGGACCTGTCACGCTCACAGCAACGACGACTGTCACAGCCCGATGTTACCGCGACGGCAAGCCAGTGAGCGGTCCGGTGTCAGCAACCTTCACGAAGGTGAAGCCGGCATCGGCTTTCAATGTTGATGGAGTCGTCAACGGCATTCAGTACTCTTACTTCGATGGGGACTGGAACATTCTTCCCGACTTCACAAAGTTGAAAGCGGTGAAGAGTGGTACCCTCGCCAATTTCGATCTCTCTCCCAGGACTCAACCAGAATACTTTGGACTCGAATACTCCGGCTATGTCCGTATCCCCGAAGACGGCGTCTATTCTTTCTTCGTGGCATCCGATGACGGCAGCCGCCTCTATGTGGACAACAAACTCCTCATTGATAATGATGGACTTCATGGCATGGTTGAAAAGAAGGGAGTCGCTGCTCTGTCAGCAGGATTGCATCCACTGGTAGTGCAGTATTTCCAGAAGTCCGGAGGCAGAGACATTAAGGTCTCTCTGGAGACTCCGAAAGACGCCAAACAGGCGATTCCTGGATCGATGCTTTACATAAAGAAGTAGTTGAAGGCGATCAGTCACATCACCCATTCCACATCTCGGGCGTTGACAAATGCATTCCAGAATACTCACTCTCCTCCTCTTTCTCTCTGCGGCGCTTTCGTCAGCATATTCGCAGGGAAATTCAACCGTAAGCATTATCCCAAAGCCCTCATCGGTCGTCCAGGGGGTCCGATCTTTCTCTCTGACTTCGGGCACGACGATCTCCTGCTCCGACACTCTGATCGGTCAGCAGCAAGTGGTCGGCTATCTCGCAGATCGGCTCCGTGGAGCAACAGGGTTCAAGCTTCGAACACTTGAGGGTGGGAACAAAGCGAAGTCTTCGATTCTTCTGAATGCTGTGAATGATCCAGGATTGGGTGAAGAGGGCTACTCGCTCGTTGTCGCGAAGGATCGCATTCAAATTAGCGCGAATTCCCGTGCCGGTTTATTCTACGGCGCTCAGACACTTTTCCAACTCCTGCCACCGGAGGTGTATGCTCCACGAAAGCTCATGAGAAAAACCTGGTCGATTCCTTTCGTGGAACTCAAAGACTCACCCCGTTTCAAATGGCGGGGAATGCATCTTGACGTCAGTCGACACTTCCTGCCAAAGGAGTTCATCAAGACGTACATCGACATTCTGGCAATGCACAAGATGAATCTCTTTCACTGGCATCTTACCGATGACCAGGGTTGGAGAATCGAGATCAAGAAATATCCGAAGCTGACGGAAGTTGCAGCGTGGAGAGTGGACCGGGAAAACCAGCCATGGAGTGTTCGCGATCCTCAGCGTCCGGATGAGAAGGCGACCCTCGGGGGCTTCTACAGGCAAGATGAGATCAGAGAAATCGTGAAGTATGCGGCTGATCGGAACATCACAGTAGTTCCTGAGATCGAAATGCCGGCACACACGACAGCGCTCCTTGCAGCGTATCCTCAGTTCTCTTGCACAGGAGGCCCGTTCACTGTTCCTCCCGGAGGCGTCTGGCCTATTACCGATATCTTCTGCGCAGGCAATGACAGCACGTTCTATTTCCTGCAAGATATCCTGACGGAGGTGATGGAGCTTTTCCCGAGCACGTTCATCCATATCGGCGGAGACGAAGCCGACAAGAAAGAATGGAGGGTGTGTCCGAAATGCCAGTCGAGGATCAGGAACGAACACCTAAAGGACGAAGCGGAGCTTCAGAGCTATTTCATTCAACGGATTGAAAAATTCCTGAACTCGCTCAATCGTCGGCTGATCGGTTGGGACGAGATCCTCGAGGGAGGAATCGCACCGAACGCTGCTGTCATGTCATGGCGTGGTACGGAGGGGGGAACGGCTGCAGCGCGACAAGGTCATGATGCAGTGATGACTCCGGGATCGCACACATACTTCAACAGCTACCAGGGAAAGGAAGATCTCGAGCCTCTTGCCGGGGGCGGCTACCTGCCGGTGAGCAAGGTGTATTCGTACGAGCCTGTCCCCGAAGGTCTTACGAGTGAAGAGGAACATCACGTCCTGGGAGCGCAAGCGTGTCTCTGGGGTGAGTTCATACCTTCTCCAGAACAAGCAGAGTACATGATCCTTCCTCGCATCGCTGCCCTTGCGGAAGTTGTCTGGTCGCCGAAGGAGTCCCGGAACTGGCCGGACTTCTCAGGTCGTCTTGAACGTCAGATGAAACGCTACAAAGCTTCGGGCTATACCTACGCGAAGAGCGCTTATCTTGTGACGATATCGCCTAGCGTCGACTCTGCGAAGAAACAAATCAAGTTGACACTTTCCAACGAAATGAATTACCCCTCTATCCGCTACACGCTGGATGGATCCAATCCGTCGTCGGCGTCTCATCTCTACAGAAGCCCGATAGCGATCTCAAAAATGACGAGCGTGAAGGCCGGCGCGTTCTCGAAGGGAGTGCTCCTCGGCAAAGTCTCGACGCAGAAAGTCTTCATCCACAAAGCTTCGTTCAAACCTGTGAAGCTGAAATATCCCTACGAACGATATACCGGAGGGGGAGAGTACGGATTGGTCAATGGCCTACGGGGTTCATCGACTTTCGCCGACGGAAACTGGCAGGGGTTCCATCAATCTGATCTTGACGCGGTTGTCGACCTGGGGAAACAAACACCAATGAAGAAAATCGCAGCTGGCTTTTTTGAGAGAACCGGATCATGGATATTCTATCCCACCTTGGTCGAATTCTCAGTCTCGGTCGATGGTGAGCTTTTCACAAATGTAGCCCAATTCGAAATACCTATTCCCGGTGGTCACAGAGACACATCCATCAAAGAGCTGACACAAAACCTCAGGAACGTCAAGGCGCGTTATGTTCGTGTGTATGCAAAGAATGCGGGCATCTGTCCAGATTGGCACGCAGGGAAGGGTGACAAGGCGTGGTTGTTCGTGGATGAAATTGTTGTGGAATAGGCTCACCAGTGCCGCTTCCTCTGAAGGAGTCCTTCGGACAAAAAGTAATACTGTGTTTAGAGCTAGATGCTGCCATTGGAAGCGGGCACTAACGCCTTTCTGAACATGCCAAAGGCATGGCGTTGCTACAAGATCTCTTATAAGAAGTGGCGCTAGGAACCCGAGATGCGCTCTCGAACTCCACAGATATTTTGGCTGTTGATCCTGCTCCCTGCCATCGTTTCGGGTCAGGCGCCGATGTTCTCGCTGCGCCACCTCTCCGTCATGAAATACCACAATCTCCGGTTCACGAAACTCGCCAGAAGTTGGGATGAAGGAATTCCGCTCGGCAATGGAATGATCGGTGCTCTGATCTGGCAGCGGGATACTGTTCTCAGGATGTCGCTTGACCGGGCGGATTTGTGGGACCTGCGCGGGATCAAGGAATTCGATCGCCCGGAATTTCGGTTCGCCTGGGTCGTCGAGCGCGCAATGAGAGGTGAATATCAACGCGCTCAGGAGATGGGAGATGTGCCATATAACCGCGACGCTGCTCCCACCAAACTTCCGGGGGCGGCTCTTGAGCTCCCCATCCCAGGAATCAATGACGTTGACAAAGTCGAGCTCGATCTTGAGGATGCGGTTTGTACGGTTGCCTGGAAGAACGGAGTCAAACTGGAGAGCTTTGTCCACGCAACCTATCCGTTTGGTTGGTTCAGGATCGAAGGACTCCGCTCCAGAATCAAACCGAAACTCATTCCCCCTCCGTATGCGCTGCCTGACACCGCCAGTGATCACGGAAACAGTGGACCGGGAGGAAATGATCTTCGTCGACTCGGATACGCCCCGCCGGTGATAGAGGAAAGCGAAGCAGCTGGCAGTGAGAAACGAATCCGGTATCATCAGGAGTGCTGGAATGGTTTCTCCTACAACGTTGAATTGGTCTACCGCTACAACGCACGCAACACCTTGATCGGTTTCTGGTCTATTGTGCCAAGCAGCCCATACCATCTGGAAAATCAGAAGACGAAGAACCCGATAGCGCTAAAGATATTTTCCTTCGACGAAGTCCTGAGGAAGCACAGACAATGGTGGCAACAATTCTGGCAACAATCTTCGATAGCGCTGCCGGACTCAATTCTTGAGAAGCAGTGGTATCTTGAAATGTACAAGTTCGGGAGTGCCTCGCGGCGCGGTGCTCCCCCGATCACACTTCAGGCTGTCTGGACTGCAGACAACAGCCGACTGCCCCCCTGGAAGGGGGATTTCCACCATGACCTCAATACACAACTCAGTTATTGGCCTTGCTACAGCGCCAATCATCTCGAAGGGGGCCTTGCCTACCTCGATTGGCTCTGGTGGTGCAAGCCTGTCGCAGAGAACTATACACGGACGTACTTTGGTACGGATGGCCTCGATTTCCCCGGAGTTTCAACTCTCACCGGAGCTCCGATGGGGGGATGGATTCAGTATTCGCTTTCTCCGACGGTCTCTGCGTGGCTCGCACAGCACTTCTATCTCCACTGGCGTTACAGCATGGACAAAACGTTTCTGAAAGAGAGGGCTTATCCATGGATTCGGGAAGTGGCGATCCATCTGGATCAACTGTCGGTTCGCGATAGCCTTGGAAGAAGAAAGCTCCCGCTCAGCTCGTCTCCGGAAATCAACGACAATCGGGTTGATGCCTGGTTTAAACAGACGACGAACTACGATCTGTCACTCGTCCGATGGCTGTTCGGTGCTGCTGAAGAGCTTGCGACGGAACTGGGCATGAAGGAAGATGTCAACCGCTGGAGTACGATCCTCAAGGAGTGGCCGGAACTTGCTGTCGGTGAGAACGGAAAGCTGCTTGTTGCGCCGGGATATGAATTGAAGGAGTCCCACCGACACTTTTCTCATCTGATGTCGATTCATCCCCTCGGTTTGCTTGACTGGGATCGCGGTGATGAGGACCGAAGGATTATCTCAGCTTCGCTTGCCGATTTGGAGCGGCTTGGGCATGATTGGTGGTGTGGATATTCGTACGCATGGCTTGGAAGTATGTGGGCTCGCGCCCGCGACGGAGAAAAAGCGGCCGAAGCGCTTCGGACATTTGCCACGTGTTTCTGCCTGCCCAACAGCTTTCATGTCAATGGCGACCAAACCAACAGCGGCAAATCCAAGTTCACCTACAGGCCTTTTACACTTGAAGGCAATTTCGCGTGTGCTCAAGGCATACAAGAGATGTTGGTTCAAAGTCACAATGGAGTCCTGCGAGTTTTTCCGGCAGTCCCCGCCGGTTGGCGTGAAGCATCGTTCAATGGACTTCGCGCAGAAGGAGCGCTTCTTGTTTCCGCTGTCCGCACAGATGGACAAACGCGATCGGTGAGCGTCGTTGCAGAAAAGGGGGGGAAGGTGAAGATGTTAGATCCCTTCGGCGGCAAAAAGGTGACCTCAACGCCGAACGGGGTGGTGGACATTCAGTTCAAGAATGGTTTTGTCGAATTCAAGGCCAAGGCGGGAGCCTCGGTTACATTTGATCTTCAATGAACAATCTGGATCGCGTCATGAGACTTCTCAAAAGTGTTCTTCTTTTTCTTTTGCTTTGTCAGTGTGACCTCCCTGCCCAACCTGCGAAGCATACATTTGCGCTGGGGGAAAGAGATTTTCTCCTCGACGGGAAACCGTTTCAAATCATCGCTGGTGAAATGCATTTCGCTCGAATTCCGAGGCAGTACTGGCGTCATCGGCTGCAGATGGCGAGGGCGATGGGATTGAACGCGATCGCGACGTATGTATTCTGGAACTTTCATGAACCATTGCCTGGTCAGTTCGACTTTTCGACGGAGAACCACGACATTACCAGTTTCATTCGCATGGCAAAGGAAGAAGGTCTCTGGGTGATCGTCCGCCCGGGCCCCTACGCGTGCGCGGAGTGGGAGTTTGGCGGATACCCGTGGTGGCTTCTCAAAGAAAGGGATATGGTCGTGAGGAGCAAAGACCCGAGGTTTCTGAAGGCGTGTGATCGATACCTCAAAGCCCTTGGCAAGGAGATCGCCCCTCTGCA
>JAPLFP010000071.1 GCA_026390585.1 Ignavibacteriales bacterium | reverse complement strand
CCGCTTCTGGAAACAAAGCTATTTGATCGCGTGGGGTGCCGTTGACATGTTCCATGAGCTATCCTGAATACTGGCAGTTCGGTCTTCTCGACGTAGAACGTACTTGTTCCAAAAAGGTTCCTGAGTTTTTACACAAACTCGGTCCCCTTGGGAAAAGGTTTCGCGCTTTCAAAGGCGTCGACTTCAGTCGATGACGGGCTTTTTCAGCAACCTCTTAACAATCAATACACTGCGCGCGCGAAAACCTTTCCAGTGAAGATCTACACTTTCACACTTCGACGTCACCACAATGAGGAGCAGCCGTAGGCAGCAATTCCGGCCAATTCTGACTGCCTCCGCCTCGACGGGTACATTCCGCATATGATGCCACACTTCGTGCGGGACGCTCAATCCACTCCATAACGATGAGAACGGGTGTGATGAAGAAGAAACCATTGTCGTTCGTCAGGTGAATGTTATGAATGGAAAACTCCAGATTCCTGCCAACGAGCTATTCCTCCTGCAGGACCACCCTCAAATCTATTGCTGGTGGATTCACGGCACGTTCCGGCCCCCTTACTTGTTAGATGGAAGTGTTCAATGAATCCAAAAACCCCAAGATAAGGAATGCCCTATGAAACGCCGTGTCTCCCTCCTCGCGGTTCTTGCCTTCTTCTATCAGATTCTTTTCGCACAGCAGCAGGTTGCGCTGAATCCCATCAAGGACAACACTCTGTATCAGACGGCGGATGGTTCGTTGAGTGACGGATTGGGTGATTATCTGTTCGTCGGCCGAGTGGGTTCTAACGGCGGCGGAACGATCCGGCGGGCACTTCTGAAATTCGACATCCCAGCAGCAATCCCTTCAGCGGCAACAATCACATCGGTGACGCTAACGATGAACATGTCCAAGAGCAACACCGGATCTCAGAGCATTTTTCTTCAGAAGCTTACAACTGACTGGGGAGAAGGTACCTCAAACGCGAATGCCAACGAGGGATCAGGCGCTCCGTCGTCAACGAACGATGCCACCTGGGTCCACCGTTTTTTTCCGTCAACAAACTGGACGAAAGCTGGAGGTGATTTCGCATCGACGGTAACCGCCTCGACACAGGTCAATGCAGTCGGATCTTATTCGTGGGGCTCGACGTCCCAGATGGTGGCCGACGTCCAGGGATGGCTTGTTAACCCTTCTTCCAACTTCGGTTGGATCTTGATAGGAAACGAATCGACCAATACCACAACGAAGAGATTCGACTCACGGCAAAACAGCACTGGTGCGAACCGTCCAAAGCTTACTGTTACCTACACAGTCGCGACAGCGGTCAGTCAAATTGTTGCGGTCGCCACCGAGACAGCCCTTGAGCAGAACTTCCCCAATCCTTTCAACCCGACAACGGTCGTACGGTATTCACTGGGGCGGGAAAGCAGGGTGCGATTGTCCATAGTCGATCAGTTGGGTCGTGAGGTACAAACGCTGATCGACAGAACACAAAACGCAGGCAGTTATTCCGCTGTCTTCAATGCGACCAGACTGCCCTCCGGCGTCTACTTTTATATACTGAACGACGGGCAGCAGACCATTGTGAAGCAGATGGCACTCCTGAAATAGGGGGAGCTGATTCGATTCCGCTATAGGTGAGGAAATGGGAAACATCGCAGACGCATGACATCTACCACAACTTCACTTTCTACCCTTCCCACAACGCCCCAAATTCGCACGCATTCTATGATTCGATCGGGGCTTCAAGACCTCCGCTGAAACCATGTTGCCAACTTGGACCCCTGCGCAGAGTTGGCACGGTGCTAGCAGCCAATAACTATTTGCTCATAGCAACAGGCTCTCACCCGAACAAAAGCTCCAACAATCGGTCCATCTGAGAGTAGTCCGGAATAATCAAGTCTGCTCCCGCTTCGATCAGCCGTGTTCGCTTCGAAAGATTCAAGCCATATCGGCGTATCTCGTCGCTGGCAACGCCGATTGCGTAACCTCCCTTCTTATGCGTCTCCCTGATTTCAACAGGTCCGTCGCCCAACACGAGAATCTTCTCCCGAGGCTCAACACCGATGTCGGCCAGAATCTTTTCAAGTACGATGCGCTTCGCCTCGAAGGAGACATCTCCGACTGCTCCGTAGATTCTATCGCCGAAGAGAGATCGATATCCCAGAAGAGCCGCTTCGCGCTCAAGATCCTCACGGTCAGTTCCACTCGCCAGGTACAAAACAACCCCCTTGTGATACAGGCGATTCAAGAACTCGGCAGCGTTCTTGATCGTACAATCACCAACGTTGAGTTCACCTTGTTCCAGTTTCTGTATTCGTCCATTCACCAGTGTCGACAATTCGTCATTGTATATCTTCTTGTATCCGGACTCATCAAGGACCTCGGTCTCCGGTACGCATTTGAACCGTCTGACCAGATTCACAAGTCCCTTCATCTGAGCAAGAGTCTGCATGCCCGTCGTTTTGTCAATGAAGTCCCGCACGGAAGCAACGACGTGAGCATGAAGAGCTTCGTTTGCTTCCCGTTCAATCGTACCAAGGATGGCGTTCACCATCATGGGTTCCATGATCGACTCCCATCCCTGGCGGAGGGTGGAGAGTGTGCCGTCGTGGTCAAAAATCACGTGAGTGAACCAACGATGACCAGGAAGAGTGCTGACGACCTCGATTTCTGTATTCGGATGGTAGACAGCTTTTCGGTGTTGATGAGCCAGATCCGGTCTGTAGCGGCGGTCGGGATCGGCTCCGATCTTCAGGATTTCCTCCGCTGTTGCAGTTCCCGTCTGCATGAGCTTTTGAACGGTCACCCCGGCAACAAGGCTTCCCAGTTCCGCGGCCTGGAGCGGTTCTGCGCCGACAGCCAACGCGGCGGCGATCCCCGCAAGCATACTATCCCCGGCTCCAACCGGATCGACCGGTGAGAGAATCAGAAGACCCGGGACTTCTCTGCATCCCGTCGTATCGCATACGATGCATCCGTTTTCTCCACGCGTCAGGAAGACCGGCGTTCTCCAGCGCTGGAAGAGCGTTTTGGCAAGATCTTCGACCTCGGCAGCATCCATGACTGCAGACTCTCGTCCGACGATCCTTGCGGCCTCCAGCGTGTTGATCTTTCTGATGCATCCGGCATAGTCATCTGCAAAGTGTCTCGAATCGGCAATGAAGGACTTCTCGGGGTGGCTCGCCACAAGGGCCCGAACTGAATCCCTGAATTCATTGGTATGGATGCCGTGCCGGACTTGCTGGTTGATGATGATGAGATCCAGTGACGGAAGCGCAGATTCGATGGTCTTCAGCAGCAACGCCGACGTGGACGCGTGAAGGTCATTGAAGTTGCCGAAATCGAAACGGTGTTGCTCCTGCTGTCGCTCGTGCGGCTT
>JAPLFP010000321.1 GCA_026390585.1 Ignavibacteriales bacterium | reverse complement strand
GGATGTATGAGCATCTCATCGGTGATCGCTCGAAGCTCCTCCTTGATCTCAACATTCTGACATTCAGGAAGAAGACCGACATCATCCCGTTCCCCACCTTGATACAGACGGGAACGGAGAGTTTTCTCCTTATTGACGCTGCGTCTGTTGGGGCTCCGCGCTTCACATTCTATTCCGAAGAAACGGTAAACCCGCAAGACCTTGCATTCTTCGCCAACGCGGCATCCCATGGCATCAGATATCACAGAACCGACGACGGCTACTCCTTTGAGGCAGAACATTCGTTCATTCTCAGACTTCCCAAGGAAGTCCCCCAGATCCTCCTCGATGGCATGCCCATCACAGCCTCGCGTGAAAACCTGTTCTTCATTGCCGCCGGCACACATATCGTAGAGGTGAATCCCGGCGCCACAGGCGCCTTCTCAACCTCCAGTCTGCAGCCACGCATCCTGTCGTCCACCCACGACATTTCGAATCTTACCTACGGAATGCGGAACGCGAAGTTTTCCTACGAAGCGGAAGAGCGGATGCTTGTTTCCTTTAGCAACGAGCCGACCCAGGTCCTCCTCGACGGCCAGTACTATTCGTTCGCGCTTATGAAAGGAAACGACTGCTACACGATTCAGTTGCCTCCCGGAAAGCACGAGGCCGATGTCATTACCGGCAATTCATTTTCCTATGGCGTGAATGTAACGAGCCTCTGGTCAACGACCGTCATTGCCATCTTCGGCTTCCTGGCTGTTGTCCTTCTGGCGGGGATGTACCTCACAATGAAGATTCTCCATCGTCGAACCAGCGCTTAGAAGAATCGGACAATCCATGTCAGTGCTTGAAGTCGATCTGAGCTTCCTCTTCGTCGTCGCCGTCATTCTGATCTGGTTTATGATTGCGTACCAGTTCGCTTTGACGCTGTTCGGGTATATCAATTACCTGAAATCGTTCCGCGAAAAGAAGACCGTCGACGCTTCTCATTTCGATTTTCCCTCCTGCACGATCATGATCCCCGCCCACAACGAAGCGAAGGTCATTGGAAAAACGGTTGAGGCGATGCTCAACCTCGAATACCCAAAAGACAAGCTCACCATTTTGGTAATCAACGACGGATCGAAGGATGAGACGGCATCGATCGTTCAAGAACTGGCTTCGACCAATCCACAGGTCGTTTTGTTTACCATTCCCCCTGGAGAAGGGGGAAAAGGCAAGTCCCGGGCACTGAATATCGGCCTGAAGCAGGTCCACTCGGAGATCATTGCCATTTACGACGCCGACAACACTCCCGATCCGAAAGCTCTGCACTATCTCGTCGCTCAGCTTGTCACTCACAAGGAGCTCGGCGCCGTCATCGGGAAATTCCGGACAGTCAACAAGAATGCAACGCTGCTCACCCGCTTCATCAACATCGAAACGTTGAGCTTTCAGTCAATTCTTCAGGCGGGACGTTGGCAAATGCACAATATCGCCACGCTTCCCGGAACCAATTTCGTGATCTGGACAGACCTGGTTCATTCGCTCAATGGCTGGGATGAAGAGGCACTGACCGAAGACTCTGAGCTGAGCATCCGGATCTATGAGAAGGGATACAAGATAAAATTCATTCCGTACGCAGTCACCTATGAACAGGAACCGCAGGAATGGAAGGTATGGCTCAAGCAGCGGATGCGGTGGGTGCGGGGAAACAACTATGTTATCAAGAAGTTCTTCAAAGAGATTCCGAAGTTCAAAAGCAAGCGCCTTGCCTTCGACATACTCTATACGCTCCTTCTGTATTATGTCTTCTTCGCCGCGATCCTCATCTCCGACGCACTGTTCATCGTCAGCGGCTTGAATATCGTGAGCATTGCTCTCCCCGGCCCGTACACATTGGTCTGGATGTTCGCTTTCTTTCTTTTCATACTCGAAATATTCCTTGCCGTCTCGTTCGATTCAGAGGATAGTCTAAAATCAATCGGTTTGATCGTTGTGATGTATTTCACCTACTGCCAGTTCTGGATCTTCGTTGTCCTCAAAGCGGTCTACGTAGAGAGGTTCCAGAAGGAAAAGGGATTCTGGGATAAGACCGCGCGATTCGATGTGAAGCCGAACGTGTAGGGATGATCAACTGATCATCCCTACGGACGCATGGATCGGGTAGGAGGCGGAGTTGCCCCCGCCGTCCTCCCACACCACCGTACGTACGGTTCCGTATACGGCGGTTCACAAAGAGTGTTGAAGACGAAAGCGTTCTTGGAGCAGTGAGGGAAGACCAGCCGCATCAAAGTAGGCTTTCGGGAGCGCCTGATTCATGTGCGAAGCTCCGGCATTCCACCAGGGGCCTCGCCCGTTTGTGGCAGATTGCCATGCACGTGATTCGGCGATCCCGTATCGCATCAGTTGTTTGGCACGCGTGTAGACCCGCTTCCACTGCCGCCAGATCACACTGCGCAGTTTCCGCCGTATCCATCCGTCAAGTTCTTCAAGGCATCGCTTTACATCGACTCTCTTGAAGTATGCCATCCATCCACACAACAACGGCTTCAACGCCGTGATGATCTGCTCGACACTTCGTCCCCTGCGTATAACTTCCCGGATTTTCCCTTTAAGTCTCTGGATCGACCCTTTGGCCACTGTGAGCTTTGGGGTTCGCTCCCAACTCATCGAGTATCCCAGGAATGTCCTCTGCCACGGTCGGGCTACTGCACTTTTCGCCTCGTTCACCCGCAGTCGGAGATGTTTCGCCAGAAAGTGCCTGAGCAACGTCATCACCCGTTCTCCCGATCTCTGCGACCGAACATACACATTGCAGTCGTCCGCATACCGGCAGAAGCTATGCCCTCGCTTCTCAAGCTCTTTATCCAGTGCATCGAGCAGGATGTTCGATAACAGCGGCGAGAGCGGCCCGCCCTGCGGCGTCCCCTCCGTCCGTTGTTCTTCCATCCCACCACTCATCATCCCCGCTTGCAAGTATCTCCGTATCACTCGTAACACCCGTTTGTCCTTCACCCTCCTTGCTACCCTCACCATCAGTATGTCGTGATTGACATGGTCGAAGAACTTCTCCAAGTCAATGTCTACCACCCATCGCTTCCCTTCTGCCACGATCTTCCGCACCTGCAACACTGCCTGTTGCGCATTCCTCCCCTCTCGGAAGCCGTAGCTCGATTCAGAAAAGTCTTCGTCGAACATCGGCGCTAACACCTGATGCAATCCCTGCTGGATCAAGCGATCGACCACCGTCGGTATCCCCAACACTCGCCTTCCTCCTCCCGGCTTTGGTATCTCTACCTTCCGAACCGCCTGCGGTCTGTAGTTCCCTTCCAGCAGCCCATCTTTGATCTCTTCCCAGTGTGCCTGCAGATAAGGCTTCAGCTCCTCTACACTCATCCCGTCTACTCCTGCTGCTCCCTTGTTCCCCACCACTCGTGCATACGCCCGCCTCATGTTCTCCTGCGACACCACCGACTCCATGAGTGCCTTCCCCTCTGGGCTTTCCTTCCTCCGTCTTGCCGCACCAGCATCGTCCCTCGACCACTTCCGGTGGTCTCCGGTTCGACCGGTCTCGGACTTCTCAGTCATACTTTCTGCGTCTCCTTCGTCTTCGAAAGGCGTGGCTTCTTGCCCTCTTCCTTGTGTTCGGGCCTTCTCCACCATACTGGTGGATACTATGCCCTCTGCTGACTTCTGCTGTCCTCTCCCATCGCCTTGCAGCGATGGTAGCTCATGGCCGGACGGCAGATCTCCCCGGGTATTGCGCACTTGCTTTCACGCTTATGCCTGTCACATTTACGTAGCCGTCTTCCGTGCAGGTATTGGACTTCGAAGATATTGGCCTTCTTATCCCACGTCTACGCCTCGTATGTGCTTCCTGTTCGTCAGGCCAGCGTTTCGCCTTCGGCTTCCTTCAGATTCCACCTCGCAGTGGACACCCTTGCCGTTCGGCTCATAATTCCCCCTGCCGGGGTCATAGGAGTCTTTCACTCCCTAGCAAATGCGCCCTGCCGGGCGCACCAAACAAAAAAGGCGACCCGTTCAGGCCGCCTTTTTCTTCTTCTCCAAACGCAAAGAGTTTATGTCAACTCCGCCCTGATGAATTCGCGGTTCAACCTCGCAATGTGCGTCACTGTGATCTTCTTCGGGCATTCTGCCTCACATGCATAATTGTTTGAGCAGTTGCCAAATCCTTCTTTGTCCATTTGCTCAACCATTCGAAGCACACGCTCTTTGCGCTCGATCTTCCCTTGCGGCAGGAGTGCAAACTGCGAAACCTTCGCCGCCACAAAAAGCATGGCTGAGGAGTTTGGACAAGCAGCAACACACGCACCACATCCGATGCATGCGGCGGCATCCATCGATTCCTCGGCGTCATGCTTCGGGACAGGAATCGAGTTCGCCTCGGGCACGCCCCCTGTTTTGGCCGAGATGTAACCTCCGGCTGCCATGATTCTGTCCAGAGACGTGCGATCGACGATCAAATCCTTGAGGATCGGGAAGGCTTTCGTCCGCCACGGCTCGGCCACAATCGTGTCGCTGTCATGGAACACACGCATACGGAGTTCACATGTCGCTATTCCCCGTCCCGGAGGCGTCCGCCGAGATGTCTTTCACCTGGTCGTCGACGAACTGACCTTTGTCGTTCCGATTCTTCTGGCGCCAGATCTTCAGTTTGAAATCCATTACTTGTAGCTCCTTGTTCTGGTAGAAACCCGATTTCTTACACTGAATCCCATGGCAGAAATCGGGTTTCTACTCGGTTTTACTTGTAACTCCTTTGCGAAGGTTTCACGTACTCAAACTCCAACGGCTCTTTGTTCAGAATGGGCTTCTTGCCGACACCGGCAAACTCCCACGCGGCGACATAGGCAAACTTCTTGTCGTTCCGCAAGGCTTCGCCTTCTTCTGTTTGGTATTCTTCACGGAAATGTCCCCCGCACGATTCCTCACGATGGAGGGCATCAAGTGAGAGCAGCTCCCCAAGTTCGAGGAAATCTGCAACCCTGCCTGCACGCTCCAGTTCTGCGTTCAAATCGTTTGCGGCACCGACAATTTTGACATTGTTCCAGAATTCATCCCGTATTTTGGGGATTTCCTGTAGCGCTTTCTGGAGCCTCGCCTTGTTTCTCCCCATTCCCACACATTCCCACATCACCTTTCCCAGCTCACGGTGGAATTCCTCGACAGTCTTCTTGCCATTAATCGACATGAGTGTCTTTATCATGTCTTCGA
The DNA here is from genome assembly GCA_026390585.1 of Ignavibacteriales bacterium. Classification (GTDB taxonomy): domain Bacteria; phylum Bacteroidota; class Ignavibacteria; order UBA10030; family UBA10030; genus UBA9647. The sequence goes on along the minus strand of JAPLFP010000321.1, from coordinate 18,768 downwards.
TTCCGGATTGCGCCTCCTTGAACGGAGCATCGTCCATCTTCACAGGAGCGAATTTTGTCGACGCAAGATAGTCCCCCAGCGTATAGGGAAGGATGAAGTATCCGTCCGCAAGACCTTGCATCAACGCGCTTGCCCCCAGCCTGTTGGCGCCGTGGTCGGAGAAGTTTGCTTCACCGGCAACAAACAGTCCGGGAATGGTGCTCATCAGATTGTAGTCCACCCAAAGGCCGCCCATCGCGTAGTGAACAGCAGGATAGATCCGCATCGGCGACTTGTAAGGATCTTCGGCGGTGATTTCGTGGTACATATCAAAGAGGTTACCATAGCGCTCTTCGATAACATGTTTCCCGAGTCGCTTGATAGGGTCAGCGAAATCGAGATAGACAGCGAGACCTGTTGCTCCAACACCAAATCCTTTGTCGCACATTTCCTTTGCACGGCGCGACGCAACGTCACGCGGGACGAGGTTTCCAAATGACGGGTACAATCTCTCCAGATAGTAATCGCGATCTTCTTCCGGAATATCCTGCGGCTTTCGCGTCTCACCTTTCTTTTTCGGCACCCAGATCCTTCCATCATTCCGCAAACTCTCGCTCATCAGAGTAAGCTTCGACTGATACGGTCCCCCCTGCGGGATACATGTCGGGTGGATCTGCGTGAAGCATGGGTTGGCGAACGCTGCACCTTTTTTGTAGGCCCGCCAGATGGCAGTCGCGTTGCTGGCTTTTGCCATCGTCGACAGGTAGAACGTGTTGGCATAGCCGCCTGTTGCCAGGACGACAGCATTTGCCGCGTAGGTTTCGATCTTGCCTGTCACCAGGTCGCGGCAGATGATACCGCGCGCTTGTCCGTCCACGATGACGAGGTCGAGCATCTCACGGCGAGGAAAGAACTTGACTGTTCCAGCATTGATCTGACGACTCAAGGCAGAGTAGGCACCCAGCAACAATTGCTGGCCGGTTTGTCCTCGTGCATAGAATGTGCGCGAGACCTGTGCACCCCCGAACGACCTGTTGTCGAGATAGCCCGCGTAGTCGCGCGCAAACGGGACACCCTGAGCGACGCACTGATCGATAATGTTGCCGCTCACCTGCGCCAGGCGGTACACGTTTGCTTCACGTGCACGATAATCCCCGCCTTTGACGGTGTCATAGAACAACCGCCAGATGCTGTCGCCGTCATTGGAGTAGTTCTTGGGCGCGTTGATGCCCCCTTGCGCTGCGATGCTGTGCGCGCGACGAGGTGATTCGTGATAAGAGAACGCCAGAACGTTGTAGCCCAGTTCACCCAGGCTCGCTGCGGCGGAAGCTCCCGCCAGCCCAGTTCCAACCATGATGACAGTGTACTTTCGCCTGTTGGAAGGGTTGACGAGCTTCATGTTGAAGCGGTGGCTATCCCACTTCTTCTCTATCGGACCAGAAGGAATTTTCGAGTCAAGCGTCATTGTTTACAAGCTCCCATAGCAATGGTCAACATTCGAGCGACACGGGAAGAGAAGCGATCATTGGAACCAAAGAAAGTATGCAGGCATCGATGCAAATACGACCGGAATAATCAGCCAGAATATCACTGCCACGCTGTCGATCAGCCATTTGTACCGGTTGTTCGTCAATCCCAGCGTCTGGAAACCTGATTGGAATCCATGCTTCAGATGGAACCCGAGAAATGCCACCGCGATGATATAGAAAAGAGCCATGGCAGGCTGTGAAAACGCTTCTGATACCATGTCATACGGCAGCTTGGGGTCCGCACCAAAACGGGTCGGAATCCAGAATGTAAGGAGATGAGAGACCAGGAAGAACCCTACCAGGCTGGCACTCGTCGTCAACATCGGCGTGCGCGAGGAGAGCTTGGTATTGTCTTTCAGCCGATACTTCTGGTAGCCGACAGGGCGAGTCAGGCGGTTTTGCGTCCACACCCAAACACCGCTCACCATATGGGCTAAGAGTCCGACGAAGAGAACCACCTCGACAAGTCGGATGATGATATTCGACGACATGAAATGCGACGCCACATTGTACGCTTCCGCCCCTTTGAACAGGAACAGGTTGATGGAGGCGTGCACAATGAGAAACGTGCAGAGGAAGAGCCCGCTCAGGCTCATGATGATCTTCTTCCCGACGGAGGAAAGGTAGAGTGCAGTGAATTTATTCATAGATCTTTGCTAATGTGATCATTCGAGAGAAATCAGTTCACTGGTTGAACCGGCGAATAGGGTCCGCAACGGGGGTGCAATGAACATGAGTGGTGTCAAAGAATGGAGCTTGCTGGACCTGGAGAGCATCGCACGATGCGTTGAGAGTGTAGAAAAGAATTCCTGAAAAAGCAATTCAGAAGGCTATTGGCTCACAACACTCTGGCTGAGGAATTTCCTGATGGAAATAGCGCTTCCGACGAATCCGAGCACGCACCCGAAGGCAACGACAATGCCGTAGTAGTAGGGCTTCACTTGCACAAAATCTGCCAACTCAACCGAGATCCATCGCGCAATATACCCAAAAACGAGAAAGAGAATCCCCGCCGCCAAACCGCCGCCGATGAATCCCTGCACCAACCCTTCAAGAATGAATGGTCCCCTCACGAAGGATTTAGTCGCCCCGATGAGCTTCATGGTTTGTACAATTTTGCGTTTGGCATAGATGGCCAGGCGAATGGTGTTCGCAACAAGAAAAATGGATGAGATCGTAATGATCAGACCAATCCCCAAAACGACCCAAAGAAATGTGGTGGCCCCACGGTCGAGCATCTCAAGCATCGTCTTACGATAGATGACGTCATCCACCCCCCTTATCTTCTTCACAACGTCATACACCTTCTCGGCTCCTTTGGCGTTCTTGTATCCATCCTTCAGAAAGATTTTGACGGATGCCGGCAGTGGATTGAAATCGAGAACTTTGTTGATGTCTTCCCCGAATTCCTCTTTGAAGATCGCCGCTGCTTGTTCTTTTGATACATAACGGACCTCACGTACACCCTCGAGCCCGGCGATGCTATCCCGCACAATGGAGGTCTCTACTGGCGCCAATGCATCCGAGAGGAACGCTTCCATTTCAACTTTGTCGCGCAATGTTTCCACCACGCTGTTGGCGTTGAGCACAAGGACCGTGAAGGTCCCCAACAAGAGTAGCGAAACACAAATAGTGGTGATTGCCGCAAACATGGAAAGTTTGGCTCGCCGAAATCCTGAAAACCCTTCACGAAAGACGTACACCAGCTGCATTGTTAGCTCTTGATAGTGGTTCCAAAAGGATACGCGCCGAGAACACGGACGAAGCTCGTTAACTCCCCGAGATGGTTGAGAGCCTGCTGCACTGTTCTTTCCGTCGGCGATCCTTCAATGTCCAGATAGAACAGATACTCCCACGGTTTTCCGACGTGCGGACGCGATTCGACCTTCAGCATGTTGATCTCCCGAAGGGCGAACACCGCCAGCGCCTTGAACAATGCGCCCGGGACATCGTTTACCGCGAATACCAACGAGGTTTTTCGGGCATGCTTGACAAGTCCGGGTTTGCGTGAGAGAACGATGAAACGTGTGAAATTATGATGATTACTCTCGACATTCCGTTTGAGGACTGAGAGTCCGTATGTGCGAGCCGCACGGGCGCTGGCCACGGCTGCCGCATCACGGCGATCCTGGTCACGAATCATCTTCGCAGCCCCCGCCGTGTCGTAGTACGCGACGATGTTCACACCTTTGAGCGAGCGAACATATTCCTCACATTGCCCGAGCGCCTGTGAATGCGAATATACGGAGCGAACCTTCCCCAGGGGAACCTTGGGGAGCGCCATGAGGTGAAGCTGGATGCGAAGCTTCACTTCTCCCACGATGGAAAGCTTGTGCCGAAGGAGGAGATCGTAGTTCTGATGAACGCTGCCAAAGACGGAGTTCTCGATGGGCACAATACCATAGTCCTTCGGATGCTTCGAGGCGAACTCGAAGACATCTTTGAAGCTCTCCTTGGGCAACAACCGTGCGTTGGAACCAAAAAACCCGCGCGCGGCCTCTTCACTGAACGCTCCCGGTTCGCCCTGATATGCTACTGTGACCATAAAGGAATTCCGTCAGAAATTTGACTCGTCGCGCCACCGCACAATCCGCCACGATTGTTGCACGCCCGTTCGCGCCAGGGCCAGCGTCGCATATCCGTCGACACGAATGATGTCACTCGGATTGAACGTCACCGTGAGGTTGAAATTGCGACTGACACTTGCTTGTTTGCTTACAGAGTCGGTGGAAAGTGAAATGATGTTGTTCCAGACCAAATCGAGACGCTGGACGTTTTGAAACAATCCCCGCGTCGTCTGCATATCTTCATCGCGTCCCCAAGTTACCTCGACTCCCCGATCATAGTCCCGATACACGAATGCGAAATCTGAATTGAGGAGTTGTCCGTAAATTGTCGTGTCGCGAAACGTGTAGGCGTACTTGATATTTTGAAAGACGCCATCAATCGTCGTCGCGTCTCCGACAATCGAAGAACCCAGATCAAGATTCTCATCCAACCCGGGAGCGAATGGATTGCATGATCCGAAGATCAGCAACATGGGTACTATGATGAAGACTCGTTTCATTCGATGTTCTAAACAGAGAAGTCAGAATGGGAAGCGCGAGATTCTGAATTCTGTTTTCTGAATTCTGGATTCTGCTCTCACTGCCCAAACGCCCCCTTCAGGTCGCTCCAGCTGAAGGTGCTTGTGCTCGTCGTGAGATCGATCCAACGCCATATCACCCAGTTTCTTGATCTGTCAGCGATCAGCAGAAACTGAGCTTTCCCTGTCGCTTCCGTCGGCAATGTCGCCACAGTGTGCGGAATAGTCAACCGATACGTTGCTTCGTATTGGGCAGAATCGGACTGGAGACTCTGCACCGTCAATGATTCGAACGACAATGTCGCTACAGAGCCAGTGGGAATCTTCGAACGCAAATTCTCGAAATACTGCTGCTCCGACTGTCTGTTCCACGTGAGAAACACACCACCATATTTGATCTTCGCCTGCTGAGTCGGCTCAAAGCTGAAGTTGCGGCCGGCAGTTGAAGAATCGGCCAATGATTTGAGGTAATTGACCGAATTCAGATCATGGAATGCACTCGTCAAATTCGAAAACACAAGTGACGGGTCAGTCGCGGGAATGAAGGTGGAACTCGATTGCGACGGCGGCTCCGGATCTCTAGTTTCGAAGATATTGCAGGCGCTCTGGGTGACAGCAACCAGAACACCGAACGCCAGCAACTGTGTGCACACCCGAATTCTCATGATCTGGTCTTCAGAAGATATCCACTTCAAACAGCGATCCGCCCTTCCAGAGCTCGGCTCAACGTCGCCTCGTCGGCAAACTCGAGATCCGTTCCCACAGGCAAACCGCGTGCAATGCGGGTGACTCTCATGCCAAGCGGTTTGAGAAGTTTCGATAAGTAAAGCGTCGTTGCTTCACCTTCAACATCGGAATTCAGGGCAAGAATAATCTCCTCGATCCTGGAATCTGACAATCGTTGAAGAAGCTCCTTGATTCTCAATTGTTCCGGTCCTATGCCGTCGAGCGGCGAGAGAGCCCCACCGAGCACGTGATAGATTCCGACGAATTCATTCGTCCGTTCCAGTGCCAGCACATCCGTTGGTTCTTCGACCACACAAACGACCGTCTTGTCACGCTTCGTATTGGAGCAAATGGGACAGGGGTCTGCCTCTGTAATATTGGAGCACTCAGAACATAACTTCACTCTGTCTTTGACATTCACAAGAGCCCGTGCAAGGTTTACCACTTCTTCCCGTTGCATTTTGACAACATAAAGGGCAAGCCGATGTGCCGTCTTGCGGCCTATCCCGGGGAGCTGGGCAAATTGTTCTGCGAGTTGTTCGATCGATTCTGCTGTGAAAATCACTGGTTGTAGTCCACCTTAGAAGCCGGGGATGTTGAGACCCGGGATGTTGGGTATTGCGCCCGCAGTAACTTTCTGCATTTCCTGTTGGGCCATAGCTCCTGCATTTTCCAAAGCCTTGTTGACGGCAGCCACAACAAGGTCCTCGAGCATTTCTTTCTCTTGAGGATTGACGACTTCTTTCTCTATTTCAATCTTGACAATTTGCTGTTTCCCGTTTGCAATCACTTTCACCATTCCCCCTCCTGCTTCGGCCGAGACGGTTTTTTGCTCCAGCTCGGCCTGCACCTGGGCCATTTTCTCCTGCATTATCTGCAGCTGCTTCATCATGCCTTGCATGTTCGGCATACCACCCTTCATCATCGGACATTCCTTGTATTCAATAGTTTGTTGAGAATTTTGACGCAATATAGTCCGAATTGCGAGGAATGTCAACGAGACGACATGATGCAAGACATTCTTGACTTTCCACCGAAAGTACAATATATTTCTGTCGACCCGGAAAAGCCGTTCCGGGTTCTTCTTTCACATACCATTCCGCGATAGCTGAGTGTCGTCGACAGACGACACGAAGTCCTGCTGTTTTGAAGCGGGACTCAATGGTAGAGTCCCGCAAAACAACTGCGGGATTTCTCCCGTCACAATCACATTGTGACGGGATCAACATGCGGCTGTAGCGTTGTTCTTTCAAAAACATATTCCGCGATAGCTCAATGGTAGAGCATGCGGCTGTTAGCAGATAGCAGCTTTCCCGAGTAATCGGGATTGAAAAATCGGGTGAATTCAGGGAAGCCTTCCTTTCGGCAATCGAGAGATGGTAATCCTGAGCGAAGCCCCGCAAAGAGAAAAGCACTTCGTAGCGGGGAACGTGCAGAGACTAGAGGATGAGGAATCTCACCAATAAGCCTCGACAGCGCCCGACGTCCGAACTCATCACTGATGAGAGGACGAAGAGATAGTCCGGGCCAGGTCGAAAGATCTGGAGTGTACCGTAACCGCAGGGTTGTAGGTTCGAGTCCTACTCGCGGAGCCCCTCGACTCGTCCCGTCCTTGTCAGGATGGGACGAGCCATTTTAGAGGACGGGACTCGCTCGGGGCTTCCGCCTTCTAGGGGACGAGTCGAGGAGGCCCTGAGCGACCCCGAGCAACGCCCGTAGGGCGGAGCCGAGGGGGAGTCGAAGGGCCAATCAACCATGCCAGCCTCTTTCTACATGCTTCGCCTCCAATCCCATCACCTGTATAGCGGAAGCAGTCGATCTCTCGAGAAGCGAATCAAGAGTCATTTTGCGGGCAGGGCTTGCCGAACAACAAGAATTGATCCTCCTCTCCAATTGGTCTATTTCGAAGAGTTCCGTTCATATAAAGAAGCCTTTCGTAGAGAGCAGCAAGTGAAGCGTTGGAGCCGTGCGAAAAAAGAGGCTCTTATCTCTGGCAACCTCGTTAAGCTCAAGAAACTCGCAAAGAGAAAGAAACAACAGTAACGAAATTGACAACTCACCCCGCCAGCAATATCGGGTTCGCTCACGACCCGCAGTGAGTCGAAGAGCCAGTCAACATAAAACCCCGAACTAACGGTTCGGGGTTTTTTTATGTCCCAGTCCTTAAGTATAGTCCCGTCACAAGAGAAGGGGAGTTTGACTTGACCCTACCGTGCCTTTTCCAAGCGTTGACAATGGAAGGGTGACCTCGTAACTTGATATCAGAAGATTTGTGCCTACTGTTCAAGAAGACTATTCAATCAGATCTTTCGGACAAAATTACTTACGGGAGTTAGAAATGACCAAATCAATGAAGTCATTGACAATTCTTGCGCTGATTCTGATGACACTATCGACTGGTAACAACATCCTGGCGCAGAGCACGGTTAAGTCGGTTAAGATTGGAAATCAAGTTTGGATGGCAGAGAACTTGAGCGTCAGCCGCTTTCGTAACGGTGACCCTATACCCGAAGCAAAAACTAATGAAGAATGGGCAAGAGCCGGACGAGAAGAGAAACCTGCCTGGTGTCATTACAATAATGATCCTGAAAACGGAAAAACATATGGTAAGTTGTATAATTGGTACGCGGTCAATGATAGAAGAGGATTGGCTCCTGAGGGTTGGCATATACCGACAATAGATGAGTTTGATACATTAGAAACAAACGTAAACGAGGATGCAAATGCATTAAAGGTGATTGGTCAAGGTCCCGGAAATGTAGCTGGCACAAACACCAGTGGATTTTCTGCGTTGTTTGCGGGGCTCCGCTATGATGATGGCTTCCTTCGTTTAAAGCGCCGCACTTTCTTTTGGAGTTCTACGGAGGGCAATGCTTCAGGCGCGTATCAAATACACTTGGACGACACCAATAGCAATATTGGTGCAAGCATTGCGTGGCCTAAGGAACTCGGTCTTAGTGTTCGCTGTCTCCTTGGTGCTAGAGAAACATCCGAAGCTAAACCTAAATATAAAGCATTACTCGATACAACTTTTAATAACGGCTCGAACATAATCTTAAACAACCCAACAAATAAAGACTATGATGATCTAACCGTGCTTAGTAAACTATGGGGTTTTCTTAAATACTATCACCCAACGGCTTCGAAAGGAGATGTGAATTGGGATTATGAACTATTCCGCATCATGCCGAAAGTTCTAAAATGCAATTCAAGGGATGACCGCAATAGAATTTTGTCAGAATGGATAAACAGTTTAGGTGGAATAAAAGAGAAACAAGAGCCGGTTATTATTGATAAAAGAAGAATTAAAATCATGCCTGATCTGGAATGGACTGATGATGAAACAGAACTTGGAAAGGTTATCGTTGCTCAGTTGAAAGACATCACAACTGCAAAACGAGATTCAAGTAATTTCTATTTAGGCATTTTCTCGACATTCAAACATGAGAACCCGTATAAGAAAATGACGTTTCCTGATGCGGGTTTTAGGTTGCTCTCTCTTTACCGTTACTGGAATATTATCCAATATTATTTTCCGTATAGAAATCTCATTGAAGATAATTGGAACCAAGTTCTGCGCGATTTCATACCGCAATTTGTGAAATCAAGTAACGAGTTGGAATATCGTTTAACAATTCATAGACTAATTGAAAAGATTCACGATTCACACGCATCTATTTGGGGAAACGATAAAGTGCTGCGTGACTACTACGGGAAATATGTAGTTCCCTGTAAAATTTCTTTTATAGAGAACAAAGCAGTTGTTACGGGGGTCCATTCCGCATTAGATTCGACTATTCAGCTTAAGATTGGCGACATAATTGAAAAAGTCAACGGCGAAAGCGTTGATGAAATTGTCAAGAGAAAACTTCCGATTTACCCTGCTTCAAAGTTCTCGACGAAACTTAGAGCTATTGCCCCAGATGTTTTGCGATGTAATAACGAATCCATTTCGATTTCTTACTTCCGCGAGGGACAAGTAAAGACGGATAATGTTACGTGCGTCAAATTGGAAATTATGCCTTACTCTATTTCTACAAGCAAAATGAAATCCTGGAAAATGCTGGGCAAGAGTATTGGATATATATATCCGGGAACAATAAAGAAATCCGAATTACCTGATATGATGAACAACTTTCAAAACTGTAAGGGTATAATTATAGATTTGAGATGTTATCCTTCGGAGCCCATACTCGAAACATTGGGCGAGTACTTGATGCCAGAGCCCATCCAATTTGCCAAGTTTACTGAAGTTAATTCTGAAATGCCTGGCATGTTTCTTTTTAGCGAGAGCATTTATACGACGGTGGGAAAGAATAACCCACATTACTTTAAAGGCAAAGTTGCAATTATTGTAAACGAAATTACTCAAAGCCAAGCTGAATTTACTACAATGGCATTCAAAAAGGCACCCAGAGCAACTATAATTGGAAGCCCTACTGCCGGTGCTGACGGAGATGTTCGCCAATTTTCGTTGCCCGGTGATATTAGCACAACGATCGATTGCTTTGGTGTCTATTATCCGGATGGAGGAGAAACTCAACGAGTAGGAATTGTTCCCGACATAGAAATAAAACCGACGATAAAAGGAATAATTGAAGGAAAAGATGAACTACTCGATAAGGCTATTCAAGTGATTCAAGATAGTAAGTAGATCCAAACAATATTGCGCAAGTTGAGCCGGAAGAGAAGGAGTATCCTGAGGAAAAACAAGAAAGCATAGAATCACTGGGGTGCTTCCGAATTCTGCAAGGAGCCTCTTCTGATGACTTTCGATACCCATGCACGACTGACACCGAGGTTTCGAGCCAGATCAGATCGACTGGAACACTCTCCACATTCAAGCTTCCGCAGGTATTCACCAGCGAGCACGGGATAGTTGATTTTTGGCTTCGGAGCTCTGACGATTGCATCTTGCTCGATCAATCCAGATCTTCGTAGAGCATCAAGATCCACTGGCGTCAGGTCCAAATAGTATGGCAGCCGGTCCCGGCTAATAGCAATATGCTTGGCGCCTTTTGGATTGTTGGTGAAAACCACGGGAATTTCGAGGGAAGGCTTAATAGAGTCCCCGTGTTTAACGCGGAGCCAAGCAACACGAAACCTCGAATTACGCCTCCAAATACACAAACGCCCAAGAGATTATCTTGGGCGTTTGTGTTTTGATCGCCTGCAAAGCAGAGTCTTCTTGCCTCGTCTTGAGCGCATAGGAGAATTGCACCTGGTGACAATCGCCCCTCGAGATCCTACGGTTGTTTTCCCCTTCGACCCAGAGGCATCATTTCCCCTTGTCCGTCGCAGAGTTGATGGGTTCTTTCTGAGCATTGCCTGCTCTATCTTCCCGTCACCTGTATATAGTGCGCTCAGATCATCAGATGAAAGGAATGCGAGCAGCACGGGTCAACTGCCTGCGCAAGCCGGGTTCAGACGCCGCATCCCACCACAACTCCGTTGTTTTCGTCAACCGATCAGCGAGATCGACCAGAAGTCTCTTCGCAAACTCCGGATGCTTCTCCACCAGCTCGTCAATCGTCATTTTCACAAACAGCACCGAGGTAGGCTCCAAAGCCTGCAATGTGGCAGTCCGCGGTATATTGAGGATACAACCGAGTTCGCCGAAAACCGTGCCGCTGGTGTCGACTTCAGCGACGGTGAAATCTTTCTTGTATACCCCGATTTTTCCGGATAGAAGAATGTAGAATCCGTCGGCAGGATCACCTATGGTGGTGATCGTATCACCGATCGAATAGGATTTCTCTACCCCGATAGCTCCATACACCGAATTAGGCTGATCACTCATTGCATCCTCCTTTTCATATTGGGAGTTTGTGTTTCGATCACCTGCACACTGGAGTTTGTTCCACCGCTCCACTCAGAAACTTCATTTCCCGTTGTTCGCCGCATCCTTCGTGAATTCCCTCCCGAGCATTGTCTGCACTATCTTCCCGTTACCTGCAAATACACGGTCTGCTTGCCTCGATAGCTCGCCTTGGCATCTGTAAGCTGATCATTCATCTGCTGCTGAAGCGCCTGCGCTTCCAGTAAATCGGAAAGATTGCTCATGCCATTGCTGTAACTGTCTCGATTCACTTTCAGATTTTCATCCGCCTGCGATTTTGCTTCTTCGCTGAGATAAACTTGCTTATATGCATCCGTCAAGTCCTGCCACGCTTTTTGCATTTGCAGCAGCAGTAATTCCGAGTTATCCTTCATCGTGTTCTGTGCAATCTGTTCCCTGATACTGCGCTCCTGAAGCGTGTGCGATGCTTCCCACCAGCCGGAAATCGGAATCGAGACCGTGCCGAACACCATACCCAGCGTTCGATCCTTGCTTTCATCCAGCTTCATGTACAATCCAGTCACTCCGATACCAGCTTGCGGAAGGTATTCTCCAAGTTTCATGTTGCTTTGCAGTTCTTCCGCTCGGACTGATGCCTGAAGTAGGCGATATTCTGAGCGGTTTTTTAATGCTCCGATGTGATCGACTGAGAATGCCAGCGGTGAGCCATCTACGCCAAGTGAATCGATAAGGGTCAATGTCGAATCATACGGAATGCCGATATGCTGACAGAACGCCATCGTTGCCAGCCTCCGTCCGTTTTCCACCTTGGACTTGTTCAGAAGCACCTCGCTGCGTTTTACTTTCACTTTGAGCAAATCATTTCTGGAAACAAGTCCAGATTTGAATGCATCTTCCACCTGCGATAGCAGACTGTTCAAAAAGTCTTCGTAGCGTTGAATGGTCTTAGTCTTTTCATTCAGTGAAACGACTATCCAATATTGCTCTTCGGTTTTCAGCAGAACTTCATTCTGCGCAAGTCGGTTTTTCTGTTCACTAACATCCTCGCCCAGCGATGCCAGCCGATTGCCGTTCCAAATTCGACCTCCGGCAAAAATCGGTTGCACCGCTGTTAGCACACCAAACGTACCGGATTTCATCAATCCCATTGTTGATGCAGGCATATACGCAAATTGCGTTGCTGTCCGAAGATTCGCTAAGTTGCCATCATAGACAGGCAGGTTACCCCCCTGCGTAGATATCTCCATCATGTTCTTCTGTGCTTCAAACATTGCACCGGTGGCGCTGATGGAGGGGAAATATCTCGTGAACGCCGCCTTGCTTGTCTGCCGTGATGCTTCCATTTCCAGCACACCATTCTTGATCTTGGCATTGTTCTGCAAGGCAAGCTTCTTGCTTTCGTCTAATGTCAGCGCTCGCTGAGCAAAGACAGGAAATGCGCAAATCCAGATCAGGCAAATCAAACCATATTTTTCCATTTTCTCTCTGTCTCTTCAACTTTCTCGAAATCTTTTCTGTGGACTAGATAGTAGAGCACGGGCATCACCAGCAGTGAGAGCACAAGTGCAAAGAGCAGTCCGAAACATATTACGGCACCAAGCGGACCCCACAACGCTGAGCGGCTTAGAATCATAGGGATGACCCCAACAGCTGCTGCAGCCGACGTTAAGAATATTGGCCGCATTCTCCTTTTTCCCGCAGATATTGCGGCTTCTTCCAGCGAATGCCCAAGCTCATGACGAAGGTGTTCTGCATACGAGATAAATATTACTCCATTACGGACAACGATTCCCATCAAGCCAATTAATCCGATGAAGGCTGTAGTTCCGAATGGATACCCTGTGACAAACACTCCGAACGCGGCTCCAAAGACACTGAGCGGAAGTGTCACCATGATAAGAAGTGACGATTTGATATTTTTGAACTGAAACATCAGAATGAGAAAGATAACAATGACACTTACGGCGAGTGAATACTTGAACGGTGTGATATTCTCGTCGGTCATTTGGAAATCGCCGCCGTATTGGATAGAAACCCCGGGGGGCAGGTCCATCTTGTCAACAAGAGGTCTAATTCGATTGAACACGATTGCAGGATAAAGCCCTCTTTTTACTTCTGCCAGGACGGTTATGGTTCGTATGCCGTTACGCCGCACAATCTCTCCTTCCGTCCAACCCGGCCGTATCGCTGCCAGCTGACGAACCGGAACAGAGGACAACATGAACTGAGAGGTTACATATTGGTTCATGATATCGCTGGGACTGGTTTTCGTTTTCTTGTCGATCTTCAACTTCACATCAACAGGATAATCTCCTTCCCATACCGTTGAGACCGGCAATCCTCTGGTCCCAATCATCAACGACAACGCGAGCAGCGAATTCGAATTCCCCAGACGTGCCGCCTCATCTTTCTTTACAACAAGATCGGCAGATTGCAAAGGCTGATCATAGTCGGTGCGTATGAACTCAACATCCTTGAATTGCTGCACGATGTCAGAAACGCGATGTGCCACCTGTTTGATTGTCTGGATGCTATCGCCAGAAATGCGGATTTCAATCGGAGCTTTATATATGACGAACGCCAGCTGCTTCCATTTGATATTGGCGAGCGGATATCTGCCTTCCATTTTTTTGCTGTACTCGTCAAGGATCTCAACAGTGGCTTCGTTCGATTCCGTAAGCACGACCAACTGCCCGTAGTTCTTTGCCGGAAAGTTAGGAGCATAGAGAGCATGGAACCGAGGCGAGCTTGTTCCGACAAATGACGTTACCACACGAACTCGCGGATCTGCCTGCAATGTCCTTTCAAGATCCGTCATGATCGAATCTGTTTGCCGGAGCGAACTTCCGACGGGAAGGAATACTTCTACCGCGAACTGGTTTCTCTCTATTGGTGGGAATGACTGCTGCGGAGTGATCGCAATCAGTACAAGTCCTATGATGAACGAAAGGCCTCCTGCAAGAGCAACGAGTTTTTTCCTTTTGAATGCCTTCTCGAGTAGGCCGTCATAGAACTTCTGAAGTCTGGTGAGAAATGTCGCTTTCCCTTGTCGTGACGCATCGTTTCTTACTCCAGTCTTGATGTAGTGATAACTCAACAATGGTATGACAGTGACCGACACCAGTAAGGAAATGAGCAGCGCATAGGAAATGGTCGCAGGTAGAGATCGGATGAAGTCGCCACCAGTACCACTCATAAACCACGGCATTGGCAGAAAGCACGCTATGACAATGAGCGTAGCGGAAAGCACAGAACTAAAGAGTTGAGTCACGCTTTTTGTTCCCGCATCGAACGGGGACATGCCCTGATCCAGTTTCTCCACATAGTTATCGACGATGACGATGGCATTGTCCACAGTGATTCCAAGGACAATAATCAGACCTGCAAGCGACACGGTTTGCAGATCCATTCCGTTTGCCCACATAATTCCAATAGTCGTTAAGATAGAAGTTGGAATTGCTATGGCCGCAATACGGGCGATTCTCATCGGAAGCAGAAGGACCGTAACCAATATGACCGCTATCAGTGCAATGGCAAATTCTTTGAGGAAGCTTGCAATAGCTTTCGACACGACATCGGGGATATTGGAAATGGTGATGATCTTTACGTCAGGCGGAAGCGCAGTGGAGAACTTGTCAATGGCCTTTTGTACTTCACTACCAAAGTGGACAACATTTTCCCCCGATTTCATTTCGAGCGAAACGAGCAAACACTTTTTTCCGTTCACCCGGACATGAGAATCCAGGTCGTCGTATTCACGCACCACTTGTGCAATATCTCTGACGCGTACAACATTGCCACGTGGATCGGAATACACAATTTGACAGGCCACATCCTGTTCAGTGTTCACGTTTGAAGCGATATGAATGGGATGCACAGAGGTACCGTCATCTATCTCCCCCGCATAGTTTACTGTGCTTTGTGGTTTGAGAGCAGCAAGAACCTGCATCGGTTTAATGCCATAATTCGCAAGTTTGGCACCATCCATGTAGATACTGATCTGTTCTTTCTGCAAACCATAGTGCTTCACTTGTGAGACTGAAGGTACTTTTCGGACATCATCTTCAAATGACCTGATGAACTCTTCAAGTTCTTTGAACGTCTTTGTCTCAGACTGAACGGCAAGCAGCATTGAAGAGGTACTGCCGAAATCGTTATTCGCTGTCAAAGAAATCACACCCGAAGGGAGTGTTCCTTTCAATTCATTCAAACCGTGACGAAGTTTGAGCCAAAACCCATCCACGTCTTTTTCCTTATCTGAAACCTCGACATAGACAATCATGAAGTTTTCTTTGGAGACAGAATACGTCTTGGCACGGTCGACCGACTTGTACTGGAACAAGTAGTTTTCTACTTTCGTCGTCAATTGTTCTTCTACTTGCTGAGACGAGGCGCCGGGAAACAAACCAACGACAAGTCCTACCGGCACTTGAGTTGTGGGGTATTCATCGCGTGGCATCTGGAAAAGCGCCACGATCCCCACAAGCACAGCAATGACGGTAAAGATATAAATCACCTGTTTGTATCGTAGAAGCGTTTCGAGCAACGTAGGTTTCTCTTTGATACTCATGGAATTTCCCTTTGCCACTAATTCACAATTTGCACAGAGGCATTATCTATGAGCTTATGCTGACCTGCCACGACGACCGCCTCGTTTTCCTGTAATCCTTCCAGCACTTCAATACCGCTGTTCAACAAGCGACCGGTGACAACATGTTTACGCATTGCTTTGTTCTGTGATGAAACGACATACACAAAGTTCTTTCCCGACTCATCGACCATAACGGAACTGCTTGGAACAACCACACCGTGCACCGCACCTGGGCTCTCAATGGCTGCAGAACAGATCATTCCCGGCTTCATACGCAGATCTTTGTTTGTTATTCCTATCTTTATCTTGTAGGTATGAGCCAATGGATCTGCAACGACACCGATTTCTTCCACCGCACCGTTATAGGTCGCGGATCCCAAAGCACCAACGGCTATTGTCGTTTTTTGTCCGTTGTGAATCAGGGCAATTTCGTTTTCTGAAACCGATACACGCGCAAGCACTTTGTTGATGTTCACAATCGTAAACGCACTCAGGTTCGGCATAGCTGTCGATCCGGGCTCGATTGATCGTTTGCCCACATAGCCATCAGTTGTTGCATAGAGATTGCAGTCGTCTAGACTCTTTTTAGCAATTGCTGCTGCCGCTTTTGCTTTTTGCAGACCGGTTTCCACTTCTACATATTTTACCTCCGGCAAAGTGCCATTCTTATGCATGGGTGTTAAGCGGTTGTAGGCATCTTCTGCCTGCTGCTGGGTCGCTTGCATGATCGCATAGTTATTCTGGTACGCTGCATTGTTTAGTGTCGCGAGGAGTTGTCCCTTCTTTACCATCGCACCTTCGGAAACAAGTACTTGCGATACAGTTCCTGCCGAAGAAAAACTAAGCGGAACCGTCTCCGATTCTTCTATGGTGCCGCTGTATGCAAGCTCCTGACCTACGTCGGCGGGTTTTATTCTCTCAACCTGTACCTTAAGAGCAACGGTATCTTGATTGCCTGAATTACTGGAACAACTCCACATTGAAAACACAATTGCAGCGAGTGAAAGAACAAGTAGCTTCTGCCTATTCTTCATGATCTAGCCCTTTAGAATATTAGACTGTTTACGTATTTTGGTCGAAACGCGGACAAAAAAAACTAGAGCCCCTCGGTAATCATCTTCGCAGCGATGTCGATTTGTGCAAGATCATCGTTTTCAACCAGGAGATAGATTTCCAAAGCATGGGTAATGCCGATTATGGCCTTCACGGCGGCACTCAGCCCGTTCTCGTCAAAGAAAGTGAGCTCGCCCGACCGAAGGCCACTCCGCAAGATGCCGCGAATGAACTCTTCTTCTCTCGGGTCGAACTGATCCCGAATTCTCTCGATGAAGCTATGGTTTCGCTTTATCTCGTTCCGCACGATGGAATACAGGCTGCCATAGCTCTTTAGATCGATCAAGAGTGTTGCGATGTACTTCTTGATCTTCTCTTTGGCTGATCCCAGATCCTGAGTGGCAGCCATCGCCTTCGTAATGACCTTTCCCAAACTGGTTATCGCAACGGTATCGAATATCTCTTCCTTACTCTCGAAATAGTAGTAGAGAGTACTTTTCCCTTTCTTCGCCTCGCGGGCGATGTCCTCCATCGTGGTCTTGTTCAATCCCCACTTTTGAAAGACACGCTCCGCCGCCTGGAGGATTGCATCTCTAACTACATCATCTTTAGCGACTTCTGGCATATTCGACCCAAATCGTTTTACGGTCTAACGATACTAAGAGTTGCGGATATTGTCAAGCCAGAAATCGGAGAGGTGATTTACATCACGTGAGAGGTCTAGATAGTCCGTAATTCGGTTCACATCGAGCGTGAGGTAGGGCTTTCCACGTAGCAAGCGCCTGAAAACAAAGGGCAGTCGAAGGCGTAGGAGTGGGTGGACGTCTGTGAACCTCGCGGAGCAAACTCAAGCCCGGGACGAAAGTCCAGGGCTTTGATGTTTTTGGGGATGGCGTGACGCTCAGCTGAGTTTCACCGCTAGATCAATGTTGCGGAGGCTCTGCAAACGATGTGCGCATTGCTCGATCAGTTACTGGCGGGCGAGCTATGCATCGACGCCGAGTCGATATCCGATGCCGGACTCGGTAAGAATGAGCTTTGGATTCGCCGGGTCATCTTCGATTTTCTTACGTAGCTGCCCTACATAGACCCTCGTATACTGTGTTTCATCAACGTGCGCCGGTCCCCATACCTGTTCGAGAATGAATTTGTGCGTGAGCACTTTGCCTGCGTAGCGGACAAGAAGGGCAAGTAACGCGAACTCGATTGCCGTCAGTTTGACTGCGATCCCCGATTTTTTCACCGTGTGAGCAGAGAGATCAACCGACAGACCACGAGATTCGAACAGGTCTCCAACAGGCTGACCAGGGCGATGGCGCAGAGCTGTGCGGACTCGAGCTAGTAGCTCCCCTGTCCGAAACGGCTTTATCAGATAGTCATCTGCTCCGGCATCGAGACTCGAGACGATGTCAGACTCTGAGTCGCGGACCGACAGAATGACAACGGGCATGGATGACCACTGGCGTATCTTTTTCAACACTTCTATACCATCCATGTCAGGCAAGCCCAGATCGAGAATCGCAAGTTCCGGACGATCCATCTCCGCCCGCCGCACTCCCTCCTGCGCGGTCTCAGCAAGCAACACCTTGAAGCCATTGGATTTCAAAGTCAGTTCCAGCAGGCGACGGATTTGAATCTCGTCATCAATGACAAGCACAACGGCTTTGTCACTCATGCGGAACCTCCACATTCGATTGCATACCGGATTCTAGAGGAAGACGAATAGTAAATCTCGCTCCACCTCCGCTCAGGTTCTCCACCGTCATTCTCCCTCCATGTGCCAGCACAAATCCTTGTGCGATCGACAATCCAAGGCCGATGCCGCCGGTCTTGGATCCAGGCACACGGTAAAACTTCTCGAAGATCCTGTTGAGCGAATCCGGAGGGAATCCTGGTCCATTGTCCTCAATTGTCACGAGACACTCCTTTCCCTCAGGATACGCGCTCATCGTGATGGACGAATCGGCCTGGGTGTGCAGCGCAGCATTCCGCAGAAGATTGACAA